>DAOWEV010000129.1 GCA_030638325.1 Bacteroidales bacterium
AACCTTACTGGCAACCTCTATGTAATTGTTCTTATCAAACCAGTTTTGACCGATTAGTTTTTTATGCCATTGACAACAATCAGGGAATTTTTCAAACCATTTTAAGGTTTGTTCATAAATGTTTTTATGCCAAATACAACAATTAGGGAACTGTTCGCCTGTTTCATTATTTACAGGTTGTTCATATCCTTTAATTGGCTTTATTTCACTAAATTCAATTTCAAAATCATTGTTACTAAGTTCACCAAATTGCCTGTTATTGCATTTGGTTATTGCCTTAATAACTCCTTCGGGATTGATTATTTTAATATTATTCATTTGTCCTTTATGCTTTAATAGTTTTACAAATCCAGTTTTATTTTGTCGGCTGCTTCACGTTTAGCCTTGTCCACTACTTTAGCGTAAATCTGTGTAGTTTTTAGTTCACGGTGCCCCAGCATTTTTGAAACCGTGTAAATATCTGTTCCGTTAGCTAATTGCAAGGTGGCAAACGTATGCCTGAAACAATGAAAGGTAATATTCTTTGTTATCCCGGCTGCTCCAATCCATTGAAACAGGTGTTTGTTATGGTAGGCTGAATATTTCAAATCTTCAAATACTTTGGCTTTGGGGTTTCCCTGTTCGCCCAGTAGGTTGTATGCCTGTTCTGAAATGGGTAATGTCTCAACGCCTTTGGTTTTCTGTTGCGTAAATTTAATAAAATAGCCCTGTCCTTCAATGTATTCAAGTTCTCCCCAAACCAGTTTTTGAATATCGGAAAACCTCAACCCGGTAAGGGCAGAAAACAATGCTGCACGTTTCAATATAACATCATTGCAAGGGGTTTTTACAAGCTGATTTAGTTCCTCAATGGTAAGATATTCCCTTTGTGTTTCGGCTGCCTTAATGGGCTTTATTTTGGCGTTCAGGTCGGCTTGTAATATGCCGTCTTTGTACGCTTGTTTTAATGCTGCTTTTACTTTATTGAAATAGGAAAGGGCTGAATTGGTTGAAAGTGTGGTTTTGTTGCTCTTTATGCTTTTGGTAGTAAGTAGGTGTTCTTTGAAGTCATCACAAAATTTTTCGTTGAGTTTGGCAAATTTCAAATTTCCTTTAGTATAGGCTTCAAGGTAGTTGAGTGCTGAAACCCAATTGTTTTGATTTGAGTTTTTACGCTTATGTGCCAACTGCCTGAAATACTCAACAAAATTTTGTTCGCCCAGTTCTTTAATTCTTAACTGTTCCTTTTCGTATTCATTATAAATTTCGGGTTTATTAATAAAGTTCTCCCTTTTCTGTCTTATCTGTTCCGCAAGATGAATGGTCTCTTTATTGTGTTGTTTATCAAATGGGTTTTTAGGTTTATTAAAAACGTAAAGCCCCAAAAATTCCCTTCGTGTCGGCTTTCCTGTTTCGGGGTGTGGTATCGGTGGGTAAAAGTCAAGGTACAGGCTTTTTCTGCCTTTTGAAATACCTTTTTGCCTTAATGTTACCTTTGTTGCCATTGGTTATGTTTTAATTTTTTAATCAAATATCTTTTCAAGGTCAGAACGTCTTAATATGGTACGCCTTCCGGCTTTACCTGTATTGAGTTCGCCCCGTTCAATCATTCGGTAAATAGTACGTCTGCTTATTCCTAACAGTTTACAGGTTTCAGAAATGCTTAAAAATGGTTTTGCTTTAAGTTCCTCAATAGGTTGTATTTTGATAAGGTAGGTTTCTTTATTAGAGTTTTCAATCTTTTCATCTTTTTTCCTGGCTTTATAAGCTCGTTTAGCGCACGTGTCCCCGCAATATTTTGTTACTGTTGTTTTGGCTGTAAATTCTTTCCCGCAAAACTGGCAAATTCGTTGTACCTCAATATTTGAACTCATTTTTGTATCCTTATGTGTCTTTGTATGTCTAAAAGTGTCTTAACGTGCCATAATTTCGCCAATATTAGGGCTGATTTTGTACCTCAGCCCTTCAAGGTACAACAAAGGTACAAAAAGGTACAAAACAAACAAGTAATAAAACAAAATAATTATTAACATTATGAAATTAAAAAAGCCCATTTACAGGGCTTAACACAGCTTTTTTATAAAGTTGGTATTTGTTTGGTTTGTGCCGGTTACTTTCCAACACAAAAATTCGCGAAAATATTCCCCAGAATCTCATCGGTGGTGATCTCACCGGTGATCTCACCGAGGTGAAAGAGGGCGTTCCGGATGTCGATGGTGAGCAGGTCGGTCGGGAGATTGTTTTTTAAACCTGAGATCACGGCATCAATAGATTCGCTGGCTTTGTTGAGGGCTTCGTAATGACGTACATTGGATACGATATTCCTGTCCTGGAGCTGCAGGTCTTTTACCGCTTCTACCAGCTTTTCCGGGATCAGGTTAATGTTCTCTTTTCGCTTGGCTGAAATGAAAATACAATCCATCTCCACAAAATCAGAGAAATGTTTCGGGGCCTCTATTAGCAAATCTGTCTTATTGGCAATGAAAATGAATCTCTTCTCCATGCCTGGCCTGACTGTTTCTGCGGCAGTCAGGTGCTTTTTGAATTCGGCAAGATCGTTCCTGATTTCGCTGCAGCCGGTTGTGCTGACGTCAAAAACATAGAGGATGATGCCGGCCTGACTGATCTTTTCATAAGTTCGCCCAATCCCGATGGTCTCGATTTTACCCCTTGATTTTCTCAACCCGGCCGTATCTATGAACCGGAAAGAATAATTGCCGATCACAATGGTGTCTTCCACCGTATCACGTGTAGTCCCTGGGATCTCTGATACAATAGCCCGTTCCTCATTCAGGATGGCATTCAGCAGGGTTGATTTGCCCACATTCGGTTTCCCGATGATGGCCACGGGAATGCCGGTCTTTATCACGTTCCCATAAGAAAAAGAGGAGATGAGAGAGGTGATTTCTGCCCCCAGGGTTTTCAGCAGCTTCAGGAGCTCTTCACGGTTTGCAAATTCCAGGTCTTCTTCACTGAAATCGAGCTCCAGCTCTATGAGTGATGTGAAATTAACAAGCCGGGCGCGCAATTCCATGATCTTGCCGGAAAACCCGCCCCTCATTTGCTCCAGGGCCAGGTCGTGGGAGTATTTGGAAGAGGCTGCTATCAAATCGGCCACGGCTTCGGCCTGGCTCAGGTCAAATTTTCCGTTCAGGAAAGCCCTGAGGGTGAATTCTCCGGGCTCAGCCAGCCTGGCGCCCTCTTGTATCATCAGCTCGATGATCTTCTGTTGTATATATTCAGAGCCATGACAGGAGATCTCAACGGCTTCTTCCCCCGTATAGGAATGGGGCTTTCTGAAGACGCTGACCAGCACCTCATCCAGCATGCCTTCATCGGTTCCGATCGTTCCAAAATGAATGGTGTGGGTATCTGCCTCGCTGATCCTGACACCCTTTTTCTTTGGAGTAAATACCGACTCACAAAGCGAAAGCGATTCTTCTCCGCTTACCCTGATCACGGCAATGGCCCCGGAACCGGGAGCTGTTGCGAGGGCACAAATGGTATCTTCCTGGTTTTTCAACATGTTTTCGACAAAGTTAAGCAGAAATTGTAAATTGTAAACTGTAAATTGTAAACTGTAAATTGTAAACTGTAAATTATCTTCTTTTTCTTGCCGTATTAACCGATTTTTGAAATATTGCCACCAACTCATTAGCCTCGTTCAGAGCATCTTCTATTGAGATATCATTTTTGCATACTCCGCTCTTTTTCAGGATCTTGATATTGATTTGAGTTTCGCGCAATTCTTTAAGAACTAAACTAAGTTTATGTAAAAAGTCCTTTGAAGATTCTGCACTTTGTGCTTCACCATAGTTTAATGCTGAAGAAGAACTTGATCTTGTAATTTGCTTTAGTAAATGCCCCGTATATTGATCAAATTCACAATTCCTGCATAGGGTAATGATCTTAATGGTGAATTCGATCAACCTGTTTTCAATCTCAATTCTATTCATGATTGATGTTTAGTATTAATCGGCGAGAAGAGAAAATATACCTGTTGAAAAGCGTATTTATTTACAATTTACAGTTTATAGTTTACAATTTACGAAGTAGGGGGCGCAAACCATTTCGTAAACCGGGAAGGTCTTCCAGGGGCTTCAGGCTTTTTATCCCGGTGTTGTAACACTCCAGTTCTCTTAATGAGTTAAGGGTGAAAAGAGGGCTCAGCTTAATTTACAATTTACAGTTTACAGTTTACAATTTACAAAGTAGGGGGCGCAAACCATTTCGTAAACCGTAAATTGAAAATTGTAAACTGTAAATTAATAGTACACCATCTCACACTTCGGTTTCATTGCCTCAAAACTCTTAACCTTCTTAGCATTGAGCTTGGTGTTATAACACTTGAGGAGGCGTAAACCGGGAAGGTCTTCCAGGGGCTTCAGGCTTTTTATCCCGGTGTTGTAACACTCCAGTTCTTTTAATGAGTAAAGGGTGAAAAGCGGGTTCAGCTTTTTGATCTGTGTTCCGGAGCAGTCTAATTTTTCAAGTGATGTCAGCCCGGTGAGCACCTTCATGTCTTTTACAGGGGTGTTTTGAAAATTCAACGTACTCAGGTCCGACAACTCTAGGAGTGGATCCAGGTCTTCTATCGGGTTGTTTGAGAAATTCAGCTTCTTCAGTCTGTATAAGTCCGCTACGGGCCCCAGCGATGAGATCTGTGCATCAGAAAAGCTCAGCGTTTCAAGCCTTGCAAGTTTGGAGAGCGGTTCCAGGTTCAGGGCAGATTTGTTGTTGTCAAAATTAATTTCCCGAAGGCCGGCAACCCTGTGCAATTGCTCTTTTGTGGGGTTTTCATCTACCGTGGTATGCTCCCTGAAGATATCCTCCCATGCAGTACTTAGGAATCCCCACCAGGCCTTGAGTTCCGGGGTTCTGTAAACGATCAGGCATTCCGGGCTTGTTCCCTGTAATCTGCTCGCACTCGCCTGATCTACCGCTGTATTATCACAATAAATGACCTCCAGCGCAGGAATATCTTTCAGCGGCATGAGATCATCGATACTGGTATTTTCAATGTTCAGAACATTCATATCCATCACAGTTGACAATCCTGTAAGGCTTGTAATGCCGGTGCCGGAAAGATCCAGTTTAGTCAGGTTCTTGAGGCCCCCGAGAGGGGAGAGGTCTGTAATGCCGGTGTTTGAGCAGTTTAACTCCTGCAGGTCGATCAGGTCTTTCAAAGGCTCCAGGCTGGTGATGGCAGATCCCTGGCAATAAAGTACTTTTAACCCTGCAAGCTTTATCAGAGGGTCAAGCGATGAGATATTCTGGTTGCCGGAGATATCGATCTCTTCAATCAGGGTTATCTCATGAAGTTGTTCTTTGGCAGGTACCGTATCTAAGACTACAAGTGAGGAAAATACCTGCTGCCACTCATCGTGAAGGCTTTCCCACCACTTTGTGAGGGCTTCCGATTCATAGATCACCAGCACACCGGGATTGTTGCCCATGAATTCATTTGCTGTCGTCTGTGTGATGGGTGTGTCATCGCAATAAATTTTTTCAAGCACTGGCAAGCCACCCAGTCCTTTCAGGTTTTCGATATTGCTGCCATCCGCATAGATCATGCGTAGTTCACTCAGGTTTGACAGCATCGACAGCTCATCAACTGCTGTTCTCTGAAGATACAAGCGCTCCAGCTTGATAAGATACTTAACCGGGTCAAGGGAAACTACACGGGTTCCGGAGCAATTCAATAACTCCAGGTTAATCAGGTCTGTAATGGGTTGTAAATCCTTCACCGGGGAGTCTTCAAACCTGAGATCCCTGATTGTATTGAGCCTTTTCAGGTTATCCAGGCTGTCGACCAGGGTGTTGTTGAAACTTAGAAGTCCCAATTTTTCGAACTGCTCAGCAGCCTGAAGGGACCTGATATTTGTATTATCAAGAAGAAGTTTCTCTAAATTGTCAAGGTACATGATTGGCATAAGGCTTCTCACAGGAGTGCCGGAGATGTTAAGCATCCGGAGTTTGGTCACGTTTCTCAAAGGGAAGAGGTCGGCGGCCAGGGTATTTGAAATATCGAGGTATTGTAACTTGCTCATTTCATCAAGGGGCCTGATATTGTGAATATTCAGATTGCCTGAAATATCCAGCTCTTCCATTGTCATTATATGCTTCAGCATCCGGATAGCCGGGCCGCTCAGATTGGGAATAGTATCATAAAACTGCGCAGGCACAGTGTCTGTTTCGTCTATGAAAAGCGTATCGAAGCCAAAAACAAGAAAGGTGTCGATCTGAATGAGCCTTGTAGTATCCATGAAAAGGACTATGGCAGAATCAGTGATGGTCTTAATATCCGTAAAGGGGATGGTGTCGTTGATGAAAAGACCATCTCCGAGGATGCCTTTCCAGGTATCGGACAGCCGGTTCCACCAGGCCATCATTTCTGCATCAAGATTCAGCTTGGTTGTATAAATACTGACTATCTTAAGAACCTGTTCGTCTTCATCCAGGTTCAGCTCGATATACCTCGTCTGGTTGTTGCTGACCGAATCTCCATCAACGGTTATGCCAATCAGGGAGCGATTTGCCGTCACCTTGAAATAAAGCTCTCCCTCATCATTCACGAGGGATTGTATATCCTGGATAGTATAGTCAAACTCCACCTTCCTGAAGAAAAAATCCACATCTTTCAGATATGCCTGTACAGCTTTATGAGTGACCATTTCCCGGTTTTCATCCAGGTCATCTTCGATCTGGACTTCATTATCGCGGAAAGCCTTTAAATAGCTTTCATTGATGATCACCTCTTTTTCCCTTGTGGGTATTTCCGCGTCTCCCAAGGTGTTCAGTGAAAACTCCATAAAACCGATCAGGCGTTTGACCTGTTCATTGTAGTTTTCGATCTCCTCTGGATGCTGGTCCTGTTTATCCTGTGCCAGCACCTGTGTAAAAAGACCGGGTGATGAAACAATCAGCAAAACGGATATCATCTTCAGTAACAATCTACTCATGGTAAATAAATTTAATAAGTACATCCTTGTCTTCCTCCGAGATCTTCATCAGGGTAGATATCAGCCAGCCTTTGTTATAGCCTTTCCTGTTAAAATTGGAAAGCTCGAAATACCAGTTATCCACCTGGAAAAAATGAAACTTCACATTGGTAATAGTAGAGAACTGCAGATTCCCCCGCTTCACTTCATAAATAAAAAGTGTCAGATAGTCAGGTACATATTTCCATGCCAGGTAGTTCTCTAGACTGGATCTGTCATTAAAGGCTTTCACGAGGTTCATGAAGTCCAGCTCATGGCTGAGGGGGTGCAGGAATTTTTGCCCGGCAACGCGCAGGGAATCCTGGTTCACAAAGACATGGCTGAAAGGTTCAAAATATACATTGGTGATAACCCACTTTGACCCGATAGTGTCATCTTCCAGTTCCAGGAACATCGTAAGATACCTTTCAATCCCGTAATACCTGAATTTTGTAGTAACCTCGGCAAACCATTCGCCGCCATGGAAATCAAGGAACACCGGGTCTTTTTTATCCAGCACATGACCGGTGAAGTCGTTTTTCAGTTTATCGGTGATAAAGCTGTTTTCATTATCGAACAACATCCTGAGGTATTGCTTCCGGAGCCTGGGACTTCTATATTCCCTGTCTCTCGCGTAATAGCGGTCTCCTTTAGCGTCTTCTTCCCCGTTGAATCTTCTGAAAAACTGGTTGACCTGTTTCGTTTGTGCATACAGATCCGATTCATCTCCGAGGTAATCTCCGACGATTTGCCCCTTCACAAGAGAGAAGGGCAGGAGGAACAGGATTATGTATAGGGTTGTTTTTATCATTTACCTGGTGGTTTCAGCCACCCGGATATCTCCCAGCAACACATCCCAGAAGCCGATCAACTTGCCACCGATCTGGGTCTGTTTGCGTTCGACATATACTGTAATATCCTTTTTGGTCGTGTCTTTGTAAACAAGGCCGTCATCTGTGGTGCCCTCAAAACGCTGGTATATGGTAATGACACCCACATACCTGCCATCGGGCTGCAGTTCCAGGTCGCTAATATATTGAATGTTATACCACTTGATATCAACCTTGTCATAATTCAGCGCCATCAATCGCTCCAGGTATTTCCTGACGGAGTAATATTTGATCTCTTCCCTGTAAAGTGAGGAAACGCCCATCTCGGCATCTTCAACAAAAAGTTCCAGTGTT
The DNA here is from genome assembly GCA_030638325.1 of Bacteroidales bacterium. Lineage (GTDB taxonomy): Bacteria > Bacteroidota > Bacteroidia > Bacteroidales > JAGOPY01 > DAOWEV01. The sequence continues at coordinate 8,144 of DAOWEV010000129.1, forward strand.
CTGTCGATAACCCGGTTGGCTTCGGAAAACGGTGTTCCCTTGCTTCCGATGATGCTGATATATTTACTCAGGTCCCTGATCTTTTCCAGCGCCAGGCTGTCGATGGCTGCCTTTCTTTCAGGGCTTATATCTTGTTGTGCCAGGACCGGCAGGGAGAGAATGATTGCTGTTATTCCAATTATTAGAGCCTTCATCTTCATTATTTATTAATTTTTAATTAATACCAATTCCTTAATTCTTCCATGTTCATCATAGGTAACCTGTTCTACCTTGTTGATATTGTTTTTCGTATCCTTAAGGTAATTCAGGTAATTCTTAATTGTAGTGGGACGGTCGTAGTCGATCACATCACCTTCCTCGCTGATAATGATCAATACCGGGGTATCCGGTGATGCAAAAAGGTTCAATGCTTCATTGATATACAAATTGGCTTCTGAGGTACTGGCAGCAGTCGCAACAGAGCCGAAATAATCGTGCAGTGTCACAGACGCGGTCTCCGTTCTTCGGCTTGCCTCTTCCGCGAGGCGTTTTTCTTCCATTTCAAGCCGGTTCATTTCCGATCTTTCATAAGCCAGTTTCTGATCTGCCTGTAAAAGCAATTCCTGTACTTCAGGATCTTCCAGGCTCATGTTGTGGATATCCTCAACGAGTTGCTCCTTCTCATCCAGTGTCATGTTGTTTTCATCTTTGATGATTGACAAAAGATCTTTTTTGGCCTGATCTACTTTGGCTGCATATTCCGCAGCAGCCTGTTCTTTGGCCAGCTTTTTCTGGCTTTTGCATCCGGCAAGGCCCAATCCGATTGTTAGCGCCAGTAGCAGGATGAAAATTGTGTTTCCGGTTCTTACCATGTTGATTAATACTTTAAATGTTATGAATTACTTGATATTCAAATGAAACGTACAAAAGTATTTAAAATTATGGCCTCCGGGTTAATAATTGGAGAAAGGTTATCAAACAAGTTATTAACGATAGATGATGGGATGGTGGACGGTAGGACTGTAGGCGGTTGACGGTTGACGGTAGGCGGTAGGCGGGTGACGGTTGACGGTAGGCGGTAGGCGGTTGACTTAAGAGGGTAAGCGGTAGGCGGATGACTGA
>DAOWEV010000150.1 GCA_030638325.1 Bacteroidales bacterium
GAATATCTAAATCCTAAACAAATTTAAATGACAGAAGTGCAAAATTCAAAACAGTATGATCTTGAGGGAAGAATCTTTCTTTTTGCTGCAAACGTAAGGGTATTTATAAAAAAACTTACAACAACATAGTTTTAAACATTGGAAAATTTGAATTTTGAGATTGTTTAGGATTTAGAAATTAGTGCTTAGAATTTAATATGAAGAAAAATATTTGTATGATATATAACAACTATAATAGTTACCACTAATCTTAAAATTATTTTTAATGATAGATATCTGCCAGGGTTTTTACCTGAAGATCTTTCAAGAATCTTTCCGGACCGGCATTGTAACCCGGCTCCGGAAGGTACCTTATTACTTTGGTTTCTCCCGGTATAAGATCGAAATAGTTATCAGAAAAACGGCCGTTATATTTTGGAAGTGAAAGCCTGATATTCTTAGTTAGATAGCCGGTTTCGAGGCTGACCCCCCAACCCTTAGGGTCACATCTGACCCTAAGGGTCGGGGCCGATGGTTTCAGGGCCAGCTTTTTTACAGGAACAAAATACAAGTTATTATCATATATGACCTGGTTATCGGTGGCCAGCTTTGCATGAAAAACAATGTTCCGGAGATCATGACCCCGGCAACATAATGAAGTATCTTCTTCCCAATAAATATCGCTGGAATTTCCGGAGATCACTATCTCTTCGTCAGAAGACCATAATGCCGACCCGGTAAAATCGAATAAGGTCAGGGTGAGGCTTCCTTTCACATCCTGTCTCTTATCGGAAACAATATACACCCTTAGTTTTCCATTTTCGATAACGGGAGAAACAAGGATGTCGGCAAAAGCTTTCCTGGTAAAATAATGCAAAGCTTTCCAACGGTTGTAATAATCGATACTTGACCACGATATCACAGGCCAACAATCGTTCAACTGCCAGTACAGGGTTCCCATACAAAATGGTCGTGCCCTGCGGTGGGCTTCAAGTGCAGTACGAATGCCTTCTGCCTGGTTCAATTGACTTACATAAACATAGTCTTCGAACGAGCCCGGCACCTTATAGTCACGTTTCATGTATAACTGTATGTTTTCCATACCAAAAGGATGTTTTTGATGCACATCCATAACATGAGATTCCAGTTGCAGGTCCTCAGCAGAGGTAAATGCATGTATGGTTTGCATATCAGGAAAACCCTGGAAACCGTATTCGCTCATGAACCGTCCGATCTTCTTTTTATAAACTTCAAAAGACTCTTTCCCCCACCATACACCCCAGTAATGCATATCTCCCTGGTACATGCATTCTTCATGCCCCCAGCCGATCTTTGGAGAACTCGGCCAATACATACGCCCCTTGTCATACTTCTTTATGACACCCGGCAATACTTTGTGAAAGATTTTTTGATAAGCACCCCAAATTTCCCTTGAGTCCTTTTCAGAATAACCAAATCTTTTTTGCCATCCCCAGTTATGCCAGCCTTCGTCTATTTCATTGTTTCCACACCACAAAGCAATCGACGGGTGGTTCCGTAAACGTATGACATTATCGATGGCCTCCTGCCTCACATTTGCAACAAAAGAGCTGTCGCCGGGGTACATGGTACAGGCAAACATAAAATCCTGCCATACCAGGATCCCATTCTCATCACAGAGATCATAAAAAAGATCTTCTTCATAGATCCCGCCACCCCAAACCCGGAGCATATTCATGTTGGCAGATATTGCACTTTCAATCAAAGCTTTATGCCGTGCCGGACTCACTCTTGAGGGGAAATTATCCTGCGGGATATAATTGGCTCCTTTCATAAAAACAGGTATCCCATTCAGTTTGAAATAAAAACTTTTACCTGTTGAATCCTGATCCTGCACCAGTTCAATAGTGCGCAACCCGAATTTTTGCTTCTTTTCATCCAGGTTCGTATTCCCGGAATTGAGGCTGGTGGTCAATTCATATAAGAAGGGATTTCCCAGATCATGCGTCCACCATCGTTCAGGATCTTTTATTAAGAATGGTATTATCACCCTGTTCCAGCCTTCTTTAAGCTTGACTTTTTTACTTTTAACAATATCCCTTCCAATGTTAATGTTGCACAAAATCTCAGCTTCCCTGATGGCTTCCACTTCAATGACAGCCTTACACCTGGCAATTTCATCCTCGATTTGATCTGTGATCACCTGGCTGTACCCTATCTGTGCAACATTCCATGCCTGCAGGTATACAGGTCGCCAGATGCCGCTGGTGACCAGCCTTGGGCCCCAGTCCCAGCCAAACTGATAGGGCGCTTTCCGGGAATATGCACGCTCTTCAGGAAGCTTGTATCTTAC
>DAOWEV010000193.1 GCA_030638325.1 Bacteroidales bacterium
ATCAAAGCATGGGTACCTATCAGGATCTGTAATTTTCCCGAGAGCAATTGTTCGAGAATATGCTTTCTGGAAGAAGCCCGCGTAGATCCGGTAAGCAGCTCCAGTTCAATATCCAGGCCTTCTATCAGTGTAGAGATGGAATTATAGTGCTGCATGGCCAGTATCTCGGTAGGCGCCATTATACAGGCCTGGTATCCGTTATCGAGGGCAATCAGCATGCTCATTAGCGCCACCAGGGTCTTGCCGCTGCCTACATCACCCTGCAGCAAACGGTTCATCTGCCTGCCTGACCCAATATCCTTCCGGATCTCACGAATCACTCGTTTCTGGGCTTCCGTGAGCTCAAAAGGCAGTTTTTCATTATAAAAATCATTTGTATAATCCCCTACAAGTGAAAATTTACGACCGTTGACCTTTTGTATCCTGATGATCTTTTCTTTCAGCAGGCGCAACTGTATGAAAAACAGCTCTTCAAACTTCAGCCTGGCCCGGGCTTTTTGAAGCGATCTCTGATCCTCAGGAAAATGAATACTGAGAAGTGCCTGTTCTCTGCCGGTGAGGCTAAGCCTTTTCATGATCTCATCAGGCAGAGTTTCTCTGATATTTCCGGGGACCCTGGAAACCAATGTCTTCATCAGCTTAATTAGGTTTTTATTATTGAGGCCGCTTCTTTTGAGTTTTTCGGTTGTACTGTAGATGCCCTGCAGTCCACTTCCCATGGTCTTTTCGTATGTCTCTGCCAACTCTATTTCGGGGTGTGCGATATTGAATTTTCTGTTAAAAATGGAGGGTTTACCAAAAACAATATACTCCAATCCGGAAGTGAAGGTATCCATGACCCATTTTATTCCCTGGAACCACACCAATTCAATCTGTCCGGTATCATCGGTCAGGAGTGCCGTTAAGCGCTTTGCTCTTCTCACGCCAATGAGCCTGACATCTGATATCGTTCCTTTAAGCTGTACATATGCCAGGTCACTGTTGATTTCCCCGATCTTATAAATTTTATTACGGTCGATGTACCTGAACGGAAAATAAAACAACAGGTCCTCAAAAGTAAAGATCCCTGCTTCCTTTCGAAGCAAAGCCGCCCTTTTGGGGCCTACCCCTTTCAGGTATTCAATGGGTGTATCCAGGAATGATCTTGCCATAGCAATAATATTGCATAACAAAAGTAAGAAAAGGACTGGGGTAAGGAGAAGAAATCTTTGTTACTTTGAACTTATAAAAGGTTCATCCTGAACCTTAGTATTCCCAAATGCTGTGTTCGAACATCATCAAATCGTCTTTGACCCGTTCTGATTCAAGCAGGGCATCCAATCCCTGGGCATATTCCGAAATACGACGGTCATAAACGTTCTGTTCCTTATAGATATAGCTATTGAATATCCTTTTCATAAAGACCTCATCATAGGATCTTCTGGCAGCATCATTTTTACGGTTGAACACTTTAGCCTGAGCAAACACCGGTCTGGCTTCAGGAAAATATATCCAGAACATGGGTTCCGTAAATTCTTCACCTTCGCGTTCTTTGATCATGACCGGGCAAATACCGAGAATGCGCACCATCATCTGGGAGCGCTTTTTATCAAAATACCAGTCTTCCTTGAGCCTGAGTCGCATAACCCTGGTCGCATCGAATTCTGAATAAATAACCGTATCATACTCATCATAAGGAGGATAAGGACGTGTAAGCACCCTGTGAATGGTATCGATCTGCCTGGTAATGATCTCCTGATAAGTTAATGGGACCAGGAATTCATCGGTATTGGAAATATCATAAGCAGTAACAGAGCCTTCTTTAAGAGCATCCATCAGGACAGTCATAAAATTTCTCCAGTTATTATGTGGTTCTATGGGAAAGTAGAATGGCTGGTTGATTTTCTGTCTCATATCAATCTCCCGCCATATTCTTTTCGCCCACATCACATCAGCATCTCTGAGCGGTGGATAGGGTATCGGCCTGATATCGGGCTCCAGGTCGCTAAAGACACCATCCTGGGGAGGGCTATCGAGTATTTGGCCATAAGAGACATTTCCAGGTACTGCAAAAAGCAGGAATAGTGTGGAAACCAGCAATAATTTTTTCATTTTGACCTCCTATATAATCATTTATTTTATTTCTAAACTGATTGGGTTCAGGCTTCTCGGAACGCCATCGGGTCCTTCGGCCTGGATATTTTCAAAGAAGAACTTTTGTCCTCTTCTGGCACTTCTGATCATTGATACCATTTCATCGGAGAAACGGTTTCCGTTATTACGTTTTGATATCCAGTCGCCTCCAATAACTGTTGCCATTCTAAAGGAGGTCACCTCGAAGTACAGTTCAAACTCAAAATCTTTCATGACCGGGATGATAGCGGCGGCAGCCATCAAAGTATTCTTTTCGATCTGGCCTTCGATCTGGCCTGCGATCTCTGCTACCGGGTCGGGGACTCTCTTCACCCTGAATTCAGCCGTTCCCATTGATCTTATTTCATCTTCAAAGCGTGCATTGACTGAGATTATTGCCTTGTTTTGTCCTTTCGGAACTATTACGATCCAACCATCTCCATCTGCCTTTCTGTTCAGCGAACCAGTCGAAATAGAAGCATTCAGTTTTGTATCGGCAACACCGGGAACAGAAATAGAAACCGGGTTGTCAACACCGACATAAAAGACATTCATCTTGGTAGCTGCCACTGTGAGCGAAGGCGGCGCCACAACGTATTCATGCTGGAACGGGAAAGAGAGGGTATTTCCTTCAGGATCTCTCACTTCAATGACGCCTGCATATCTCTGGAGACCTTCTCTGTTGGCCGGCCACGATATTTTCACCACGCCATCCTCGCCGGCAATTTGTTCGGCTCGTGATTTGTTGTTTTCATTGATTTCAACAGCACCCTGAAGGACAAACACCTTCGGTTCCTGAGTTTTATCGATGGCGGCCACCAGGACATCCGCTTCGTATTTATCGCCTTTCAGGACATAATTTGTCTTGGGAATAACTTTTGCCTCGATATCTGAAAACTTGTAATCTGTAATGGTGATCTCACTGTAAAGCTGTGAAATAACATCAAATTCAGCAATTTGCACTTCGGCCTTGATTTTATTCAGGATGGTTACACAGGCTGCCAGTATGGTATGGTAAAAATGATGCATCTCCCAGTTTTGCGGGTTACCACTGGCATCATAATAAGGGCCTTCTGTGTCAAGCCCTATTTTGATCCTGTGCCTGTATGCAGAATCTACCAAATTCAGTATTGCGTCATGATATTCCGCCATCCGCTCCCTGATTTCTACGGCTTTTCCTCTTACAATAAAGTAATTAGTTGCCTGATCATATTTATCCTTAGCAGGTACCACAGCGAGATTCAAAACGGGAACTTCAATGGTTGCCCTGGAGTTATATGGATCCGGCACTGTTTTCATAACATAGTAATCTGCCATGATCCGGAGTGAATCCTTTCTTTCCGAATGTTGCACAGCCATGTATTCAGCATCAGAGAGGTATTCCAGCATTTCATTAGAAAGGCGTCTGGCCTCCTTTGCTTTTTCCCAATAGGGTCTCACTTTATTTTGATTCAACTGAAATTGATTCTCAAATTGAATATAAGTATCGTTCAGTTTGTTGGCAAAAGTCTCATTGGTTTCCTCCATGCTTGTATTCACTACCAGGAATGCATCCAGAATATCTTTAGAAACATTTAGTGCTAAGAGGGCAGTTAACACCAGATACATCATCGCGATCATCTTCTGACGTGGTGTTTCCTTATATCCAGCCATATCTTAATTAAATTAATTCAGATTAATTATTCAGTAAACGATTGTATCATCTTCCTGCATTCATGGCAGAAAGCATCCCACCGTAAATACTGTTCAGGGCAGATACCCTTTCATTGAGTACACTCATCTGGTCTTTATAGGAGTTCATCATCTCTGCGGATTCCTTCACCGTACCCAGGAACTCATTTAATGTTTCTTTCACTTTCCCTCCTGATTCAATTTGTTCATTAGAGCTTCGCAGCTGCAGTTCATAAACAGAATTCAGTGCGGCCAGATTATTTGATATTTTTTGTAATTGCTCACTATATGTACCTGTATCGACAGATGAAAAGTCAAGGTTTTCAGCTGATTTGGCGAGGACTCCTGCCGACCTGGTATATTCTCCGGCGAGGAGGTTAGCTGATTCAATGGCAGATTTAATGCTGCTGGAAAATTCCTGTGTTATATTAACATCTGACTTCAGGTTATCGGATGTATCGCGATAAGAGGATGATAACGCAGATGCGTTGTCTGCGGCATTTTTGATGCTGGAAACGTATTCTGATGATGCATTGGCATCCCTTCGCAAGACATCTGAAGTATTCTTATAGGCTTCCGTCAGGGTGTTTGCCGAATTAGATGCATTTTTAACGTTATCAACATATTCATTTGTGGCTGCTGCCGCATCGGATATATCGGATAATTTAGCGGTGCTATCACTAAGGTTATGCAGGCCACTACCAAGCCTGTCGATCAGCCGCTGATCTATTTTCGCCTCTTTCAGCATATCATCAAGCGCTTCCGAAGGCTTTCTTATTCCGGTTTCATCGACATGATACATGCCGGCCAATTGCGGGTAAACCAGGCTCCAGTCCGGCTCTACATGAGGTGGTTCAAAGCCGGAAAAGAAAAAGATAAGAGACTCTGTGCCAAGGCCCACGATAAGCATGATATCCGCTCCGGCATAGTGATTGATCTTAAACAAGGCCCCAAGAATAACAACTGAAGCTCCCCAGCCGTACAGTTTGGCCATAAAGTTCCTAAAACCTCTTGTTCTCACTAATTTATTTAAACCCATAGTATCAGAAATTAACGTAGTTTTTGTAAAATTTTAGTATCAGAAAATTAATTATAAACCCTTGAAGATTTGGATGGATTATCATCTTTATTTCGCCCAAGATAAGGCAAGACACACCTGAATCCAATATAGCATTTGGCAGTATCCTGATATTCATAATCACGTGTAGTCACCTGGAGGTAATACGCGATATCTTTCCAGGACCCGCCCCTGATCACTTTCCGTTTCATTGCCGGTGAATCGTCATCTTTGGCATTGTAGGTATAGTTCGGGTTCATATCCCAGGTAAAATTATAGGATGCAGGATCATAGGCGCTGTTGGTCCATTCGGAAACATTTCCAGCCATGTCGTACAAGCCAAAATCATTCGGGGGATAATGCGCTACGATGACAGTACGTATGCCGCCATCATCAATATAGTTACCCCTGAGGGGTTTAAAATTGGCCAGGAAACATCCTTTTTCGTTTCTGGTATACGGTCCTCCCCAGGGATAAGGGTTATTATTATACCCTCCCCGGGCTGCCCATTCCCATTCAGATTCGGAAGGAAGACGGAATTCCGAAACACCCGTTTCGCCTTTTCTGGATTTGAGATAAGAATTCAGCAATTCAGTCCGCCAGACACAAAAAGCACGGGCCTGTTTCCAGTTCACTCCAACAACCGGGTAAAAATTATATGCCGGGTGCCAGAAATATTTTTCAGTCATCGGGTCATTGAAAGAATACGTATAATCATGGATCCAGCTGAGTGTATCCGGGTATACGCTGATGAGCTCCTTCCTGACAAAAACCGAGCGGTCTCTCAATCCCTGCGGGCGATTCTGAAAAGAAGCATATTCGGAATTTGCCTCTTCGGTATAATCTTTTTTTGCCGCTGCATGTAAGTCTACCCAGTAATACTCGTAAAATAATTTACGTGCATCGATTTCCTTTTTCCTGAAATATCTCTCATGCTCTGGAATATACATTTCATCCAGCGCATCCCTGATATCCTGTTCGTCACTATTCCATTCAACATCAGAATCCCAGTTCAGATAAGGGGGATCATAAATTTCACCGGTTTTTTCGTTCTGTTCGATCAGAAATTCATCAGGCCTGATATCACCTAAAATCCGGCGGGCAGTAGAGTCTCTTACCCAAAAGACGAATTGCCTGTATTCATCATTAGTGATCTCTGTTTCATCCATGTAAAATGCCGATACGGAAATAGTCTTAGGCTCATGAACAAAGGCATATGCAATGTCCTGGTCACCGACCCCCAATGTAAAACTACCCTGGGGCACGAATACCATGCCGAAGGGATCAGGTTGGTAAAAAGGTTTACTCTTCCTGGAAACGCCTACAAGCTCACCATTACCGGAATTGTTACAACTGATGAGGTAAACTGATAAAGTAATTATCAGTAGAAAAACCAGTTTTTTCATGTCAGAATTATATTTAAAAGCCAAATTATAACGAGTATTGTATGTATTTATTTCAAAAAGATGACAAAAATAAATAAATTAAACTAATCAAGCAAAAAAACATTACAAGAACCTTGTATTCTTATAACTTTTCCTCCCTTTTTCTATTTCCAGCTTAAAACAGTAGCTTAACATGACCTCATGAGTTCCCCCGCCAACAGGCATCTTTAGCTTGGAAATATTGATGTCATATGAATATCCTATCTTGAAATCTTTAAACTGCATTCCAATAATAATTGCCACGGCATCCTGCAGGCGATAGCTTAATCCCCCCCAAAACTTTTCTTTGTATTCCAATAATGCTGCTAAATCCAGTTGCATAGACGACATGTTTGTTTTAAAAAGAAGAGATGGTTTAAGTAACCAGGCAGGATTTCCGGGAAAAACAAATTCGTACCCACCCAACAGGTAAAATGTCCTGTCGAGTGTCAGGGCAAAGTCGCCATTTGTGGTAGTAGCGATTGTTTTTCCATCCGATTGCAACAGGTTAATTCCGGAAATACCAATGTAATAACTTCCGGGAACCCGGTAGTACAAGCCAAGTGAGAAATCAATGAGCATATCACTTTCCTCTCCCTGAGAGCTTAAAATGGGATCATTATCTTCTACGGGATCGAGTTTTGAAAAATCAAGCGTCCGGTTATTCAAGGCAAACTGAGCCCCTATGCCAAGCCTCCCAAAACCAATTCTCTTCTGATAGGCGTACCCCAGTTTAACGGCAATGGTTTTTTCATATCCGATATTATCACTCATGATATACGCACTGAGGCCACCTCTCAGGATCTTCACCGGAGCATTGACTGTAATAAAATAAGTTTCAGGGGCCACATGGTTACCCTCCGAATCCTTGAAGCCTGCCCACTGGTATCGATATGATCCGACAGCACAGATCGCATTCACATTGCCTGCAAAACCAGGATTATAGTACATGTCATAAAACATGTTCTGTGTGAACTGAGGTTCCTGTTGTGCATGTAATGAGGCCTGGGAAATAATGATCAGTAGTACGCTTATTTTTATCCTCCGCAACACCTTCATCAAATTAGTTTTTTTTGAGTTTTCCGGCCTTAGGCATAGTTACAAAATAACTTGACCATACAGACTCGTTCTTTTGCACGCTAACTTCGTTAAAAAGCCTCGCCGTAGCTATGGCTATGCCTACGTTTTTTGCCTTGTTAGCGCACAAAATAACATCGTCTCTTTTGTCCAACTTATCTCGCAACTATGCCTTACCCAGAAAATGCTAAAGTAATAATTTTATCTATTAACGGTCGTTTATTCGATATATTTTTTAAAAATGCGCTCTCAACTGTAAACTCCCTATGTGAACGGCATTTAAATCTTCCGCCTTCCTGCCGTCATACACCAGGTTAAGCTGCAGGAATTTAGCGAGGTTCTGTTGATAAGACACGCTCCAGGTTGCATTCTTGCCGGTCTTATATCCACCCAGCATTTCAAAAGTTAAAGGTGTATTCTGCGCTCCATCATAAGAGGTTGAGATATAATTAACTTTAAGGACGACATTCCCTTTGTTTACGATCCTGTATGTGACCTCTGTTCCGATATCCTGGATCATCGCTTTCTCTTTTGCCTCACCTAAAGTATTGATCTTGTATGATAATTGATAAGTCAGGTCAATCCTGAAAGAGGAGTTGGGCTGGTATATGAGGGAAGGCCGCAGTTCGTCAAATTTCACCGAATAATTATTACCGGAGTAAAAATCAGATCCGCGGCTGCTGGTACCCCTGTTATATTTCATATTTATTGTGAAGGCCTCGTAAAAATTCCACCGTATTGAGATCCCGTTCCGGGTAATCCTTCGGATTTCAAATCCACTCACAAGCAGGGCCTTGTTCCGGTTGGTTTGGTAATTCAAATCAAATCCGAACTTTTGATTGACCCTGTTATAATATAAGGTATTCCTGAAAGATGAATTCAGTGACAGGAGTGCCGTATCATTGATCATATCACCTGTTGCAAACGGATTGAAAGCAATCCATGGATCATCCGATGAGGACTTTCTTTCAGTTCTGTAGATCAACTGATCCGAGAACCTTGCCACAACACCTTTCCAGCCTTTCTTTTTCTTCCAGACAACAGCGGGTTGAATGTTTATTGATTCGGTGAATTTGCTGAAATAGGATCTGACATACTCATTACTTTGAGTAAAAACCCTGATATAGTTGGCCTGGTCCTTAAAAGGAGCCACCTCAAATTCATTCAATTGTTCAATGCTATCGTTATTATAATCCACCCACATAAAGATCCCTTCCCCGTTGGGCACTTTCAGGTAATAAAACTCCTGCCTGGTCTCAGATCCACTCCCTAATTCATAAAAGGTGTTTGATGTTATAGTGCCTTTCAGGAATTTTACAAAATATTCCAGCCTGCCGACAATAGTATTTTCTGGTTGCTGTGATACCCGGGTTGTATCTTTAACGGCCAGGGTTCTGTAAGTAGCCCCAACGGTAATCCTGTTGGAGGCATTTTTCAGCAAACTGACTCTAAACCCAAGATCCTGTGCTGCTGTTGCCTGCCTTAAGCTGTTTTGGTATGGTAGCTTATCCACCCTGTTTTTATAACTGATTGAATATTGATTACGAATAGTGTCAGGACTTTCCATGTATACTTCCCACTGTATAAATGAGAAACTGTTCAGTAACAATGAATCCGTCTGTTTATTCCGGTATTGGTTGTTTTCCTGTTCCAGCCTGATCCCGGTTTTGAACCATTTGAATTCTTTTGATAATCCTGCCATCTGGCGTAAGAAACCGGTTGTCAGATCATCTTGAGCAGAGTTCATCAAATTGCCGTCAAACATCAGCTCAAAACCTTTTATCTTCACCAGCGCTCCGATGAAATTCCGGTAGGCCTGGTACTCATCTCCGATAAACAGCGTATTGACCTGCCAGCCTATATATCCGTATTTATCATTTAAAAGGCTCAGGTTCACTCCTGCCAGGTGCTGATCCAGTAAAAGCAGTGAGTCATCCAGGTTCCAGTCACGTGTAAACTCAACCGGACGAAAGCGCTCCACAGGCCTGAAACGGTCATCAACGAACTCATAGGAGGCTTTGCTTGAAATCTTCCACAATGTATCCTTTTTTTTATTGATATATGACAGATTATTAAATTTCAACCTGATACCAAAGCCTAAATTGTCATTGTCATCTTTTGGAGAAAATAAGTTCAAATCATTGTTACTCATGGCGATCTCAGCGTTTAAGGAAGTTCTTTTATTGAACTTATAGCCGGCCCCCAGCACCAGCATTTGTGTCTTGTCAGGGGTCACCAGCAGCTTTACCGGTTCGTAACTTCCCTGCGGAACCCCATCCACAGGAGCAACCCATTTGTATACCCTGCCGTTGACGCCAAGATTATCCAGCAAGTAGTTCCCCTTTTTCTGCCCCATATTGGAAAAGCTAACGCGGTACACTGCGCTGTCGGGATTTGCTGATAAAACAAATACCGAATCATATAAAACCTGATTAACCAGGGTATCCACCATTTTGTAGCGGATTTGATCCGTGGCATAGCCGAGGCTGTCAAAACCCGGAACAAAGGCGCTTCCCACATCATCGCCAATGGTTGATAAATAGGCTTTTTCATCCGGGCTCAATGGCTGCAGAAGAGATTGGTTTTTCAGGTCCTGCTCGGAATAAAAATTGAATCTCAGGCTGAGCTTATTCATTTCCAATTCATTACCTACAAAAAACAAGGAGCGGGCATAACGTTCATCTGAATATTCAAATTCAACGATTATTCTTTTATCCTTATTGATCAGGATATTAGGGGTAAAAGTTACTTCGGCCGTGTTATAATCTATGATATAATCACATTTCTCACCCCGGGTCATCAGCATACCATCAATATAAACATTCTCGGATCCCGCGAGAACGATGATATAGGTCTCTCCGCCAGCTCCTGTCAACTTATAGGGCCCCTGGTTGCCTTCCTGCCCCTGGATTTTATTCCTCGCAAACTTTCCCTTCGAAAGCGCTGCTGCTGCTTTGACCCGGTATGTTCCGGGGCCGGAAGTCCTTTTTTTTCCGACCTTTACTTCTGTTGAAAACAAACCGCCCTGCAGCTTTTTATAAAAATTCATAAAATACCCGGGTGGCTTTGTCAGTACAAAATCACCGGCAACCAGGATTGACTTGCGGTGTTTCAGTTGAATATAAACCCTGTCAAACTCCTGGATTACCTGTGTATTGCCATAGGGTTGTACAGGGATGTTATTATCCGAGATGGCCGCTAAAATTTCAATCTCAGGGCTCAGTTTACCTGACAGTTGAAGGTTAAAACTAGAGTTCACCACCACATCCTGATTATTCCCGAATGAGATACCCCGTGAAATGCTCCCGCTTTTGTTCAATCCTCTTGTCCGGAATAGCTCATCGGGGGAAGTGACAGGTTGGTATCGCAAGCTGAAAGGACTTTGATAGCCTCCTTCATCCGCTTCAATCCGGGTATTGTCCTTGTGTCTGTATACCCTATTTAAATTCACCGGGAAAACCCGGTAGGATATCCTGAGCTTTGTAAAAGAAAACATTGAAGTATCAATGATCATGAGGCCATGAAAGTGGTCCAGGCTGTATAAACTATCAGCAATTCCGGATCCATCAATAGCTGTCAAAATAACAGACCCGGGAACAATGCTCAGGGAGTCCAGTTTCAGGGTGTCGGATGTTAGCTCAATAACTGTAGAACGCAGATTGCTCAAATCCTGCTGCGACCTGGCGGCAATCGAAATGAAAAAAAACAGTAGCAGATATGGTGCAATCTTCTTATTCAAGACAATGTATAACGGTCAATATGAATAAATAATGTAAAAATATCAAATCTATTGTGAAAAAAACCTGAAACCTTTTTTCTATATTACAAATCCTATTACATTTGCACGCTTTTTTGGGAAATTTTTAAAATCAATCATCATGACATTCATAACAAAAGAAAAACGGTTCAGTAAGAAGTGGTTCATTACCTATGGGTTGATCGTCGTCGGAGCCTTTATTATGGCCGCTGGGTTTGTGCTTTTCATAACCCCCTATAAGATCGTTCCGGGGGGTGTATACGGGATTGCGATCGTGCTTCACCATACTTTTGGGTTTCCGGTTGGGCTGACCGCATTGTGTTTTGATATTCCCTTGACTATCATAGGGATCCGGATACTGGGGCCGAGGTTTGGCATCAAGACTGTTGTCGGGTTTGTACTGACGGCAGTATTCGTGGATGGACTAACCTATTTTTACGGTGAATCACCCCTGGTAGATAATGTCCTGCTTTCTTCTATCTATGGCGGTTTGTTCTTAGGTATCGGCCTGGGGATGATCTTCAAATCACGGGCCACCTCGGGAGGTTCTGATATTGTGGCCATGATCATTGCCAAGTACACAAAACTTCCGCTGGGGCAATTGATGATCCTGGTGGATTCAGCCATCGTTCTAATTGGGTTGTTCTCTTTCGGCGACTGGGAGATCCCATTGTATTCCCTGATCGTGATCTTTATCGTGGGCAGGGTGGTGGATGTTGTACTACAGGGTATCAGCTACGATAAGACCTTATTCATCATCTCCGAAAAACACCGGGAGATCCGCGACAAGATCATTGGCGACCTGAACCGGGGAGGCACATTTTTTAAGGGCGAAGGCATGTATAGCGGGAGTGAAAAAACCATGATCTATACCATTGTAAACCGCCGGGAGCTTGTCATCCTGCAGGAGTTCATCCACCGGATCGATCCCGAAGCTTTCATGACCGTTATCAACGCCAACGAGGTGCTGGGCCATGGATTCCGGTCGTTGAGAGAGAAAGTGGAGGATTGAGAAGACGGAAGTCGGAAGTCAGAAGACAGAAGACAGAAGTCAGAAGACAGAAGACGGAAGTCGGAAGACGGAAGTCAGAAGACGGAAGTCGGAAGTCGGAAGTCGGAAGGCAGATGGTAGTTTTTTCTACTTGAACAATTTAATGATATCATTGCCATTGGCGAAGATCAGCAGGGCGAACAGGAGCACCATTCCAACGATCTGTGCGTGTTCCATGAACTTGTCGCTGGGCTTTCGGCCGGTGATGATCTCGTAGAGCAGGAACATCACATGGCCTCCATCAAGGGCCGGTATCGGCAAGACGTTCAGGATGGCCAGCATTATCGATAAAAAGGCTGTCAGACGCCAGAAAGCCGGCCAATCCCATGTGGGAGGAAAGATACTGCCAATGGTGATAAAGCCACCTACCGATTCATATGCTTTGACTTCAGGGGAAAACAACAGCCTTAACTGTTTCAGATAATCTACAATGCCTCTGTAAGCTCTTGAGGTACCTGCCGGAATGGCCTGCACAAAAGAATATTCTATCCTGCTGGTCTCAAAATATTTACCGGGATCTGTATAAATGCCCACCAGGCCATCCGGTGTTACCCCCACATCATAATCAAGGGTGTCATTGGTCCGGACAATAACCATGGGGACCGTTTTTCCTTTATTCGCCTTAACTGCCTTAACAAATTGATCAAAGTATACTGTCGGTTGGTCATCCACCAGAATGATCTTGTCATTCACCATCAGCCCGGCTTCCCTGGCCGTCGACTCATTGGCAAAGCGTTCGATCTCAAAGGGAAACCTGGGGGATATGAAATCAGGGTTTTTTTGTTTGATCAGCTTCCCGAGAAACCCTTCCGGTACATCGATCTCGATTTCTTCACCATCTCTGATGATCTGTATGGTCTTGGCTTCATCCAGGATCAGCACAAGCGGTATTTTTCTAAATTCTTTGACTTCAACATGGTCCAGGCTGATGATCTTGTCTCCGTCTCTCAGACCCAGTTCCATCCCGAGGGAGTCGACTGCGATCCCATATTTATTAACTTCAGAGGTGGGCAGATACTGTTCTCCCCAAACAGCCAATATGCCAATATAAATAGCTATTGCCAGTAAGACGTTAACGGTAACACCTCCGAGCATGATGATGAGTCTTTGCCAGGCCGGCTTTGACCTGAATTCCCAGGGCTGGGGGGGCTTTTTCATCTGTTCCTTATCCATCGATTCATCGATCATGCCCGAGATCTTGACATAGCCGCCGAGGGGCAGCCACCCCAATCCGTATATAGTACCTTTGTAGTTGATCTTAAAAACCGAGAACCATGGATTAAAGAAAAGATAAAATTTCTCTACCCTTGTCTTGAATATCTTAGCGGCCAGAAAATGACCGAACTCATGAAAAATAACAAGTATAGAAAGGCTTAACAGCAGTTGCAATATTTTGATCAGAATTTCCATTTCCTTATCCTATTTTTACTTCTTAATCTTACGCATCAATGGCGTATCAAACTTAAAGCCAATTGCCTGGTTTCATTATCGGTAGCTACATAATCATCATATTCCGGTTCCTCAAAATAACTGACATGGGTCAGACAATGTTCAACAACCCCGGATATTTCGAGGAATCCGATACGATCCTTCAGAAACGCATCAACGGCTACTTCATTGGCAGCGTTCAGGACACAACTTGCGTTGCCCCCTTTTTCGAGCGCCTCAAAAGCGAGTGCAAGATTACGAAAAATTTTAATATCCGGGGGATAAAAAGTAAGATCAGGAGCATTTGCTAAATCAAATCTTTTGAAATCCGATCTCAGCCTCTCCGGGAACGCCAGGGCATATTGAATGGGTAACTTCATATCAGGGAGGCCCATCTGTGCTTTAATGGAACCATCGTGGAACTGCACCAAAGAATGAATGATCGACTGGGGATGTATGATGACCTCTATCTGTTCCGGCTTCAGGCCGAATAGCCACCTGGCCTCAATAACCTCCAGGCCCTTGTTCATCAAAGTAGCAGAATCGACAGTTATCTTGTTACCCATGTTCCAGTTGGGATGCTTCAGCGCTTCGTGCTTTGTTACTTTTTCAAGTTGCTTCAGCGTTTTTCCAAAGAAAGGCCCTCCTGATGCTGTCAGGATGATCTTTTCAACATTGTTATAATCTTCGCCCGCCATACACTGGAAAATGGCCGAATGTTCCGAGTCAACGGGGATGACAGCAGCATTGTGGTCACTGGCCAGCTTTGACACCAGGGCGCCACCCACAACCAGTGACTCCTTGTTGGCCAGGGCCAATACCTTCCCGGCTTTCAAGGTATTGAGTGTGGGTAAAAACCCGGCATATCCGACAAGGGCATTCAACACCACATCGATGTTATCGGAATCAACGATCTGGGCTACAGCATCCTCGCCGGAATAGACTTTTATATCGTAGGAAAATAAAGCATCAGACACTTCCCGGTAATGATCTTCCCGGGCAATAATCACGGCGTTCGGTTTATGATGAATGGCTTGCCGGATGAGCAGGTCTTTATTGGACCAGGCGCTCAGCACTTCCACTTCAAACTTGCCGGTATTTGCACCGATCACCTCCAGGGCTTGCCTCCCTATTGAGCCTGTGGAACCAAGTATGGCTATCTTTTTTTTCACAATATGATGTTTTAAAAGATCATCAGTTCGGCCGGATTCAAAGGTGTTCCGTCATACCAGATCTCAAAATGCAAATGGGGCCCCGTGCTTAACTCCCCTGATTCACCAACAATGGCTATTGGTTCGCCGGCCCTCACAAAAGCACCTTGATCTTTCAGCAAACTGGAGTTATGTTTATAGACTGAGAAAAGATTATGCTGGTGTTGAATGCCAATAACATACCCCGTTTCCAGGGTCCAGTTCACAAAAATCACAACCCCGTTCAGAGTGGCTTTAACTGCTTCGTTCTTTTTCGCGACGATATCCACTCCGAAATGCTTCTCACGGGGATTAAACGAATTTGTGATGATGCCGTTCAGGGGGGTGAAAAAAATAAAATCACTGACTGAAGATCTACCGGATGATTTTCCATCCTCTTTGATCAGAAAAATATTGTACATGCTTTGCTGTTCAAAATCCACCCTGAGGATAGAATCCTCTTTCGACCTGGTGATGGTGACATCATCATAATTAATACCGGATTCAACGGTTTCCGGGATTTGGTTCACAGTATCTCTTCCTTCCAGGATCATCTTCAGGTTGTATAAGTAAAGATTTTTTTGCCTGAAATCCATTTCCAATGAATCTGCCCTATATTCCAGTATATCAATCTTATGGTAAAGTGACATATCAGTATAACCGGGTATGTATTCCCGAAGCGGTGTAAAAGCAATCAACCCGATCGTTAAGGCGATCAACACAATGGCTATGGTTCCCATGGCGACAAAAACATTCCAGCGGGATAACCGGAAGGATATGCGTTCTTCATATGTCTGGTCATTCAGGATAACCAGTTTATACTTGCTCCGGAGTTTCCTGGTCCACTTTTTCTTTTGCTTGCTTTGCTGTTCCATTATATTTGGCTCGGACTGCAAATATCGGAAAATTTTAAGGAGTCTCATTATTTTATAACTTTGCAGATCGGCAGCAGATTGAAAATCATGGGAAATAACGAGCTAATAAAATAATTTTTCAGTTTATCAGTTATTAGATTTATAATGCCAAAGCAAGTCGGAAGTCGGAAGTCCGAAGACGGAAGTTCGAAGCAATTGTACTTTTGGCAATGAAATATACTCATTGGGCGCTGAATGATGGAAAAATGGAATAATAGAAGAGTGGAAGACCTATTACTTTCAGGGTCTCCAACGGGGCTCAATTCCAACATTCCAATATTCCAATATTCCAACCGTCAAAGAAGGTGGATTTCAAATTAAAGAGTGAGGCGCTGAATTTTGAAGAGTTTTATCACATACAGATTCTCCCGGATATTAACTGTGTTATTATTGATAACAGTTATATTATCATGTTCCACAAAAAAGAATACTTTTTCCAGGAGGGCTTACCATAATCTCACTTCTCATTATAATGTATACTGGAATGGCCGTGAAAGCCTTTGGGAAGGCGCTGATATAATGAGAACCAAGGCAAAAGACAATTATACCAAAGTATTACCGGTTTTTAATTACGGAAAGGATGGGGATGCCCAGCAGATCTTTCCCCAAATGGACAGGGCCATAAAAAAGGGGTCTATTGCCATCCAAAAACACTCCATGGAATTTGGCGGTGAAGAAAAGGTCAAATGGATCGATGATTGCTACATGATGATCGGGGAGGCTTATTTTTACAAAAAAGAGTACATCAGCGCCCGCCGCACTTTTAACTTTGTGATCAGGGAATATGGTGAAAATGACATCAAATATGATGCGATGCTTTGGCTGGCGCAAACATATAATCAACTTGAAGAGTTTGAAAAATCTGAACCACTACTGAATCTTGTATCTAAAGACGTCGAAGAAGAGGATGTCCCCTTAGAAACAGTAAAGAAGCTGCCCCAGATCTATGCCGATCATTATATTCTTCAGGAAAAATACGACCTCGCTGTGGATCACCTCTATGAAGCACTTTCATACAACCCGCCACGGTTGCTGAAGATCAGGATGCTATTCATCCTGGGCCAGATATTTCAAGGGAATGAAGATCTTAACAGGGCAACGGATCTTTACCGCCAGGTGATCCGAAAGAACCCCCCTTATGAAATGGCTTTCCAGGCCAAGATCAATATGGCTAAGTCTTATGACGCTTCCACCGGAGACAGCAGACAGGTTATCAAATACCTGACCAGGATGCTGAAAGATGATAAAAACAAAGATTATCTTGACCAAATATATTTCGCCCTCGCAGAGGTGGCGCTGAAAGACAATGATATGGACCTGGCCATTGAATACCTCGGCTTGTCCGTCCTAAAAAGCACCAACAATAATTATCAAAAGTCAGCATCATCATTAAAACTGGCTGATATTTATTTTGAGATCCCTGAATATGAACTCTCGCAGGCCTATTACGATACTACGATGATGTTCCTCCCCAAAGACTATCCTGACTATAAATCAATCGAAGCTAAAACAAGTGTACTCTCAGAACTGGTTATATATCTGATCACGGTGCAACATCAGGACAGCTTACAACGGCTGTCACGAATGAGTGAGGACGAACGGAGCCGTATCATCGATAAGATCATTGAGGATTATATTTTAGAGCAGGAAAGACTGGAACGGGAAAAAGAACTTCAGGAAGCATTGAACGCCCAGGATGAGTTGAATGCCAAGGCCGGCTCCGGACCGGTTGGTCCCGGGACCCCAATCGGAGGAGGGGGCGCCTGGTATTTTTACAACTCAAGCACCAAAAACTTCGGGCATTCTGAATTCATTAAGAAATGGGGTAAAAGAAAACAGGAAGACCTCTGGAGACTCAGTAATAAACAGCTCTCGACATTTGGTTTTGGGGATGAAGAAGGAATAGCAGTTGACAGTTTACAGACCGGCACCGATACCCTGGTGATGGGCGCCGACGACCCCCTGTCGAGAGAATACTACCTGAAAGACATCCCGTTTACCGACGCGCAAATTGCTAAATCCGATACAAGTATCAAGGAAGCCTTATTCCAGCTCGGAAGGCTTTATAAAGATGGTTTGAATGACCTCGGTGAGTCCAGGGAATCTTTTGAAACACTGCTGGAAAGATTTCCTGCTAACGACCACCAGCTGCAAACCTACTATTATCTTTATAAAATATATGAGGAGCTTGGAGACTTTGAGCAACAGGAGTATTATAAGAATCTTATCACTACTATGTATCCTGGCAGTGATTATGCAAAGGTGCTGAACGATCCGGAATATTTTAAAAAGCTGTCGGAAGAAACAAATAAAGTTAACAAGCTTTACGAGGAAACTTACGAAGCTTATGAGGCGGGGCAATATTACATGGTCATTGCCAAGAGCGAAATTGCCCTTACTATGTATGGCGACACCAATGCGCTGGCGCCAAAATTCGAATTCCTGAAAGCCATGTCTGTGGGACGGGTTGATGTGCTGGATTCACTGGTTGCATCGCTAAAGCATATTATTCTGCAATACCCGGATAGCGAAGTCAAGACCATGTCGCAAAATATTCTTGCCCATATCATGCTGGAACACCCGGAATTCGCTGATGAAAACTTTGCAGCCCCAAACCAGGAGCCGGTTAAAATATTTCCTTATAAATTAAACAATAACCGCATGCATATGTTCATCATGGTGGTGAAGTCGAGGGAGGTCAGGCTGAATCCTTTAAAAGTAAAAATATCCGATTATAACACAAAGTATTACAGCCTGGAAAATCTCACTATCAACAGCCTGGTATTGGATAATACGCATTACCTTATCACCGTTGGTAATTTCACCAATGCCGTGAAAGCATTAAAATACAATGCAGCTATTTCGCAAAGTGAATATGTAAATTCCGACCTAAAACAGGAACATCATAAAAATTTTATAATTTCGACAGAAAATTATCCGGTTTTCTTTAAAGAAAAAAATATAGAAGAATACGAAGAGTTTTATAATGAGAATTACAAGGATCTTAAATGATCTTACAGACTGATCACTAAATCTTAATACTATGGCGAAGAACAATTCTCCTGAGTCGTCTACCATCAACACCATTGGAAAAGGCACAAGCATAACAGGTGATATTAAATCAAACGGCGATTTCCGTATCGATGGTCAACTGAACGGTTCCATAAATTCCGAAGGCAAGATCGTTGTCGGGACTTCAGGCGTAGTGGAAGGTGAAATCGTTTGCCGGAATGCTGATATATCCGGTACCGTCAAAGCCAATATCAAAGTTTCTGAATTATTATCCCTGAAGGCTACTTCCGAAATAACAGGCGATATTATCGCTAATAAGCTGGCTATTGAACCAGGGGCAAAGTTCTCAGGTACCTGTAATATGGAAACCCCGAACAAGCCACAGCTTAAACATCCACCTGCAGATGGAACCCTTAAGGAAAAAGAAAAAGTATTTGGATAATTATGCCAGGTACTCCAGCATTGCATTTCAAATGATCGTGATCATCCTGATCGGGGTGTTCGGGGGGATCAAATTAGATGAATGGCTGAGTATGCAATTTCCTGTCTTCACAGTAATATTTTCAATCCTGTCAGTGATATTGGCCATCTATTATGTTACTAAAGACCTTATAAAGGCAGGTGAAAAAAAAAAACATCATCAGAAAAGAGAGATAATCGGTCGATTCCAAATAATGATCAAGAGTGAATAAATCATCTAAAATATTTATGATAAGGCTCCTGGTGTTATCTGTAATACTTGGAGCAATCACACTGCTGTTTTACCAGGTACTTCCGGAGAACTATCTCTCACCTGCCACACCTTATCTCATATTATTTTTCTTTGTAGTTACCTCATTGGTGCATTATATCCTGTTGAAGGCCACCGCCAACAATGCCAGGAAATTTGTGAATTCTTTTATGCTGGCAACCCTGATCAAATTCTTTGTTTACATTCCCCTGATCATTACTTATATGTATTTTAACAGGGAAGATCTGCTCCCCTTCGTGATCAGTTTTTTTGTTATGTACATTTGTTATACCACTTTCGAAGTGCTATCGACCCTGAAGTACATTAAAAATAACAGCTAACTTTGTAACCATTTAGCTGTGACGTATATTTCATCAGCATGAAATGAAGCACTAAATCCGAATTTCTAAATCCTAAACAAATTTAAATGTCAGAAATACAAAACTCAAAACAGTGTATCTTTGAGGAAAGAACTTTGTTGATGATCTGCTGACTGGCGCATGGGTCAATAATAGTGAAATCTGAAAAGATGAATACCACAACACAGTTTTAAACATTTGAAAATTTGAGTTTTGAATTTGTTTAGGATTTAGGATTTGGTGCTTAGGATTTATCAAAAGAAAACATTTGTATTGTATATAACACCTAAAATAGAAACCTAACTTGTATAATAAATCATAGTATTATGTCAAACGACAGACTCAAAGAGATGGCCGAAATCAACCTGATGGATGGCTATGAAAAAATAGATAATTACAATTACGAGAACATTGAAAAGCTTGCCGGGCATTATAAAGCCATCCTCGGGCTGATCGGGGAAAATGCCGATCGCGAGGGATTGCTGGATACTCCTGTCAGGGTAGCAAAAGCCATGCAATTCTTCACGCATGGATACATGCTGGATCCGGACGAGATCCTCAAATCCGCCATATTCAAAGAAGATTACAAGCAGATGGTACTGGTCAAGAATATTGAGATCTACTCGCTCTGCGAGCATCACATGGTCCCGTTCTTCGGAAAAGCGCATGTTGCCTATATACCCGATGGACAGATCGTCGGGCTGAGCAAGATCCCCCGGGTGGTAGATGCCTATGCCCGCCGGCTGCAGGTCCAGGAAAGACTAACCACCGAGATCAAGGATTGCATGCAGCGTACATTGAACCCATTGGGCGTAGCAGTCGTGATTGAAGCCAATCATATGTGCATGTCGATGCGTGGGATCCAGAAACAAAATGCTGTTACCACTACCTCTGATTTCACCGGTGAATTCATGAAAGAAGCCACGCGTGAAGAATTTATACATTTGATTGGGGCGGATTTGCATTAGGGTGTTGAATCATAAACTTAACTAAGAGACTATTTACAGCTGACTTTCCTGCCAGATGAATACGCATTTCCAATGCTGGTATTATTTTTGATAAGATATTTTCCCTATCATAAATCCATTACTTTTGCGTTCTTAACTTTTAAGCTGTATAAATATGAATCTTCAACAATATGATAAATCTGTAAGCAGGCCCGCTACTGAAGGCTTGTCAACGGTTAGGACATTTTTATCGAATGTATTCATGTGGATGTTTGTCGCCCTCGGTATCACTGCATTAACTGCTTACTTGTTTGCCTCTGATGCTGCCCTGCTGGGGTATCTTATAAATTATGAAACCGGCAGTATGAGCACGCTGGGCTGGGTGGTGATCTTTGCACCTCTCGGATTTGTGCTGTTGATGTCGTTTGGGTTTCAGAAATTATCTTACCCGGTATTAACATTGCTCTTTGTCATTTTCTCCATATTGATGGGGATGAGCCTCAGCTTTGTTTTGCTGGCTTACACAGGAGCCTCCGTGTTCAAAACATTTGTGGTTGCATCCGTCATGTTCGGCATTATGGCCGTAACAGGATACACCACAAAAATGGACCTTTCACGTTTCGGCTCCCTCATGTTCATGGGATTGATCGGGATCATCATCGCTTCCGTGGTCAATATGTTCATGCGCTCTGAAACCATGGATTATGTCATCAGTTTCATTGGAGTGCTGGTATTTACGGGACTGACCGCGTATGATGTCCAGAAATTAAAGAGAATTGGCGCTGGTGCGGAATATGGTGCAGAATCCACCAAAAAACTGGTGATCCTCGGGGCCTTAAACCTGTATCTTGACTTTATTAATTTATTTCTATTTTTGCTGCGCTTTTTAGGAAACAGAAAATAATTTGTAATGCGAATTAAGGGTTGAGATTTTATTTAACCACAAAGTCACACTAAGGATGTCACAATACCGATTGCTATCGGTATCACAAAGTATCCAAAGAAAAAATTTGATCTTTATGAATGTAGATATACAAATGGCACAAATACTCACTTATTTGAAGCTTTCAGGATGTAAGTTAGGCTTTTTGGCAAACTTCAAGTTCAGGAATTTGAAAGATGGTATTAACGGGTAGTTCTTTAATCCTTAGTGTGACTTTGTGACATCCTTTGTGACCTTTGTGGTAAAAAAAACCTCTTTCAACTCTTGACTCGCATTAATAACGATAATTTAACCAGTTAATAACGGGAACACAATGAGAGCATACTTATTCCCCGGGCAGGGAGCCCAGTATCCAGGGATGGGACAGGATCTTTATAAAGATTCTGCAGTCGCCAGGGATATTTTTAAGAAAGCCGATAATATTCTTGGTTTTAAGATCACGGAGATCATGTTTGAGGGCACTGATGAGGACCTCAGGCAAACCAAGGTCACCCAGCCGGCTATTTTTCTGCATTCAGTCATCCTGGCCATGACGATGGGCGAGGATTTTAAACCGGACATGGTAGCAGGCCATTCTCTTGGAGAATTTTCGGCCCTGGTAGCCAATAAGACATTGTCATTTGAAGATGGCCTCAAGCTGGTGTTCAAGAGAGCCCTCGCGATGCAGCATGCCTGTGAGCTGGAGCCCTCCACCATGGCGGCTGTTCTTGGAATGGACGACAAAGAAGTTGAAAAGATCCTGGATTCAATAAAAGATGAAATCGTGGTTCCGGCCAATTTTAACAGCCCCGGGCAGTTGGTGATCTCAGGCAGCATAAAGGGCGTTGAAATGGCTACCGAAAAACTTACCGAAGCAGGCGCCAAGCGTGTCATTCCCCTGAAAGTAGGGGGCGCTTTTCACTCCCCCCTGATGCAACCCGCCGGTGATGAGCTGGCAAAAGCGATCGACAGTACCAAATTTATAAAAGGGATCTGTCCGGTTTACCAGAATGTTACAGGCCAGCCGGTAACAGATCCGGAGATCATCAAGAAAAACCTGATAGCCCAGTTAACTTCACCGGTACGCTGGACCCAGACATCTATAAACATGATCGCCGATGGTGCCAGTATTTTCATCGAGGTAGGGCCAGGTACGGTGTTGCAAGGCCTGGTGAAGAAAGTGAAGCGGGACGTTAAGACTGAGAGTGCGGAGCTTGGGAATTAGTTGACGGTTGACGGTTGACAGTTATCAGTATGGGTTGCAAGTTGAGAACCTGCAACTTGCAACCTGCAACAAAAAAAATAGACAACATGTTGGCAAAAGTTGCACCCTAAATACCTATAGCGTATCGTTCAATATTTTTCCGGAATTTATCAAACGATCCAGGGAAGGCTCAAAACGTGCTCTCTCCATAGCCTCAAAATATCTCATGTTATGCAGGTCGGTACCAATAAATTCGATCATGCCTTCATCGATGAATTTCGCGGCTATCTTGTTGACCGGGTCCGGGTAATACCCGGCAAGAGATATGGCATTCACCTGGAAAAAAACGCCCCTGTCTTTCAATTCCTCAAATTTCTTCCAGTCATTGAACCAGTATGAATACCTTTCGGGATGTGCCAGTATCACCTTGTAACCATCCACCTGAAGATTGAAGATAATGCCTTTAATATTCGGATGGGGATTGAAATATGATAACTCGATAAGGATATATTTGTCTCCGAAAGTCAACAGATCTCCTTCATCAATTTTCTCCTGGAAGCCGTCATCCACAAGGTATTCTGCTGCGGCTTCAAGGCTTACCGGAATATTTTCATCCTGAATGGCTTTTCTGACATCCTGCAATCCGGCTTTTATGACCGTGGGCGTATTCCTGAAAAATTCCTGCTGGATATGAGGGGTTGTTACCAGTTTTGAGTATCCCAGGCCATTCAATTTCCTGATCAGGTCGATGGAATCTTCGAGTGTTCCCACCCCGTCATCAATACCGGGAATCAGGTGGGAGTGCATGTCGGCCACAAGTGGTGAAAGGCTCACAGGCTGAGATAGTTTTTTCTTTCCGAAAAGCTTTTTGAAGACCATCAGCAAGTATTTTCAACGTTTCAGGTACTGCTCTTCGTAATACTTCTTATAATCCCCGGAAGTAACGTTGTTAAGCCATTCTTCATTAGCAAGGTACCAATCTACTGTTTTGTGCAGGCCTTTCTCAAAATCCACCGAGGGACTCCATCCCAACTCATGCTGCAATTTTCCAGAATCAATGGCGTATCTCAGGTCATGTCCGGCACGGTCCTTCACATAAGTGATAAGTTTTTCAGATGTACCCTCTGCCCTGCCAAGCTTACCATCCATGATCCGGCAAAGCAGTTTTATGAGATCGATGTTACGCCATTCGTTATTACCTCCTATGTTGTACGTCTCTCCCGTCTTCCCTTTGTGAAAGATCAGGTCGATGGCGGCAGTATGGTCTTCAACAAACAGCCAGTCCCTCACATTTTCTCCTTTTCCGTATACCGGCAATGGCTTGTTATTGCGAATATTATGAATGAATAAAGGGATCAGTTTTTCAGGAAACTGGTTGCCGCCATAGTTGTTTGAGCAATTCGAAATCACTATTGGCAGGTTAAAAGTATGATAATAGGCCCTGACGAGGTGGTCTGAACTTGCCTTGGAGGCCGAATACGGACTTCTGGGGTCGTAGGGCGTGTTTTCAGTGAAATATCCTTCTTCTCCGAGTGAACCATAAACCTCATCGGTAGAAATATGATAAAAGAGCTTGCCCTCCGGTTGATCTTTCCAGATATGCCTGGCCGCATTCAACAGGTTCACCGTACCGATGATGTTGGTAATGATAAATTCCATCGGGTTTGAAATTGATCTGTCGACATGGGATTCGGCGGCAAGATGGATCACTCCGTCAAAACGGTATTTCTCAAAAAGGGGCATGATCTCCTTGTCAAATGAAATATCGGCCTTTACAAATTCATAATTCGGCTTGTCCTCAACATCCCTGAGATTTTCAAGGTTCCCGGCATAGGTTAAAGCATCCAGGTTCACGATCCTGTAATGCGGGTATTTATTGACGAAAAACCTCACTATATGAGATCCGATAAACCCGGCCCCTCCTGTTATTAATATAGTCTTCATACGTTTAATTTTTTAATTTCTTTTCCCACTCCCAGGCCGACAGCATCATCTCGTCGAGGCCTTTTTCCGCTTTCCATCCCAATTCCCGGTTGGCATAAGAGGTATCTGCCCAGACCTTTTCAATATCCCCGGAACGACGATCTACGATCCGGTAATTCAGTTTCACACCTGATACCTTTTCGAATGAATGGATCACATCCAGTACCGAATAGCCGGTACCTGTTCCGAGGTTAAAGACTTCGCACTTCGACAGGGTTTTGGATTCAAGCAGGCGTTTCAGGGCAACTACGTGGGCCTTGGCCAGGTCCACCACATGGATATAGTCCCGTACCGGGGTCCCGTCAGGGGTGTTGTAATCATTGCCAAAGACCCTCAGAAATTCGCGTTTTCCGGTAGCTGTCTGAGTAATGTACGGAACGAGATTGTCTGGAATACCGGTTGGCGACTCACCGATCAAAGCTGATTCATGGGCTCCTATAGGATTGAAGTACCTGAGCAGTATGGCCTGAATAGCAGATGCCCTGGTTGTGTCAAAGATTACGTCTTCCATGATCTTCTTGGTGTTCCCATACGGAGATTCAGCCTTTCGCAAAGGGGCCTGTTCCGTTACGGGAAGTTGTTCCGGCTGCCCATAAACAGTACATGAAGAGGAAAAAACCATCTTATTTACCTCCTTATCTTTCATACATTTCAACAAGTTGACCGAGGATAAAATATTGTTGTGATAATATTTCAATGGTTCATTTACCGACTCTCCAACTGATTTAAAAGCAGCAAAATGTATCACAGCTTCAATATCCGGGTAATTGCTGAACAGCGCTTCGGTTTTTCCCAGGTCGCAAAGGTCAAAAACTTCCAAAACGGGAAGGGTTCCGGTGATCTGTTCAATATTATAAGGCACATCCCCTGAAGAATTGGAGAGGTTATCTACAATGACAACTTCAAAACCCTCCTGCTGCAATTCCACCACAGTGTGAGAACCAATATAGCCCGTTCCGCCGGTTACCAGTATTTGCATTGTAATTAATTAAGGTTTTTTACAACAATATTCTTAACCGAACTTTCAACTTTCAACTTTCAACTTATAACTTATAACTTATAACTTTTAACTTTCAACTTTCAACTTTTAACTTTTAACTCCTAATTAAGAATCAAACAGCCTAAAGACTCCAATACTCCATATCCTTTATCTTTTTCCGCAATATACCTTTGATATCAATAATGATAGGACTGTTATGCGTGATCGTCCTGAAAAAGTTTTCATCCAGGTCAAGATAATCCTTGTGAGCAACTGCAAGTATGACTGCATCGTAGATATCATCAGGTTCTTCAATCAGGCCAAAACCATATTCCTGCATCAGTTCTTCTGAGTTTGCGTAGGGATCCACGACATCGATGTTCACCCCATAGTCTTTTAGCTCATTATAGACATCAGCCACTTTTGAGTTCCGGATATCGCTTACATTTTCCTTAAAAGTGACTCCCATGATCAGGACATGCGTATGCAACACGTTTTTTCCGGCTGCGATCAGCTTTTTCACCAGTTGTTTGGCCACATAAGGGCCCATGGAATCATTCACAAAGCGTCCGGAATTGATTATCTGGGGGTGGTACTTATACTCTTTTGCCTTATACGTGAGGTAATACGGATCCACGCCAATACAGTGACCTCCAACCAGTCCGGGATAAAAATTCAAAAAATTCCATTTTGTTCCGGCAGCTTCAAGCACATCATAAGTGTTAATACCCATTCTGTTAAAGATGATCGACAATTCATTCATGAGGCCAATATTCACATCCCGTTGTGTATTTTCAATGATCTTGGCAGCTTCTGCAACTTTGATGGATGAGGCCCTGAAAACACCGGCCTGAACAACCATCTCATATACTTTGGCAACCTGCTCAAGCGATTCTTCATCACAGCCCGAAACAACCTTTTTGATAGTCACTATGGTATGTTCTTTATCGCCCGGGTTAATACGTTCCGGAGAATAGCCGGCTTTAAAATCTACACAAGCCTTCAAGCCCGATTCTTTTTCAAGGACAGGAATACAATCTTCTTCTGTGGCTCCCGGATAGACGGTTGATTCAAAAACAACATAATCTCCTTTTTTCAGTATTTTCCCGACTGTTTCAGAAGCTTTCAGCAGAGGGCTCAGGTCCGGCATGTTTCTTTCATCGATGGGCGTAGGCACAGCTACAATATGGAATGTTGCTTCTTTTAGTTTTTCAGGGTCTGCGGTAAACTCGATATCACAGTTTTCAAATGCTGATGGGGGCAATTCCTCGCTGGGATCCTGGCCGTTTTTCATCATCTCAACACGTTCATGATTGATATCGAACCCAATAACAGGGACAATCCTGGCAAACTCCAGGGCAATTGGTAATCCCACATATCCCAGGCCAACAACAGATAGTTTAGCTTCTTTCGCTAATAACTCATTATATATTTCCATAAAAACTATTTCTTTATTTAAGCAATTTCTTCAGCATGGGATGATAGTCCCCTGTGAGGCCGACAGGAGTGGCATTTCTGATCTCATATGCAATCTCAATACTGGATCTTGCATCTTCCAATCCAAATCCTTCTCCATTCAATATGTTCTTATAAGTCTCCGTGTGTAATTCATTAAATCCTCCACTGAATTCGATTTCCCTGCCTTCCACAGTAATTGAACGAAATGTTCTCTGTCCGCGGGCTTTCACATTATCAGGAAGAACATTGTAGTCCAGGCTCATGAACCACCTCACACGGGCTCTTTCAAGATGCAGGAAGCCTGCAGAGCTTTTTTCATCCTGGTAATGAACAATATTTCCTTTTACACGGCCGAAGGCCATGGTCAGCATATCAAAGAAATGGATCCCGATATTGGTAGCCACACCCCCGGATTTATGGGTATCTCCTTTCCAGGAAATAGAATACCAAAGCCCGCGGCTGGTTATATATGCCAGATCAATATCGTAGATCTTATCCGGCGGGCCACTATCTATTTCCGCTTTAAGCTGCTGTATTGCAGGATGCAGGCGAACCTGAAGAACCACATTGATCTGCTTGCCGGTCTCTTCCTCTATCTCTCTCAATGCATCTACATTCCAGGGGTTCAGCACCAATGGTTTTTCACAGATGGCATGTGCTTCATTGCGCAAGGCCAGGCGGATATGTGCATCATGCAGATAATTCGGTGAACAGATGGCAACATAGTCTATCTTTTTCCCTTCTTTTCTCCTGAGTTTATCAAGGTGCCTGTCGAACCTCTCTGTTTCAACAAAAAAATCAGCCTCCGGAAAATAACTGTCAATGATCCCAACGCTATCGTATTTATCTACCGCTGAAACCAATATGTTGCCCGTATCTTTTATGGCTTTCATATGCCTGGGAGCAATATAACCTGCAGCACCGATAAGTGCAAATCTTACTGGTTTACCCATATATCTTCTTATTTAGAAATGATCTCAAACTTCAAGCTTTCGTACTTTCCCATCCTTCAGAAGGTATTTCCCGCCACTTTCAGGGCATACAGCCACTTTTTCAGCATCAAACTCGAGGCGATGCCCATATTCACTCATCCATCCCACATGTCGTGCCGGGTTTCCCAACACCAGCGCATAGCTGGGGACATCCCTCAGAACGACTGCCCCTGCACCAATAAAAGCATATTCCCCAATGGTGATACCACATATAATGGTAGCATTGGCCCCTATTGAAACCCCTTTTTTAACCAGCGTCCTGATATATTGATCCTTTCTGACAATGGCGCTTCTGGGGTTTTTGATATTGGTAAATACCATCGAAGGACCCAGGAATACATCATCTTCGCAGATGACTCCGGTGTAAATCGAAATATTATTTTGTACCTTAACGTTTTTACCCAGCACTACATCAGGAGAGACAACCACATTCTGGCCAATATTACATTTTTCACCCATTACACTTCCTGTCATAATATGAGAGAAATGCCATATTTTACAGTCTTTTCCTATACTGCAACCGGCATCGATCACAGCTGTTTCATGGGCGAAATAATCTTGTTCCATCTCCCTATTGATTTACAAACTCAAGCACTGTTTCCGTAATGTATTCCAACT
This sequence comes from Bacteroidales bacterium, assembly GCA_030638325.1. GTDB lineage: Bacteria > Bacteroidota > Bacteroidia > Bacteroidales > JAGOPY01 > DAOWEV01. The sequence goes on from DAOWEV010000193.1 coordinate 28,886, forward strand.
GTTCTTCATCCAGTTCCGTATGCATCGGCAGTGATATTACTGTACTGGCCAGCATTTCCGTAACCGGAAAATCACCCTTTTTATATCTCGGGTCAAGATAGGCTTTTTGCATGTGCATTGGAACGGGATAATAAATGCCAAAAGGGATATCTTTTGAAGCGAGGTGTTGTTGCAGAGCATCCCTGTCAACATCCCTAATCACTAAAGTATACTGGTGATATACATGGTTTGACCGGTTAAATTCGACCGGTGTTTTTAATTTGGGATTATCTTTAAAGGCTTCATTATAGATGGCTGCCACTTTTCTCCTGGCCATCGCATATTGGTCCAGGTACTTCAGTTTTACATTTAGAACAGCAGCCTGGATGCTGTCAAGCCTCGAATTTACCCCTACCATGTCATGGTAATATCTGACTGTCATACCATGATTTACGATGATCCTGAGTTGCTCCGCCAGCCCATCATCATTGGTAAATATGGCTCCCCCATCGCCATAACATCCCAGGTTTTTGGAAGGGAAAAATGAGGTACAACCGACATGTCCAATGGTCCCTGCCTGGGCCTTTGACCCGTCTTTAAAGTAATACTCCGCACCAATTGCCTGGGCGGTATCTTCGATCACAAACAGATCATATTCTCTGGCTATCTCAAGAATGGCATCCATATCAACACATTGCCCGAATAAATGCACCGGCACAATGGCTTTTGTCTTTGGAGTGACAGCCCTGCGAATCGCTTCGGGGTCTATATTAAAAGTATCCGGGTCTACATCTACCAGAACCGGTGTTAACCTCAACAGGGCAATAACCTCCACGGTAGCAATAAATGTAAAAGAAGTTGTGATGACCTCATCCCCGGGTTGCAGTCCAAGAGCCATCATAGCAACCTGAAGTGCATCTGTACCATTGGCACAGGGGATTACGTGCCTGATCCCGAGGTATTTTTCCAGGTTTTCCTGGAACCTGCCAACAGCCGGGCCATTTATGAATGCAGTCGAATCAACAATTTCCTGAATAGCAGTATCAATTTCCGGTTTGATGTTCCCGTACTGCGTGTGCAGGTCCACCATTCTTATCTGTTTCATAAATCGAATTATTTAGTGCAAATGTAGGTAATATTGCATATTGTGAAAAAAGAAAAAACAAAATTGTGCAACCTTCCTGGTCATAAAATGTCTTTAATAGATGATACTTGATAAAAATGGTTCTATCTTGAATTTAATGATTAAATGATAGAACGACATTTAAGCATTTTAGCATTTTAGCATTTCCATTAAAATAACAATAAAACCATAAAAGTAAAAAGTCATTAACTTTGAACTTTTGTTTTTATTACTTTTATCTTTTATTATATTTTATGGCGCTACCACGTGTTTAATGGATTAATGATTGAATGATTGAATGTAGGAACAATAAATAGCATTTGCCAATTTAAGCATTTTCGCATTTAAGCATTTACCCATGTAAGCATTTCCATTAAAATAACAGAAAACCTATTTTATAAATGGATATTGAAATTCATGAAGTTAAGACCAAAGGCGATATTGATGAATTCGTTCGATATCCGCTAAGATTATACAGGCATAATCAATTTTATGTTCCTCCGCTAATTGGAAATGAAAAAGCAAGCCTGGATCCTGAAAAAAATCCGGCCCTGGAATTTTGCGAGCTTGCGTGCTGGCTTGCAAGGAAAAACGGTAAGGTTGTGGGACGCATTGGCGGGATTATCAATCGCCGGGAAATAGAGATAAAAAAGCTTAACCATGCGCGGTTCAGCTGGTTTGATTTCGAGAATGACGCCAATATTGGACGATCTTTGCTGAAAACCGTAGAATCCTGGGCCATATCAAATGGAATGGATGCTATTTATGGCCCCTATGGATTTACCAGTTTTGATAAGCATGGATTGCTAATTAAAGGGTTTGAGGAACTGACAACCAAGATAGCTGTTTATAATTTTCCTTACTATCAGGACGTCATTGAACAATTTGGATATAAAGAAAAAATGGATTGGGTGGAATTCCGTATAACAGTTCCTGACCAGATACCTGAGAAAATAGAGAGGATAGCACAGATTGCATTGCAGCGGAACCAATTGCATGTTCCGGAAGTGAAGAAGGCAAAAGGCATGATGGAGTATAAGGATGCGTTTTTCCAGTTACTGAATGAAGCATATGCTGATCTGAGCGGCGCTGTGCCTTTAACCAGCAAACAGGCCTCATTGTTCAGCAAAGCATTCTTCAAATATCTAAATCCTGATTATGTGACTTTAGTACTTACCAAAGACAATCAACTGGCTGCCTTTGGCATCACCGTTCCCTCCCTGTCGAGAGCGCTTCAAAAAGCGAGGGGGAAACTATTGCCTTTTGGGTTCTATCATCTCTGGAGGGCATTAAAAGTGAATGACACCATAGATTTAATGCTGATAGCCGTCAAACCGGAGTTTCAGAATAAAGGGGTCAACTCTATCTTGTTCTGGAAACTTATTCCAAATTATATCAAACACCGTATAAAATACGTTGAAACAAATCAAAACCAGACAGATAATGTTAAAGTACAGGCCCAGTGGAAATATTTTGACGCCAGGCATCATAAGACATCGAGATCTTATATAAAATACTTTGTTCAATGATATTTTAAAGAAATCCCTGCACATCAGCAATCATTTACCTAAATTTGCGTTCGGAAAACTCAGGCGCTTTTATCCTGAAGAATATATTACTAATGAAAGTCCTGTTAAAATATTTTCTGTCTCTGTTATTTCTGATCTGGCTCATTCCTGTTTCCGGCCAGGTTAGCATTCAGGATTCTGCACTTACCATTCCAATGTTTTACGGAACTTACAGTTATCAGATCCCGCAAGCTGATATGGCTGAAAGATTCGGTAATAACTCGCTGATTGGTCCCGGGTTTCAGATTAAGACTTCATCCAACTGGATATATGGTCTCGAATGGGGCTTTATTTTCGGCAACAATATTAAATACGGTTTTTCGATCTTTGATGATATCATGACATCCGACGGGAACATCATCAGCGGAGACGGGGTGCCTGCTGTAGTAGCATTGTTTGAAAGAGGGAATATCTTTTCACTGAGGTTCGGCCGGCTCATTCCGGTACTGAGCCCCAATCCCAATTCCGGAATTGTTATTGGTATCAGCGCAGGGTATTTGATGCATAAGATCAAGATAGAAGTAGAAAACAACAGCGCGCCACAATTAAAAGGTGATTATAATAGAGGATATGACCGCATGTCAAGCGGGTTTGCCATCAGCGAATACGTGGGATACATGTACCTCGGAAACACCAGGATAATCAATTTCTTTATAGGCGTTGAGTTTTATCAGGCCTGGACAAAAAGCAGAAGAGATTATATATTTGACCTGATGGGCCCCGACAAGAAGAACCGGTTTGATGTGCTCATCGGCCCTAAGATATCCTGGATAATACCATTGCATAGAAGAGCCCCGCAAGAATATTACCTGTATTAATGTTACATCTTTCATGTCATTTTTATACAATATTACTATACGAACTTATGGGCTTGTCATCCGGTCTGCAGCTCCATTCAACGACAAAGCCAAAAAGTGGCTGCATGGAAGAAAAGATCTCTTCAGCGAGCTGGAAAATAAATTTGCCGGTTCCGGAAAAAAGACCAGAAGAATATGGTTTCATTGTGCCTCCCTCGGAGAATTTGAGCAAGGGCGGCCGGTGATTGAGAGGCTTCGGAAAGATCATGAAAATATCGAGATCATCCTGACTTTTTTCTCTCCTTCGGGCTATGAGATCAGAAAAAATTATGAGGGCGCTGACTATATTTTCTATCTGCCATTGGATACTCCGAAAAATGCAGCGAAGTTTGTTGACCTGATAAATCCCGACCTCGCTATATTTGTGAAATATGAATTCTGGTTTAATTACCTGCATGCCCTCAATACAAGAAATATTCCGGCAGTGGTCATATCGGCTATTTTTCGCAGGAACCAACATTTCTTCAAATGGTATGGCGCCTGGTTCCGGAAGCAACTTGATCATGTGAATTTTTTCTTTGTGCAGGACCAGGTCTCTTATGATTTGCTGGCCTCTATTGGAGCTGAACATGTTATCATAAGCGGAGACACCCGTTTCGACAGGGTGACTGAGCTTGCGTCCAAAGCTAAAAAAAATCCTGTTGTGGAATCATTTTGCAAAAGATCGCAGGTGATGCTTGCCGGAAGCACCTGGCCCCGGGATGAAGAAATCATTCTTAAGCTGATCGGGCAATCTTCCGGGTCACTCAAAATCATTTTCGCCCCGCATGAAGTAGATGAGAACAGGATCAGGACATTACAACAAAAGCTTTCCGGAGAGAAGGTTTTGAGGTACTCCGAAGCAAATGAAGAGAATGTTAAAAAAGCACAGATACTTATCATCGACGGCATCGGATACCTCTCCAGCCTGTATCAATACGCAACGATCGCTTACATCGGAGGCGGGTTCGGGACCGGCATACACAATATCCTGGAGGCCGCCACCTTCGGGAAACCGGTCATTTTCGGGCAAAACTATAACAAATTCAAAGAGGCTGTCGACCTGGTGGAAGCCGCAGGAGCATTCTGCATTCATGACGAGGAGGAACTGGTGAAAACGGCGGACTTCTTGCTCAATAATCAAAAAACCTATCAAAATGCCTCACAGATATGCCGGGAATATGTTGAAAAGCATGCCGGGGCTACCGGGGTGATTGTGGAAACTCTTTCACGGTACCGCTTTTAAAACTTTCATACCTTTGCATGCATTGAATTTTAAGATCATTTTAAAATGAAGCTGACACGTGTAAATAAAGTACCCGGACCGGATAGTTTTATTCTTCTAATCTCTGATATCAGCTCGCTTGAAGGAACGTCATACCTTTCTCCGGAAGAGCTTGCTTATGCAAAAAAGACCCTGAATGACAAAAAAAATACAATGTGCCTGGACCGCCTCGGAAAGATGGCTTGTATCCATGTCTTTAAGAGAGATGATAATAATGCAAAAAGGCTGGAATCATGCAGAAAAGCGGGTGATAAAATAGCCGCTGACCTGAATGGCCATAAGATCAAAAATGTTGTGGTCATCGATGTGGAGAATGTCATGGATGAAGCGCTTTCAATGGCCGAAGGGATCATGCTGGGGAATTACCAGTTTGTCAAATACCTGAAGGAGAAGAAGGAAAATTCCCTGAAATCGGTAAATATTCTGTCAAAGGCGGTTAAGAAGAGCCATGTTGATATGTTGAATATTGTGGTGGATGCAACCTGCCTCGCAAGAACCCTGGTGAATGAGCCTGTTTCCTTCCTGAATGCGGTCAGGCTGTCAAATGAGATCAGGAAGATGGGAACGGAAAGCGGAGCTAAAGTGGAAGTGCTGAACAAGAAAAAGATCGAGTCTTTGAAGATGGGCGGACTGCTGGCGGTCAACAAAGGCAGTGTGGATCCCCCGACCTTTACCATCATGGAGTGGAAACCCGAAAAGCCGGCAAACAAAAAACCTGTGGTACTGGTCGGGAAAGGGGTTGTATTCGATACCGGGGGATTGAATCTCAAACCCGGCAATTATATGGACGATATGAAATGCGACATGGCAGGTGCAGCGACGATGTCAGCAACTATTTATGCAGTGGCCAGGGCGGGATTGCCGGTGCATGTGATCGGACTGATCCCGGCTACCGATAACCGCCTCAATGGAAACGCCTATGTTTCTGGAGATGTGATCAGGATGTACGACGGCACCACAGTGGAGGTCAAAAATACTGATGCTGAAGGAAGAATGATACTTGCAGACGCCCTCAGCTATGCCAAAAAATACAAGCCGGAACTGGTGATCGATGCAGCAACGCTCACAGGGGCTGCCAGACGTGCTATCGGCAAATATGGCATCGTCGCCATGGAAAACAAGGCCGGAGAACAAATGGAAAGCTTAAAAGAAAGCGGCGAAAGAGTGTATGAAAGAATTGCTGTGTTTCCATTCTGGGAAGAATATGCCGAGCTTATCAAATCCAACATTGCAGACATCAAGAATATTGGCGGCCTCGATGCAGGTATGATCACCGCCGGTAAGTTCCTGGAACATTTTACAGATTATCCTTTCATTCACTTAGACATAGCGGGCCCTGCTCATATTGAAAAGAAAGACAGTTACAGAACGACAGGCGGCACCGGGACAGGTGTTAGATTATTGTTTGATTTTCTGAAAAACTACTGTACTGATTAGAGGCTGGCCTTAAAGGCTAAAAGCGGCAATAAAAAAAGGGGTGCACCTCTGCACCCCAGCCAAGCTAAAACTAATAGGTAGGAATAATAAAACTGTTTTATTATCAGTTAATTGCAAAATTATAGAGAAGTAATACGGTTTTTTATAAGTTTTTTTAAAAAAATATTAACAAATTGTTAATAACCTTTTGAAAGACAGTGTGTTTTCATAATTTAAAGCATATAAATCAAAATATAATACCATCCACTAAAACCTGAAACTATTGTACTTCATAAAAACACCCGGCATATTAAAAACGATCTTTCCATCTAATCTGATATGGGATATTCATACAGAAGATAAGATCATTTATCTGACCATTGATGACGGGCCTACACCGGATCTCACACTTGCCATTCTTAATATTTTAAAAGAATTTAATGCTCAGGTCACCTTTTTTTGTGTCGGAGATAATGTTGAAAAGCATCCTTTTTTGTATTCAGAAATTTTAAACGCCGGCCATGCTGCCGGGAACCATACCTTCAACCATCTGAATGGCTGGAAAACGGCAACAGCTGATTATTTAAATAATGTGGAGCAATGCAAACAGCTTGTGGCAGGCGATCTTTTCAGGCCTCCATACGGCCGCATCTCATTCAGCCAGAACAAGGCCCTGAAAAAAGATTTCAGGATCGTCCTGTGGTCGGTGCTGAGTGGTGACTTTGACCAAAAAGTATCGAAAGAAAAGTGCCTGGAAAATGTGATTAAACACACCAAACAAGGTTCTATTGTTGTGTTCCATGATCATATTAAAGCAGCCCGGAATTTGCTTTATGCCTTACCAGGATTTCTAAAGGAATTCAAAAAGAAAGGATTTCGTTTTGAGGCGTTGGGCTAAGCTGTCTTTCAGCTGGAATAATAACCGTATGCAAAGTATACGGAAAAACATGCGAAACATTAATCAGAACCCCGAATGGGGTTCAACAAACAACACCAATATTTCAAAAGCCAGATAATACGGCAAAGAAAAGGAGGTGATTTACAGTTTACAATTTACGATGTACAATTTACAAAGTTGGGGGGGCGGGAATTACATCGTAAATAGTAAACTGTAAACTGTAAATTGTAAAACCGCTTCACGGTTCACAATAGATTGATGAATACCTCACTTGATAATGAACTACAAAATTACGACATGACTGTTTTTAGCGGGTCAGGAGTTCTGAACTTTCAACTCGTAATTCAAGTTAAAAATAATAAATCTCCTCTTCCCCGGCATATTCAATATCCTTTAACATGCTACGGTCGTAGCGCTCTTTGATTATTTGGGCGATGCCTGACTCATAATCTTTTTTTCTCAGTATAAATTTAATATTATCCCGACCGGTAACGGATTGATATGCTTTCAGAAGTCTTTTTGCTTTTCTCTCAAAATTCCCGCTGGGCAATATATATAATTGGTTTTCAACCTCTTCCTGTCCATCACACAATTCAAATCCGATCAATTTATTATACTTGATGGCCCTTGTGTTAGTTTTCAATATCCGGGCATAAGCTATCAAACCACCTATTATTATCCCGAGCTCCGCAAGGATCAAAATCGCCAGGATCGGAACAGGTGTATTGTAAATATCCTTATCCCAGAAAAAGATACCAGTCTCCATAGTATTCTTTTCCCAGTCGATGTTCTTCCCGTTTATGAGGCCAATTTTCTTATCCTTATATTCAATGATAAAATACAGGTTGTTATTATTGTTTATGGATTCAAACCACTGCTGTTGCATTTCCTCTGTAATATGCCCCCTGTATTCCATGAATTGCGAGATCAAAGGTGAAGTTCTCCATTTCCGCACAAGTTCGATGTCTCCTTCCTCAAGGCGCCTGAAAGTAATATCGAATTTCTTTATGATCATTTTAGACTGGTTTATTTTTCAAAGGTAAAAGTAAAATTCACCTGATGAAATATTTATCTTTAATTTTGTCACTCATCTGAAATGCTGAATATACTGATATGCCCAGGCGAAGAAAATTATTGTTGATAAACCCTTTCAATCAAATGACCAAAGAGGGCTTTTTTGATACCAATACGATTTCCCCGCCTTTGGGCCTTGGAATAGTTGCAGCCCTGACTCCTGCACACTGGGATGTGGAGATCCTGGATGAGAACTTCGACACTTTTGAATACCGGGAAGCTGACCTGGTAGGACTTACTGCCCTGACTTCGGCTGTCAACAGGGCCTACGAGATAGCGGGTATTTACAGGGAAAAGGGCATAAAAACTGTCTTAGGGGGGATACATGTTTCAATGCTCCATGAAGAAGCGCTGAAGTATGCAGACTCGGTCGTGATTGGAGAAGCCGAGAGCGTCTGGGCACAGCTCATTGCAGATTTTGAACAGGGTGTCCTGAAGAGAAAGTACAAAGCAGAATTACTGCCGATGAACAAGGCTCCCCTGCCCCGCCGGGATCTGTTTCATCCCGGCTATGTATATGCAAACATCCAGACTACGAGAGGTTGCCCGATGAAGTGTGATTTCTGTTCGGTGCATATCTTCAATGGCAGCCATTACCGCCAGCGTCCGGTGGAGGAGGTGCTGGATGAACTGGAAACCATTCAGAAGGATCGTTTATTCTTCATCGATGATAATATTATTGGCTATAGCAAAAGCTCTGCCGAAAGGGCTGTTGAGCTGTTTAAAGGAATGATCAGGCGCGGCATCAAAAAAGACTGGTTGTGCCAGGCATCCCTGAACGTTGCCGACAATGAAGAAGTCCTGAAATATGCGGCTGAAAGTGGATGCAGGATGATCCTGATTGGCATAGAATCAGAAAAAGAAGGCCAGTTGGAAGAGGTCAACAAGAAAATGAACCTGAAGATAGGCACCGAAAACTATCAAAAAGTCTTCGATAAGATCCACAAGCATGGCATCAGCGTCCTGGGTGCATTCATTTACGGGCTGGACACCGATTCTGTTGAAGACCTTGAAAACCGGACAGATTATGCGATCCATTCAAATGTAGATGCGATCCAGGCCACTATTGTCACTCCCCTTCCCGGCACGAGCTTGTTTAAACGGCTGGAAAGAGAAAACAGGTTGTTGTACACCAACTTTCCGAAAGACTGGGAACACTACCATTTTCTGGAGGTAGTGTACAAACCGAAATTAATGACCGCTCCGGAACTGACCACAGCCATGCACGATAACTGGGTTAGGATGTGGGACTTAAAGGTTCTGCAAAGAAAAATGCTCCGGACATTAAAAGCCACTAAAAATTCCAGAGCTGCCGTGTTTGCCTATTTTGCGAGCCTGGAGCGGCACAATGCGGCATTCGGGACAAGCCGGCAACCTATCGACCTGAATAAGATGCTGCAAGGGCTTTCAAAGTAACTAAATCAATTAGGAATTAGGAATTGAAACCGCTATGCGGGAATTGAATTTCGACAACATCCAATTTGATCCGCCCAGGCGGATGGTAAGTTTGACTTTTTAAGAGCCTATGTTATTTCAGTATTTTACCAATCGAAAAAGGCGGCTTTTTATTCTGAATATGATAGATACGGCTCAGGTAACCTCCGATCACACCGAGGCTGAAAACAATGATGCTGGTGGAAAAGAGAATCGTGACGATAAGCGAGGTATATCCTAATGGAGTATTAAAGAAGAGTCTCTTGATGATGAACTGAACACCCATCAGGAAGCTTAATACTGAAACGATCAATCCCCCATAAACCATAAGTTTCAAAGGAACATTGGTATAATAATACATAAGGTTGGAGGAGAGCTTCAGCAATTTGCCGGCAGTATATCCGGATTTCTGTCCTTTCCGTTTATGATGGTCAACCCACACAAAATCAATATCATCGGTATACCAGTTCAGCACCTCATCAATGAATATAAAACTATGATTGTGCGAGAGCACATCATCGATAAGGGATTTGCTGATCAGGCGGAAAGAAGATCCCTTGCCCGAACGTTTAAGCAATATTTTAGATGATCTCTTTATGGATTTACTTGCAATGTTTCTTGCAACAGAGTGTTGCTTCTTGTGATATATTCCATATACCAGGTCCGCCTGGCTTTCTTCATGGGCAGCAATCAGTTTATTTATCTCTTCCGGAGGATTCTGCAAGTCATCATCAATCGTGATAATATATTTACCTTGTGCAAAACCGAAACCGCAAAAAGTCGCATTATGCTGACCAAAATTCTTATTCAGCTTAATGGCTGTGATCAGATCCGGATATTTTTCTTTCAGCATTGTCAGAACATGCCAACTATTGTCAGGGCCCCCATCTTCAACAAAGATCACCTCAAAACTCTTCCCTGGTTCTTCGAAAACCTGTTTGATCCGTATAAAGAGTTCCTCCAGCGTGTTTTCACTATTAAAGACAGGAACTACAACTGAAAAGTCTACTTTGCTCATTGCTGAAAAACTATATTACTAACAAAGATAAAGGTAATTATTTAGTTGTGACGTATATTTCATCAGTGTTAATAAAGCACTAAATCCGAATATCTAAATCCTAAACAAATTCAAATGACAGAAGTACAAAATTCAAAACCGTATGTTCTGTAGGAAATCCTTTGTTTTGAACATTTGATTATTTGAGTTTTGAGTTTGTTTAGAATTTAGGATTTGGTGCTTAGGATTTAATATGAAGAAAACCCTTTTATGATATATTATAGCTAAATAATTACAGCTAAAAAATAAAACGGTCATGCCTGATAATTTATTGAATAACACTCCCCATAATCAGGTTTGCGCCAGAGATCCATCTTGATTCATCAGAAAGAAAAAACAGTATCGCATTGGCAACATCATCAGGTTCACCGATACCGAGGGGATATTTTTTCAAATACCTTTCAAGTGATTCATCTACGATCTCCGGGTTTCCTTCTTTGGCCGGATCGGTTATTAACGGGGTGTTCACGAGACCCGGGGAAAGACAATTGGACCGGATCCCCTTAGCTGCCAGTTCCAGTGCAAGGTTTTTCGAATAGGCCTCCAATGCAGATTTTGCACTGGTGTACAGGGCACCCCCAAAATAAGGGCTTTTGGTTGCAATAGTCGAAAGAAAAATAATTGATGCGTTGTTATGAATCTTTCTTTTCTGAAGGATCTTTGCAGTCAGCAATACAGGAACTTCAAAATTGATGCGAAACATCTTATCGATATTCCCCTGCCTGATAAACTTTGCAGGAGTTGGGCCGATAATCCCGGCACAATGGACGATCCCATCCAGTTCCGGCAAGGCATCTACCAGCTCACCAATTTGTTTTTCGCCGGTCAGGTCCGCATCGATAGCGAGATGCCCGTCGTTTTCAAGCTCCCGGTATGCCTCGTCAAGTTTTTGCCGGTCCCTGCCTGAGATTACCACTTTGCCGCCCTGCCGGCTTATCCTGATGGCTGTCTGCCGGCCGATACCCGACGAAGCCCCGGTGATTAGGATCACCTTGCCGCTTAGATCACAAAACCCCATTTTTTTTAATTGTAACTATTTAGACGTTATTTATCATACGAATGCTTTCTTTAAATAAATCCTAAGCACTAATTTCTAAATCCTAACCTGGACAAGCCAGAACCAAACAGGATATAACAGTTTGGTCTTATCTATTAGTCAAAATGATTATTGGTCAAATCCGAA
>DAOWEV010000125.1 GCA_030638325.1 Bacteroidales bacterium
AATTACGAATTAGGAATTGAACCCGCTATGCGGGAATTGAATTTCGACAACATCCAATTTGAACAACAGGTTGGTAAGTTTGACTTGTTAAGAGCCTAAACAATACCAAATGACAAAAGCACAAAATTCAAAATCGTGGTTCTTATAGTTTTTAACATTTGAAAATTTGAATTTTGACATTGTTTAGGATTTAGAAATTAGGATTTAGGATTTAGAAATTCTATTTTAGTGCTTTATCATATATTTAACAAATAAAATTATAGCTAAATAAATACAAGTTTTTTATATATATTTGCACATGTTTTACTAGTGTTTAATTTAAAAAGTTGAATTTATGAAAAAGATTTTCACAACCATTATTGCCCTGGTTTTTGGGATTTCTACACTGACGGCCCAGGATGCTGTGTTTCAAAAGGGAACTTCTGCCATTAATCTCGGATTCGGATTAGGGAGTACTGCATTTACGGGAGCTTATTACTCGGGATTTTCACCGGGAATTTCTGCCTCCTATGAAATGGGTATCGTGGAAATTCCAATGGGAGAAAGCCTGACAGGCGTTGTTAGTGTCGGCGGTATTCTTGGGTTTGGCTCGGCCAGATATGAGTATACCTTTTGGAATGATGTACGTTATCAGTACACTTATTTTGCGTTTGCGGCCCGGGGGAATTATCACTTTATCTTTCATGATAAGCTGGATCCCTATGCCGGTATAATTCTTGGATATTATATAGCCAGCGGTAAGTGGAAAGGAAGTGGCACACACCCGACTGACTATACATCCAAAACGAATGGATTCATAGGTGGTGCATATGCCGGAGCCAGATGGTACTTTACGGATGCAATAGCTGTATTTGCAGAGCTGGGATGGGGAATAACTGTTTTAACCATCGGCGGGACATTTAAATTTTAATGGTTATTGACATAATTATCTGAGGCTGTAGTCATATCAGGCTGCAGCCTTTTTTTTATTTTTGTGAAATGAAGGTAAATAACAGGGAGTATCGTACTGTCTGGATGGAAGGTAATGTTGTATTTATGATCGAGCAAAACCTCCTGCCGTTTGAGTTTAGTATTTACGAAGCAAGAACCTGCCTAAATACCTGCCATGCTATCCGCACTATGATCATACGGGGAGCGGGAGCCATTGGGGCCGCCGCCGGGTTTGCCATGGCCCAGGCTTTTCTGGAAGCCCCCCGGAAGGAATTTACAGATCATATTGAAAGAGCCAGGAAACAGATAGAGAGTACGAGGCCTACCGCAAGAAATCTTTTTTATGCTGTGGAAAAGGTTTATGATGCAGGCCGGAAGTCTGTTGCGGCTGCTGTTGAAAAAGCACGGGAAATTGCCGATGCCGATGCAAATGACTCCCGGATGATCGGGCAGTACGGGAATGACCTGATCCGCGATGGCAGCAGGATCGAGACGCACTGCAATGCCGGATGGCTGGCATTTGTTGATTACGGAACCGCCTTGTCACCCATTTATTTCGCTCATGAAACGGGTAAAAATGTTTTTGTGTACGTGGATGAAACACGGCCCCGCAGCCAGGGGGCCCGTCTCACTGCCTGGGAGTTGAACCAGGCTGGCATTCCGCATACCATCATCCCTGATAACAGCGGGGCTTTCCTGATGTCGGAAGGCAGGGTCGATATCATGATTACAGGCGCCGACAGGATCGCTGCCAACGGCGATGTGGCCAATAAGATCGGAACCCTGGAAAAAGCAGTCGTAGCGAGAGAGTTTGGGGTCCCTTTTTACATTGCGGCACCCACTTCTACCTTTGATAGATCCTGCAGGTCAGGCAGTGATATTGAAATTGAAGAAAGGGATGAGAATGAAGTTTTATACCAGTCCGGCCCTGTACGCTCAGGTCGTATTGAAGAGATATTGGTGGCTTCACCCGGCTCCGGTGCCCTGAATATCGCTTTTGACGTTACCCCCGCAAAATATATCACAGGGATCATCACTGAAAAAGGTATTATCAGGCCTGATGAAAACGATATCAGAGCATTGTTTGATGACAAGTAAGCAGTGAACAGATACGATACCGGGTTCTTGATTCTTATCTCTTGTCAGAAGTGCAACTTATGATAATCAAAAGTCATGCTTTCACGCAGGTTGTGAATGATCATGGCAAGTATGATGAAAATTTCCAGGTCATGGCTGCGCAGCCATTCGATAGCTTCTTGTTTCTTATGACAGGCATCCGCAAATACGATCAGGAAGTCGAACTTATTTTCTTTCAGCCATAAATAGGCTTTTTCGCTGTTGTCGATGGCTGAATCCAGTGCCGCAAGCTGAGGGAACCCATTTTTCATCAACCACCCAAATGCCTCTTCGCTTCCGCTGATAGCCTTTGATAATGCAGCCAGCTCCGGATAGCCGTTATGGAGCAACCAGTTAAAGATCTGATCGTTTCCCTTGATGGCTTCCCCAAAAGCAATTAATATTTTTGCAGGATACTTTAGCATCTATACCCTCATTTTTTTAGAAAAATATGTAACTATTTCGGTGTTATACATCATACAAATGTTTTCTTTAAGTAAATCCTAAGCACCAATACCTAAATTCTAAACAAATTCAAAACTCAAATAACTAAATTTTCAAAACAAAGGGTTTCTTACAGAGCATACGGTTTTGAATTTTGTGCTTTTGTCATTTGGTATTATTTAGGATTTAGATATTAGGATTTAGATATTCTATTTTAGTGATTTGTTTAACACTGATGAAATATACGTCACGGCTAAATAATTATGAAAACACTTTTGTCTTTATCCCTTCTGTTTCAACTTTGGAAGCTATTGTCCGGAGCTCATCGAACGATATCTTCTCCAGGTCGCCTTCCGGCGACCGCCGATCGATAGGATAGATCATGACATATTCCGGCCGGATTTCTTTTAACAATCCGATCCAGGTCCGGATCTCCTGCTCCGTGGTATTATCGATGACCTTTCCCTGGCTTTCACCCCTCACAAACAATGTCTGAATGATCAGGTTGCCGTTGAAATCCTTTAGTTTTCCAACAATATGTTTTAGTGACAGGCCAGGGCGTGGAAGATTGATAAGCTGATAAGTCTCTTTCGAGCCCGCATCTAATTTCAGGATATTCTTGTCAATCTTTCGGAGCGCCTGAAAAACCCTGGGCTTGTCAAGGGTGGAGGCATTTGACAGCACAGTTACATCGGTTTCCGGAAAATACTCATCACGGAGCTGAAGGGTATCATCAATGATAAGATCGAATTCCGGATGAATGGTCGGCTCCCCATTTCCTGCAAAGGTAATGGCGTCCGGATGATGTCCTGATGCCTGTATTTTAGCAAGGTTTTTTTTCAACTCAGAATAGACTTCAGCCCTGGAGGGGAGCTTCACTTTTTGGCTATTTTCCTTATGCGTCCAGCCACATTCACAATAAACACAATTGAATGTACAGAATTTATAATCTGCTGGCAATAGATTGATCCCCAAGGAACTTTCCAGGCGCCTGCTGTGAACCGGCCCGAATATGATCTGGTCAAACAGAAAACTCATACTGATGAATAACTATTGGATTCAAAATCCAAAGGTACCCAATTTAGCCATCACCCCGTAACCCTTTGCTTTTCTAACTGGTTTTTATTTCAAAATCTATGAACGGCAATTGAACCTGATTGATTAACGATTGTAGATTAACGATTAACGATTTTAGATTTTTTTTCACGTTATCGTTTACCCAGAGAAATAAATCGAAGATTGAGCTTTGCTATTTCACCGGATGAAACTTCGGTCTTCCGACTTCCATCTCAACTCTAAACTCTCAAATCTCAACTCTCTTATTCTACCCTGTTTCCAAAATAGTAGTACTTTTGAAACATTCACTTTCACTAAATGGCATCCCTGGATGAAATACGGAAACCTGTTGCGGCTGAGCTCAAGTTATTTGAGCAGAAATTCAAGCGGTCTGTTAAGAGCTCCGTTCCCCTGCTGGATAGGATCACCCGATATATGATCAGGAAAAAGGGCAAGCAGATGAGGCCTGTGTTCGTTTTTCTCTCGGCCAAAATGGCAGGGGATATCAGTGAATCTACTTACACGGCTGCCTCCCTGATCGAGTTATTGCACACGGCAACACTGGTGCATGATGATGTGGTAGACGATGCTGACAAACGAAGGGGGGTCTTTTCGATCAAGGCGCTCTGGAAGAGTAAGATTGCAGTGCTGGTTGGTGATTACCTGTTGTCGAAAGGGATGCTGATGGCTCTTGAAAAAAAAGCCTTCCAACTGTTACAGATCGTTTCGGTAGCGGTAAAAGAGATGAGTGAGGGGGAACTGTTGCAGATTGAAAAAGCCAGACGACTGGATATACAGGAAGATATATATTACGAGATCATCAGGAAGAAAACAGCATCCTTCATTGCCTCATGTTGTGCGTGTGGGGCTGCCTCTGCCGGAGCTCCGGATGAACAAATAGAAAAAATGCGCCTCTTTGGTGAAAAAACCGGGATGGCTTTCCAGATCCGGGATGACCTGTTAGACCTGGATTCCGGCAACTCATCCGGAAAGCTGACAGGAATTGATATCAAGGAGCAGAAGATGACCCTTCCACTAATATATACGCTCAATCATGTGAGCACAAAAGAGAAAAGGCAGATCATCAATATCATAAAAAATCATAATACTGACAGGAAAAAAGTCGGAATGGTCATTCAAAAAATAAAAGCTAAGGGGGGAGTGGATTATGCCACTGAAAAGATGCAGGAATATCGAGACGAAGCGCTTTTAATATTAAATGCCTTTCCGGATAGCGAAGTTAGAAAAGCGCTTCAAAACCTGGTGATCTATACCATTCAGAGAAAAAAATGATCAAAGTCAGGACAAAAACTACAGAGTTTTGGACATTGGAAAATTTGAATTTTGAAATTGTTTAGGATTTAGAAATTAGTGCTTAGGATTTACTTAAAGAAAACATTTGTATGATATATAACACCTATAATAGTTACGTTTTATTTAAAAATACATAAATGAAAAAATATCTGATCGTTACGCTGATACTTATCATCTCTTTTTTTACCGCCGGAGCACAGGAGTTCGGGGGAGGTATCATGGCTGGACTGGCAGCTTCACAGGTGGCCGGAGATAGATACTCAGGCTTCAAAAAAGCAGGTATTTTTGCAGGTGGATTTGTGAACCTGCAGATAAGCCCGCATTCGGCATTCCAGATGGAGCTGGAATATTTTCAGAAAGGCGCCAGGCAGAACCCTACCGAGAAAAATAATTTTACTGATACAAGCCACATATTCAGGGCGAACTATGTTGAGTTACCAGTGCTGTATCAATACATTTTCAGCGATCGTTTCAAAGCAGAGGTGGGCCCGTCTATGGGAGTTCTTGTCGGTTATTATGAAGAAACGGGTGGATTTGTGCTGAGTGATAAGTATGGTTATAATAAGCCGGCCACCCTGACTTTTCAAATAAACCTGGGCCTCTATGTGATGCTCTCGGAAAAATTTGCAGTTAACTTCAGAACAAATAATTCACTTTTAAATATCAGAAGCAAAAACGTCACAGGTGATGTTTGGCGTATTTGGACTCACGGACAGTTCCATGACAGCCTCTTGTTGTCTTTATACTATACTTTTAAGAAGAAGAAATAGGATTTGAAGTCGGAAGTCCGAAGTCCGGAGTCCGAAGAAGTTTCCAACTCCCGACTTCCGACTTCCATCTTTCATCTCGCCACCTTCCTGCGAAAACTTCCTTGCGAAGCAGTCAGTGTGACAATATAAATCCCCTGCACGGGGAGTTTTATTTTTTCTTTATAAGGGCCATCATAGATGATCAACCCCCGCACAGAAATGACACTCATTTTATTTACCGGGAATGCCGGAGTGTCAATGATCAACCAGCCGTTCAGGGTGTAAATCCGGGGGTCAGGGCCAGCCCCTGTTTCAGGAATTTGCACGATTACGGACACCGTGATCTCATCGTAATCTGAACCGCAGTTATTTGCAGCAGTCACACCGTAGGTGCCCGCTGTGGTAACGGTTATGGCGCTGGTCGTATCACCTGTGCTCCATTGATAACTGCAGCCTGGGTTACCGGCATCGAGCAACAATGACTGGCCCTGGTAGATGGTAGTATCATTTCCAAGGTACACCTCCGGAACATCATTCACGATCACTTCCAGGAATTCTTCAGGTGAGAGTATTCCGCCAGTGCATGAAAAGGCGAGCCCGATAACATACAACCCTGCATTTGTCCAGGCAACCTCCAGCAGACAGGAGTCTGACGGTTGTAGAATGCCATTGAGCGTCCATTGGCAGGTACATCCAATAGGGGTGTCTGTGGTATAATAGTGACTGATCTCTCCAACACAACTCAGTGTGGGGCCATTGATAGAATCTGCAGCAGAAGGCGGATCAGGTGGAACAGAATCGGGCTGAGGGGAATAAAGTACACTACTGCGGGCAGAAGAAAAAATTCCGCTCAGCAAAACCAACATCAGCAGGATCATCAGGCAGATTTTGCCAATTTTCCCGGTCTTTCTTAATCCTTCCATTTGATATTGCAGCCTACGCTGGGCTTCTGTATTTCATTAACCGGATTTCCCCTTAAAATAGCATCCAGCGCTTCCCGGATATCTCGTCCGGTAATAGCCTTCCCGTTCCCGGGCCTGGAATCATCTAACTGGCCGCGGTATACACACCTCATTTCACCATCAAAAATACTGAAGTCGGGTGTGCAGGCAGCAAAATAAGCCCTGGCAACATCCTGAGACTCGTCATAAAGATAAGCAAATGGAAAATGTAATTTCTGAGCCACCTCTTTCATTTTGTCCGGATGGTCTTCAGGATAGTTTTCAACATCATTAGAATTGATGGCGATAAATGATATCCCTTTCGGAAGATAATCATTGGCAAGTCTCACAAGGCCTTCATTAACATGTTTAACGTACGGACAATGGTTGCAAATGAACATGATCACGGTGCCCCTGTCAGACCTCAGGTCTTCCAAACTCATCATTTTGCCGTTTACCGTATCGGGTAAAGTAAATTCGGGGGCAATAAACCCAAGAGGTATATCCCTGGTCGGTGTCTGTGTCATAGGCTGAATGTATTTTTATTGATTGAATTAATATCCTGACCCGGATCCAACAGTTCCTGTCATGATCAGCGAACAGTTCTGTGAACAAAATTAATGTTTCTCTTTAAACCATCATATTTTATTCTTTTGACGGCTGAATCTTTAAAGATGCTGTTAAAATCATCCCCGGAAAGATTATTCCATTTATCCTTGTTCATATCACGTAACTTCTCTGATGGTTCTAGATCCGGCTCATCATGTGGTTTTGCCTTACTGTTCCACGGACAAACATCCTGGCAGATATCACATCCGAATATCCAATCATTGAATTTATTTTTAAGATCCTCCGGCAATGCCCCTTTGTATTCAATAGTGAGATACGATATGCATTTCCTGGAATCTATTACACCTGGAGAGAGAATGGCATGTGTAGGGCAGTTATCGATGCATTTTGTACAGCCACCGCAGAGGTCTTTTTGTTTTGTGGTATCATAATGAAGCCCCAGGTCGGTAATGATCTCCCCGATGAAAAAGAAAGAGCCTGTTTGGGGGTTGATCAGACAGCTGTTCTTCCCGATCCACCCAAGTCCTGACCTTTTGGCCCAGGCCCTGTCAAGGACCGGGGCAGAGTCTGTGAATGCACGGGCGGTAAATTCACCGGTCTGGCTCCTGATCAAAGCGATCAGTTGCTTCAATTTGTTCCTGATCAGGTAATGATAATCTTTACCATAGGCATATTTGGAAATCTTATAGTTGTCGTGCTGGCTGAGGGGCTTGTCCGGATAATAATTAAACAACATGGAAATAACGGATTGGGCGCCATCCAGTAGTTTGCCCGGATCAGGCCGCTTATCGAAATGGTTTTCCATGTAAGCCATTTCTCCATGAAAGTGGTTGTCAATCCAGTGTCTGAGTTTGTCTTCATCTTCTCTCAGACATGTTGCTTTCGATATCCCGCAATGAGAGAACCCAAGAGCGGAAGCTTGCTCCTTAATAAACTTACTGAGGTTGAATTTTTCAGGATCAGTCATAACAGATCAAAAGACGATGTCCGGTCAGAATAGTTTTGCCTGGCCGTTAATATTCTCAAAACCAAGGTGTTTGTATGCAAGATCGGTAACTTCCCTTCCCCTCGGCGTACGCATCAGAAAACCTTGCTGGATCAGAAAGGGTTCGTAAACTTCTTCAATGGTTCCGGCTTCTTCCCCGACGGCTGTTGCAATAGTACTGATCCCAACCGGGCCCCCTTTAAATTTTTCAATGATCGTTAACAGGATCTTATTATCCATTTCATCGAGTCCGTTTTCATCAACATTTAGTGCTGCCAGCGCAAACAGGACAATATCCAGGTTGATAGTACCGTCGCCCTTGATCTGAGCGAAATCCCTCACCCGCCTGAGGAGCAGGTTGGCGATCCTGGGTGTTCCCCTGCTTCTTCTGGCGATTTCAGTGGTTGCATCTGTTTCGATCGATACATTTAAAATGCCGGCAGACCTGAAAATGATCTTTTCCAGGGTGGCACTTTCATAATACGAAAGTCGCGAGTTGATACCGAACCTGGATCTGAGAGGAGCTGTGAGCAAACCCGAGCGTGTTGTGGCGCCGATCAGGGTAAAAGGATTGAGTTGTATCTGGACGCTTCTGGCGTTGGGGCCGCTTTCAATCATAATATCAATCCTGAAATCCTCCATGGCTGAATATAGATATTCTTCTATGACCGGACTGAGGCGGTGAATCTCATCGATAAACAATACATCATTTTCCCCCAGGTTGGTGAGCAAACCTGCCAGGTCGCCTGGCTTATCAAGTACCGGCCCGGAAGTCACCCGGATGCTAACTTCCATTTCATTGGCAATGATATATGATAAAGTAGTCTTTCCCAGCCCCGGAGGGCCATGCAGCAATACATGATCCAGCGCTTCTCCCCGCTGTTTGGCAGCCTCCACAAAAATCTTCAGGTTTTCCTTTATCTTTTGTTGTCCGGAAAAGTTATCAAAATCTGAAGGGCGAAGGACCTTTTCAATTTCCTTTTCCGCTGCAGTGAGATGTTTGCCCCTTGGATCCAGATTTTCATTCATTTGAGAGTGAGTTGAATAATTGATTTAGCAAAAATAGTCAAAGAATTGATTCAACAGGAAAGATTAGAGTTGAGATTTGAGAGTTGAGAGTTGAGATGTGGTGTGAAGCCCGACCCCGAAAGCTTTCGGGGGAAGACCGAAGACGTGAGTAGTGAGCAGTAAATAATAAATAGTAAATAGTAAATCGTAGAAAGGTCATTAAATGTTTGAAGATTACGCAATTCACTAAGAAAATCGCAAAATGGAGACAATAATTGCCAGGAATACTTGTTTCATAACTAAAAATTCGTAATTTTACTTGTTGAATATTTAAACACTACCGGCATGAAAAAGGTAATGGTTGCTATCGACTTTTCAAAGACCTCTATGAATGCCCTGGATTATGGTGTGATGCTTGCAAACAAAGCAAAAGCAGACATCTTGATGGTTTGGGTGGACAATACCACCAGCGATGAAACCATTTACGAGGATCATCCAAATGAGTTGAGAAATGAAAAGATCGAGCTTTTTAAAGATCTGCAAAATAAGTATAAAGGAATTCTCAATGATGTAAAACTGGGATACAAAACCAGAAAAGGAAAAGTTTATATCGAGATTGCCAATCTGGCAAAAAACACCAATACTGATTTTATTATAACCGGTACACACGGTGTGTCTGGTTTTGAAGAGTTCTGGATTGGAAGCAATGCATACCGGATCCTCACACATGCACCTTGTCCGGTTATTACCCTGAGGCATGATTTTAATGCCGGGGGAATTAATAAGATCGTGGTCCCTATCGATAGCTCACAGGAAACAAGGCAGAAGATACCTGTTACATCTGAACTGGCAATGATGTTCAATTCAGAAGTACATATATTATCATTATATTCAACAAGCTTTAAATCTGTTAAACGGCGGGTTGATAATTATGCCCGGCAGGTGATAACTTATATGGAGGACAGAGACATTAAATGTACGCTTGAGACAAGGGATTCAGAGAATATTACAAGGACTACCATCGACTATGCTGAAATGATCCATGCAGATCTGATCACCATCATGACCGAACAGGAGACAACTCCTTCAAACTTATTCCTTGGGCCCTATGCACAACAAATGGTTAATCATTCCCCCATACCCATTGCATTTATCAGATCCAAGGAATTGGTAAGAATACCAGTATGAAGAAGATAACGATCAAAATATTCCTATTCATTGTTTTGCCTTTTATGATACAGGCACAGAGCGATATGGCAGGCCATGTGAAGGTTATTCAGGATCAGTTGGTCGATACCTTACTCGCAAGATATGATTTGCTGCACAGGCAATACCTTGAGAATCCTGATAATAAAGGAATAACAGGATACAGGGTGCAAATATTTTTTGACTCCGGTAACTATTCCGGTGACCGGGCAAGGGAGGCACAAGAGGAATTTCAGGAAAAATATGAGGATATCCCGGTATATATCTCCTGGAAAGCTCCTAATTACAGGGTGAGGGCAGGCGATTTCAGATCCAGGCTGGAAGCCGAGAGATTTTTACAAAAAATCAAACGTGATTACCCCAATGCATGGGCGATCAAGGATAAAATCAATTTTCCAGAATTAAACTAAAATACATATATTATGAAAAAGATACTTGTAGCTATAGATTTTTCGGATTGTTCTATCAATGCCCTGGAACATGCGATCAGTATTGCCATTAAGGCCGAAGCAGGTATTAAGATGGTTTGGGTTAACAAACCGGAAGGTTCAAGGGATGTTTTTACTGAAGGTCCTGAAACCCTGTCATCACTTGTTGAAGATCGTTTTGAAGAACTGATGGATAAATACAAAGTTTTAATGAAGGAAGGAAGCCTCGAATACAGTATTAAGAAAGGGAAGATATATAAAGAAATTGTTAAGGAATCGATGGATAAAGATATATTCCTGGTCATGGCAGGTACACATGGAGCCTCCGGATTTGAAGAATTTTGGATCGGGAGCAATGCATACCGCATCGTTCATTCAGTATTAAAACCCATCATTTCCATCAGGGGAGGGATTAAGATCGACCGTGACCTGTCAAAGATCGTATTGCCTATCGATAGTACAGTAGAAACCCGCCAAAAAGTTCCGTTTACCTCTTATCTTGCCGGGTTGTTTAATGCTGAGGTCCATATTTTGTCAGTATATACTTCTAATGTAAATACTATAAACCAGATGATTGACAGGTATGCAGAACAGGTTATAAAACATCTTGAAGAAGATAATGTCAGGTACCAACTCGAAAGTGTTCATACAGGTAACCTGACCGATGCAACGATTGAATATGCAGAGGAGGTTGATGCCAATATGATCGCTGTTATGACAGAACAGGAAAGAACAACAAAAAACCTGTGGCTTGGAACCTATGCACAACAAATGGTGAATCATTCACAAATACCCGTGCTCTCTATCCATCCAAAAGAGCTGATAAGGTCTTTGTCAAGATAAACGATTTCGTTATTGCAAGTTCATAACCTGAAACATGCAACTCGCAACCTGCAACTTGTAACCTGCAACTCCGCCTTCTGCGGAATTTCACCCTTTCAGGTCTCAACCTGTAACAAAAAAACAGACAACATGTTGGTAAAAGTTGCATTCTAAGTACCTAGGCACTTAAAAAGACAAACTTACCAACATGTTGGTAAAATTCAATTCCCGCATAGCGGTTTCAATTCATGATTCCTAATTTGTAATTCCTAATTCGTAATTGATTTAGTTTCTGGAAAGGCAATTCAGGTCCGTAAAAGCTTGTTTTAGCCTTTCAACCATTGAGGTTTCTCCCTTTCTTAGCCATTTCCGGGGATCATAGAATTTCTTGTTGGGCATGTCCCTTCCTTCCGGATTTCCGATCTGTCCCTGCAGGTAGTCTTTGAATTCATTGTAATATTGATGAACACCTGCCCAGAAGGCCCATTGCGTATCGGTGTCTATGTTCATTTTAATGACCCCGTATGAAATAGCTTCCCGGATCTCCCCCTGGTCGGAGCCTGAGCCACCATGAAAAACAAAATTGACAGGGTTTGCACCGGTATTAAACTTTTCTTTGATATATTCCTGGGAATTATGCAGGATGACAGGCTGCAGCTTAACATTACCGGGTTTATAGACACCGTGAACATTGCCAAAAGCAGCGGCAACAGTAAACCTGTTGCTGATCTTCATAAGCTCTTCATAGGCATAGGCCACATGTTCCGGCTGGGTGTATAGTTTTGTGCTGTCGATTTCTGTGTTGTCTACACCGTCTTCTTCACCGCCGGTAACGCCCAGCTCAATCTCCAGGGTCATACCGATCTTACTCATTCTCTCTAAGTACGCTTTACAGGTGGCAATGTTTTCCTCAATAGGCTCTTCAGATAGATCAATCATATGTGAGCTGAACAAAGGCTTTCCGGAATTTTTAAAATATTCTTCACCGGCATCCAGCAGTCCGTCAATCCAGGGAAGCAGCTTGCGCGCTGCATGATCGGTATGCAAAATAACAGGTACTCCATACATTTCAGCCATTTGATGAACATGTTGTGCACCTGACACAGCCCCGGCAATGGCTGCCTTATCCCCTAATTCAGAGATTCCCTTGCCTGCATAAAAAGATGCCCCGCCGTTTGAAAACTGTATAATCACCGGTGAGTTTACCGTTTTTGCGGACTCCAGAACAGCATTTACCGAATCAGTGCTCACCACATTCACGGCAGGTATTGCAAAATGGTTTTCTTTGGCTGTTTCGAAAACCTTCTGTACATCGTCTCCGGTTACTACTCCGGGTTTAACATGATCTAATACTTTATCTGACATAGTTAATTTGTTAACTGCCAATTGTCATCTGGCATATGAATAAGAAGATGGCAAATGTAAAGAATTTTAAATTATTATATTACCTTTGCGCAGCGAATTTACACTGATTAATTCCTAACGCAGCAGAGCTGCAAACAAATTGATTTAAGAACACCGATTAACGATTTTTGATTTTAGAATTAATGACGAATAATAAGGAATGAATTACAAATAATGAAATGGTACAGGACAGAGAAGGTACAAACAGTCATACTTATATCACAATTTTTAAATCATCATTTTGCAATTCAATCAATCAAAAATAAATCTGAAATCATGATTCGTTAATCGATATTCGATATTCAAAAAAACAAGATAAGTATTCATTATTCATTATACTGCAGTTCAGTAATTTTGAAACAAAAACTTGTTATAAAACAAATTTTTATCGGATAATAGTATAAGTTTTCCCGGGCCCCGTAGTTCAATTGGATAGAACGTCAGATTCCGGTTCTGAAGGTTGTGGGTTCGAGTCCCGCCGGGGTCGCTGATTCAATTTTAAATTTTAAATTATAAATTTTAAATGCGGGTTTGCTATTTTGAGCCCACTACGAAAGTCGTAAAACTAAACAAAGCCACAGATTATTCACAATATTATTTATTTTTAAAGGTGTTCATGAAATCACTTCGTTAAGTTCACAGATTTCTTTCAAAAATTAAATCTGTGAATCTGTGGCAATTTTTTTCAACTATTTAAGTAAATGTCTTTTTGAACGGGATTCAATTTTAAATTTTAAATGCGGGTTTTCAGAACCTGTTTTTTTTTGTGGCGGGGCGAGAAGTTTATGCCGCCTTTTTTAAAGATCATTCCGATAGGTTTTTTTTATGCATGGTATTAAATAATACTTATCTTTATACCCCCAAATTAGTGCCCAAAGCAATACAAATGACTGCATAACAGTATTTTAGAATTTTTGTTAAGATTTAATAACCAAAAAAACTTTATGATCAGGAAAGTTCTTATTGCCAACAGGGGTGAAATAGCTGTGCGGGTGATGAGGTCATGCAGGGAGATGGGAATTACTTCTGTGGCTGTTTATTCAGAGGCTGATGGAAGCGCCATGCATGTCAGGTATGCGGATGAGGCATATTACATCGGGCCGGCGCCTTCCAATGAAAGCTACCTGAATATTGACAAGATCATTGAAGTTGCAAAGAAATGCAAAGCCGATGCTATCCACCCGGGCTATGGTTTCCTGTCGGAAAATGCCGATTTTTCTGACAGGTGTAAGAAGGAGGGAATCATTTTCATTGGCCCTTCGGGAGATTCCATTAGAACCATGGGCGACAAGATTACAGCCCGGAAAACCATGATCGAAGCCGGAGTTCCTGTGGTTCCAGGTACTACCGAGCCAATCCTGGATGAAGAAAAAGCGATTCAGACCATCCGGGAGATCGGCCTGCCGGTTATGGTCAAGGCTACTGCCGGAGGAGGGGGTAAAGGCATGCGGCTGATCAATCAGGAAAAAGAAATAGTGAACGCCATTCGCGCTGCCCGCTCGGAAGCTGCTTCAGCCTTTGGCAACGATGCTGTGTATATTGAAAAATATATCCAATCTCCACACCATATCGAGTTCCAGGTACTGGCTGATAATCATGGTAATGTAGTGCATCTTTTTGAAAGAGAATGCTCGGTTCAAAGAAGGCATCAGAAAGTTGTGGAAGAGACCCCATCTCCCCTGATCACTCCGAAGTACAGGGAAGAGATCGGCAGATTCGCTGTGGCAGCTGCAAAAGCCGCGAATTATTCAGGCGCCGGCACCATTGAATTCATAGTTGATGATGATCTGAATTATTATTTCCTGGAAATGAACACCCGGCTTCAGGTGGAACATCCCATCACTGAAAGGGTGGTTGGCATTGACCTCGTAAAACAGATGATCCGTATTGCCGATAATATGCCATTACCTTTTAAACAGGAAGACCTGCATCAGGATGGACATGCCATCGAATGCCGGATCTATGCTGAAGATCCGGACAATAATTTTTTGCCCAGCCCGGGAGTGATTGAACATATTACAGAACCCAAGGGCCTGGGAGTCAGGTGCGATGGTTATGTTTATGAGGGCTATGAGATACCCCTGTATTATGATCCGATGATCTCAAAACTGATTGTGTGGGCCAAAACCCGGGAAGAAGCGATTGACAGGATGAAACGTGCCCTTTACGAATATAAAATCACCGGGGTCAAAACATCTATCAGGTTCCTGGAAAGGATCATGGATACCCCGGATTTTCAGGAAGGTAATTACAACACTCATTTTATTCAGAAAAATGCAGATGTTCTGATGGCTGAACAGGAGAAAAATTCAAAGATTGAGGATATAGCGATCATGAGCGTATTTGTAGATTATTTGAGAAAGGTAGAAGAATTCCAGACAAAAGTTATAACAAAGAATGGGGTAAGTAACTGGAAGGAATGTGGCCGAAGAAAAACGCTATCTTAACCTTTACAATTACCAATAAACCCTTGTTTATGAAATCCATGGAAATTAATATAGATGACCGGACTGCCCATGTTGAATTGATTGGACGGGAAGGCAGTAATTATGAGATCTCCCTTGATGGAAAAGTTATCGAAATAGACATCCTGTTAGTTGAACGGGGCGTGTATTCGGTTTTATACGAAGGGAAGTCTTATAATGTGGAGTTGATTAGAGCCGGGGGACCTAAGGATTATCAAGTTAACACGCTCTATCATTCCTATAACGTGGAAGTAGTAGATGCAGAAAGAAAATACCAGAAAAGCCGGACGAAAGACGATGATCATGAAGAAATGGTGATCTCGTCGCCCATGCCCGGCAAAGTGGTTAAGATCCTTGTCCAGGTAGGTGATAAAGTGAAGGCCGGAGAAACGGTGATCATCATTTCTGCCATGAAAATGGAGAGTGAATACAAAGTGAAAATGGACAGGACCATCAGGGAAATCAGGGTAAAAGAGGGTGATACCATAGATGCAAATCAACCATTAATAATTATTGAATAACCCATAGACCATACAATATGTCACCTTTAAAAAACAAATATCAGCTATTTGATGAAAAGAACAACGCCGCTGAACTTGGAGGAGGGAAAGAACGTATTGAAAAGCAACATAAGGCCGGACGTTTAACGGCCCGGGAAAGGATCAATATTTTGCTGGACCCCGGTTCATTCGTGGAAAATGATAAGTTCATGACACACCGTTGTACGGACTTCGATATGCAGGAGCAACAGATACCGGGCGATGGGGTTGTTACCGGCTACGGTAAGATAGACGGTCGTCTTGTTTACGTTTTTGCACAGGATTTTACTGTCTTCGGAGGCTCTCTCAGCCGGGCCAATGCCGACAAGATCATCAAGATCATGGACCTGGCCATGCGCATGGGCGCTCCCGTCATAGGATTAAATGATTCGGGCGGCGCCCGCATCCAGGAAGGTGTGGAAAGCCTTGCCGGATATGCCGAAATCTTTTACAGGAATGTGATGAGCTCCGGGGTTATTCCACAGATTTCGGCGGTGCTGGGGCCTTGTGCAGGCGGGGCCGTATACTCACCGGCCATGACTGATTTTATTCTCATGGTGAAGGAAACCAGTTATATGTTTGTTACAGGACCTGATGTGATCAAGACTGTGACCCATGAAGAGGTGACCAAGAACGAACTGGGTGGAGCGATGACACACAATAGCAAAAGCGGGGTTGCTCATCTGATGGCTGATGATGATGAACAGGCCATGATGATGCTTCGTGAATTGTTAAGTTACCTGCCTTCCAACAATACGGAAGATCCCCCTATTGTCCCGTGTACTGATGATATCAGAAGGGAAGATGAAAAATTACAGACCATTGTGCCTGATGACTCCAACAAACCGTATGATATGAAAGAGATCATTACTTCGGTGGTGGATCATCATAATTTCTTCGAGATCCAGGCCCACTATGCTAAAAATATCATTATAGGATTTGCAAGACTGGATGGACGGACGATTGGTATCGTGGCCAATCAGCCGGCTCACCTCGCAGGCGTACTCGATATAAACTCTTCCATTAAAGCGGCAAGATTCGTAAGATTCTGTGATGCCTTTAACATTCCACTCATCACATTTGTGGATGTACCCGGGTTCCTTCCGGGCACCAACCAGGAATTTGGAGGTATTATCAAACATGGCGCCAAGTTGTTATTTGCATTTAGTGAAGCCACAGTACCGAAGATCACGATCATTACACGGAAAGCTTATGGTGGTGCATACGATGTGATGTCAAGCAAGCATATTGGGGCCGATGTTAACTTTGCTTTTCCATCGGCAGAAATTGCAGTAATGGGTCCCGACGGGGCCGTTAATATCCTTTATAGAAAGGATGAGCTGTCAGATGAGGCGAGAAAGCAAAAGGTGGATGAATATAGAAGCAATTTTGCCAGCCCTTACAAAGCGGCTGAAATAGGTTATATTGATGAGATTATCTATCCGAAAGAGACCCGGTACAGGCTTATCCAGTCGCTCGAAATGACCCAGTCGAAGAGTAAATCGAACCCCCCGAAGAAACATGGGAATATCCCACTATAAGTGCTAACATAGCACAAGGCTGTAAACAAATCAAGATAATAAGCCGTTATGGAATCCAAACGACAACAAAAAGTATCCAGGCTGTTACAAAAAGACCTCGGAGAGATTTTCCAGCATGAATCCCGGAATATATTCAAAGGCGCTATGATCACTGTTACCAGGGTGAATGTTACCAGGGATTTGTCGATAGCCAAAATATACCTGAGCTTATTCGCTGTTGATGATAAAACGGCCCTTATGAATACCATCAAAGGCCATGCCTCAACGATACGTTACAAACTTGGTAGCCGGGTCGGTAAGCAACTCCGGGTTGTCCCAATGCTGGAGTTCTATGAAGATGACTCCCTGGATTATATCGAGAATATTGAGAAACTGTTGAGCGAAGAATAGAATATTGTGATCTTCCCGTTATACATAGCCCGCCGTTACCTGATCTCGAAAAAATCCCATAACATCATTAATTTTATCTCAGGGATCTCTGTGTTGGGTGTTACTGTCGGCACCCTGGCTTTGGTTATTGTACTGTCGGTATTCAATGGTTTTGAGGACCTGGTTTTATCATTGATAAATTCTTTTAACCCTGATCTTAAAATAGAGGCCGTCACCGGAAAGGTCATTCACATGGATGATTTTCCGGAAGAAAAGCTAAAAAAAATTCAGGGAGTTAAAAGTATTATACCGGTCATAGAAGAAAAGGCACTCGTCAAATACCGTGATAAACAACATATCGTAACAATGAAAGGTGTAGGGGAGGGATTTGAGAAGATCAGCCCTGTGAATGACTTCATTATTTCAGGTGAGCTTAAGTTAAAACAGGGGGATCAGGACTTTGCAGTCATAGGGGCCGGGGTAGCCTGGTACCTGTCATTATACCTTGGTGATTTCACCCCTCCGGTAATGGTCTACCTGCCGAAAAGGACCCGGAAATCTTTTTCAGGTCCACTTGCACAGGCATTCAATGACGCCACCATTCCTGTATCCGGGGTTTTTGCCATACAGCAGGAATTTGATTCGCAATACGTGCTTGTCCCCATTGGGTTGATGAAAAATTTGCTCGAATACTCCGATGAGGTTAGCTCGCTTGAGATAGCGCTGGCAGTTGGGTCTGACACTGAAAAAGTCCAGAAACAGATCATCCGGATATTGGGTGAAGATTTTTCAGTGAAAAACCGTTTTCAGCAGCAGGAGCTGCTTTATAAGGTGATGAAATCCGAGAAATGGGCCATCTTCTTTATCCTTGTCTTTATCCTGATCATAGCTACTTTTAATGTCATAGGTTCTCTTTCCATGCTGATCCTCGACAAGAAAAAGGACATTGCCGTATTGTGGAGCCTCGGAGCGGATAAGAAGCTGATAAAAAGGATATTCACCATAGAAGGCATGTTGATCTCGGTGGCTGGAGGTATCCTGGGACTGGTCCTGGGAGGCATGCTTGCCTGGCTGCAGCAGCAGTACGGCTTCATCAAACTTGGTGGTGACGGAGGCTCCTATATCATCGAGGCATATCCTGTGAAAGTAAAGATATCCGACCTGGTTTATATCCTTTTGACAGTCCTTTTCATTGGATTCGTGACGGTTTGGTATCCGGTTCGGCAGATCTCCAGGAAATATCTTGCCGGAAGGATGAATTTTTTTCTGATGCGATAAGGATTATTGGAATGCTGGAATGTTGGAATGTTGGAATATTGGAATAATGCAGGGTTATTAGGATGTTTTTCACCCACTATTCCGCAATTCCATTCTTCCAATCTTCCATTCTTCAGCGCCCAATGGATGCAATTCAAAGCCACTTTCTTTGAGGGTGGATTTTTATTTCATCACAGGCAACCTTTGACAATAATTCCAGTCTGTAATAGTTTACTGTTCGTTTATAAAATTATTATTGGGTTTACTGTTTTTTTAATGGAAATGCTTAAATGTGAAAATGCTTAAATGTGTATATGAAGCAGAAAAACTTTACCTTTGCCCACTCAGTTAACGCAGTTTAATCTTACTTATTTAATCTAACTAACATGAAAAGATCTGCTATGGTGTTTTCCGGTGTTTTCTTTCTGATGATGATGCTATCCGGTCTGACAATCAGTGAACTGTCAGCTCAGAGAGTCACTCTGAATGATAATGAAAACAGACTGGATGTAAGGGAAAACACTTACTACAAATTAGACCTGTACAACACCCTGGGGGAATTTAACACGCTCCAGGTAAAAACGGGAAAAGGGATTTTTACACGTATCCTGATCCCCGGATATACCAAAGGAGGATCCATTGGAAATCCTGAATTGCCGGTAAGGCGTGAATTAATTGAGATCCCTGTCGGCGCCGGCGTCAGGATCAACATCTTGAACACCGTTTCAAAAGAATATAATTTATCCGGCCTGGACATCCTTTACCCGGTCTTTCCTTTACAGCCTGAAATTCCGAAAACCGGCGAACATGTCCCGTTTGAATATAATGAAACGGCTTATAAAACCAATGCTTTTCATGCCGGCAACCTGGTCCGGGTTGAATTGCTGGGTATTTCCAGGGAAGTTCAGTTGGGACGATTAGACATATCACCAATACAGTATAATCCGGTTACGGAAACATTGAAGATCTTCTCGGAGATCGAGTTTGAGATCCTGTTCGAAGATCCCGACCTGGCAAAGACAATGGAGTTGAAGAGAATATATGGAAACCATTATTTCTCGGCTATTCACAGATCGCTTCTGAATTATAAATCTTATCAGGCAGCTAACCGCGATACCCTTGTTACCTATCCCGTGAAATATGTGATCGTCTCCGATCGCATGTTTGAATCCCAGCTACAACCACTGATAGCATGGAAGATCAAAAAAGGTTTTACTGTGGTGGAAGCCTATACCGATGACCCGGCTGTCGGGAATACCACTTTTCAGATCAAGGCCTATCTGGAAGATCTGTACAACAATGCCACAACGGATGATCCGGCTCCCTCTTTCATCTTATTTGTGGGTGATATAGCCCAGATCCCGACCTGGAACGGCAATGCCGGCGGCCATGTGACCGACCTTTTCTATTGTGAATATACAAGTGATTATTTCCCTGAAGTCTTCTATGGAAGGTTTTCCGCCCAGGATACGGCTCAATTGCAGCCTCAGATCGACAAGACGCTTATGTATGAACAATATACCATGCCGGATCCCTCTTATCTCAATGAAGTGGTAATGGTGGCAGGTATGGACGGTACCTATGCCATTACTCATGGAAATGGCCAGATCAATTACGGAACTGAGAATTATTTCAATACGACTTTTGGGATTCTCTCCCATACCTATTTGTACCCCGAATCAGGAAGTAATGCAGCCAACATCCGGCAGGATATCAGCAATGGGGTGACTTTTGGGAATTACACGGCTCATTGTAACCCTACCGGATGGGGTAATCCTTCATTTAATAC
>DAOWEV010000128.1 GCA_030638325.1 Bacteroidales bacterium
AGATCACCCAGGGTCAGTGACCAGGTATTGCCACCGTCTTCCGATCTCATGATAGCTCCGTAACATGCGGCATAAACAATATCTTTGTCCATAGTCACCGGATCTGATACAATGTTCCATATACCCTGAAAGATATCCAACAGCAAACCGGGGGATCCGCCCTGTGTAGATTCCAGAGGAAACCAGGTCTCCCCGTTGTCTGTTGACTTAAAGATGCCATTTCCTGTTCCGATGGTCCGAATATTCGTGCTTACATTTCTGTTGGTGGTTGATAAAAGCTCTCCCGTACCGTAGTACCAAATATGATGTTTTCCTGAACGTGTATCCTGGGTCAGGCAGGTAGCGCTTTGTTCAACATTTGGGGCAGTCACTTTTTCCCAGTTCTGGGCCTGGTCTGTGGATCTCCACATACCTCCGGATGCGCTACCGGATAAAATATTGTTTTCATTATCCACATCAAATGCCATACATAACATTCTTCCTGCAGCATTTTCCGGGCCTCTCCATTCCCAATCCTGATCCCTCTGAGAAGATTTGCTGACCGGCAGCCTGGAAGCAAATGCAAGCTCTTTCGATTTGATGTTAACAGGCAACTCGCCAGTATTAGGATCACGGGTTTTCATAAATATATATTCAGCGTTCATCAAAGCGAAATGATTACCGGGTAGTTTCATTGCAAGCTTTGGTTTTAATACTTCCGGGGATGATGTTGACCGGCTTCCCTGAAAATACATGAAAGACACATAAAAGAAAATAACCAAAAGAAAAATGGAACTGAAAATAAGTACTTTTTTAAACATGGTTGAAATGATTTAAATTAATAAAATAATATGACCAGGCTATAAACGAACAGTAAAAATATAATAAAACAGATGAAATAGCAAGTCTGTGGAATAATTTGACAAAAAAATCGCATCGCAAAACAGTGAATACCCGAGTGACTGAGCTCCTTTTAACAATTTTTAACATTAATTTACGAAGATTTTCGTATTATAACTTGCTTTTACGAAATGTTTCGTATACTTTTGCCCTACGAAATATTTCGTAATAATATTAATCAGGTGATTATGATGCAAGAAAATGTGATAAAAAAACCGACAGATGCTGAACTCGAAATACTGTCAGTCCTATGGGAGTTCGGCCCCATCACGGTACGTTTTGTGAACGATCAACTGAACAAAAGGAGGGAAGTGGGATATACAACCACATTGAAGATGCTTCAGATCATGAGTGAGAAAGGTCTTGTGTCGAGAGAGATGGATGGACGGACCCATATCTATTCTGCCAGGATATCACAGGAAAAGATCCAGGGAAAGTTATTGGACAGGTTGCTCGAAACAGCTTTCGGCGGGTCAGCACAAAAACTCGTAATGCAGGCGCTTGGAAACCACAGTTCATCAAAAGAAGAACTGGAGGAGATCAAAAAGCTCATCAGAAGGTTAGAAGGGGGTAAGCCATGAACATCATTAATAAATTGATATCTGAAGAATTGGTCAATGCTATTGGCTGGACGCTGTTGCATTCACTCTGGCAAGGGGCTCTCATTGCATTGATAGTAGCCCTGGGAATGGTCTTTTTTATGAAATTCTCAGCACGCTTCCGGTACAATCTTTATGTGTCTGGCATCATAATATTCTTGGGGGTTGTGGTGGTTACATTTATTAAGGAATATAGCTTTTTTGAAATTGAAAACACGGAAATCCCATTTGCAGGCAGCA
Source organism: Bacteroidales bacterium (assembly GCA_030638325.1). GTDB lineage: Bacteria > Bacteroidota > Bacteroidia > Bacteroidales > JAGOPY01 > DAOWEV01. Next base: position 1,719 of record DAOWEV010000128.1, read on the forward strand.
TTGCTTCACATGAAGAAATAACTTCGGCAGGTTTTATACAAACTGTTGATAACAATACCTCTGAAACCCGGAGCTGGTTCAATAGTTTACGGGATTACTTCAAGCATCGTTTTGCAATGTTAGTGACAATATGGATGGGTGGGATATTGTTACTGTTTTTACGGTTGCTTGGTAATATGGCTTATACACAGAGGGTCAAAGTTCACAGGACTTATGAGATGCCGGTTTGCTGGCAGGATAGATTCAGAGAACTTGCCCAGAGGATGCGCATGAAAAAGCCGGTACGGATACTGGAATCGGCCATTGTGAAAGTACCTCTTGTGATCGGCTCATTAAAGCCGGTTATTCTGGTCCCGCTGGGATTGATCTCCGGATTGCCGGCACAGCAAGTGGAAGCCATTATTACACATGAGCTGGCGCACATTATTAGAAAAGATTATCTTGTTAATATTCTCCAATCCCTGATCGAAGTGCTGTTCTTCTATCACCCTGCAATTTGGTGGTTATCGAAAAATATTCGCATTGAGCGTGAAAATATCTGTGATGATATGGCTCTCGAAATGTGCGGTGATTCCCTGATTTATGCCAGGGCGCTGACTTCCCTGCAGGAGATGAACCTTGGTACACCCGGGATAGCGCTCGCTTTCACTAAAAAAAAACACTTAATGTTAAACCGAATACAAAGAATGATGAAAAGATCAAGTAACACTTCAAATTTTGCCGAGAGATTTATCATGGCTATTGTGCTTTTCGCCGGAGCGATAACAATTACAGCCAGTGCAGTCATTTCCCCCGGCAACGAAAACGAGCCTCACCTTATATTCAATTCTGGTGAACCATTTCTTATACTGAAGGGCCCTGCCCTGGAAAATGCACAGCATACGATTGTACATGATCAGGAAATATTTACTGTAATAGAGATCACTGAAAATCAGGAAACTGATATCAACCTGAACGGAAATAACAGAGGGCCGGAAAGGATTGATCCAATTTCAGAAATACATATTACAACAGTTTTTAAACCACGAAAAGATTCTCTGGATATCCTTATCAGGAAAGCTCGTGAAAAAGCTATAAAAGAATTGGAAAGGACTAAGGTTGACAGGGAACGGGCTTTAAAAGACTTTCAGAAAGCCCTCAAACAACATGAGCTGGAAAAGTATTACCTGGATGATGCCATGAAGGAAGAATGGAAGCAGACTATGCTTGATCATCGGGAAGATATGAAACAATTCTACAAAGAGTTCACTGAAGACCAGTTCATTTTTCATGACACTGTGAGGTTTGGTTCTATGGACTTTTATTTTGATTTCCCTGAATTACCTGAATTGCCTGATTTTGAAATGTTAAACGATATTTATATTGATGCTTTGAGAGAGTATGAATTTGATTTTGAGGGTCATGAAGAACATCTGATTGATATCGAAGAGGTTCTTAAAGAACTGGACAAGTCAACAAGTGAACATTTCGAAATATTGGCAGAAATAGAAACCCCGGACTTAGAGAAGCTGAAATGGTATTATGATTTTCCTGATCACAAAACTGAAAGGATTATGAAAAAGGAGCTATACCGCGATAAGCTGATCGGGCATGACGGGGATTATGTTATCATAATCAACTCAAAACACATGTTGATTAACGGAGAGAAGCAACCCAGGGAGGTTTATAAGAAGTACAGAAGGCTGTATGAGTCTATAGAAGACGAACCGCTGGAAGGAGACAATAGTTATAAGTTGATTTTTTAAAATAAAAAGGCTGCCCTTTTTAAGACAGCCTCCTTTTCTATGCCTGTGCGGTTGGTCCGCCGAGATTAAAAGGCGGCATGCCCTCAGGGCCTTCCGGGACTTTAATATTCCCGTGCATGGCTTCGAATTTTGAAATATTGTCGGTGAGCGCCCTCAACAACCGTTTGGCATGCTGAGGCGTCAGGATGATACGGGATTTTACTTTTGCCTTGGG
>DAOWEV010000093.1 GCA_030638325.1 Bacteroidales bacterium
ATATGTGGCAATTTCAATTGATGCCTATCGGACGTGGTAAAGAAACATTTGACCTTGTTGTATCACCCGAAAAAAGAGTAGCGCTTTACAAAGTCTGGGAAAAAGTATTAACTGAAAAAAAATATCCTATGGCCGATTTCTGGAATAGCGGCGTTATAAGTAATGGATGTATAGCTTATGGCAGGCATAACGGGTATATATATATTGATTGGGACGGCAATATTACGCCCTGTGCTTTTGTGCCTTATTATGTTGATAACATATATGATTTATACAAAGAAGGTAAAAATCTCGGCGATGCAGTTCAATCCCGGTTTATGAAAAACGGACGTAAGTGGCAACAAAATCATGAAAAAACACGCAAAAATCATCTGATGCCATGTTCGATAAGAGACCATTATAAAAATTTCAGAGAAAACATAATTACCGGTGATGCAAAACCTGAAGACAAACAAGCAGCAGAAGCTTTAAATGATGCAATTTATTTTCAGAATATGGTTAATTACGATGAAGAACTAACGAAATTAACTGAAAATATTAATGAACCCGAGTGTAGTGATTTATTACAGGAAATGAAATATAATAATTAAAACATGGCTGAAAGACTAAAAATCCCGGTTTCATTAGTTTTATCAAGTGGAGGTTCAAAAGGGCTTGCCCACATTGGTGTTATTAACGAACTTGAATTAATATTCCTTATGATTCATCAAGTACTTTTCACTTTCATAAAGCGGAAAAATTGATTGAAACAGGTAAAAATGCAGCAAGAAAAGAAATTTCAAACTATTTAAATTCTTATTAAAATGAAAATATCAGCAATAATATGTGCGTACAATGAAGAAGAAACAATTAAAAATATTGTAACAACTGTTTCTGATTATTTTTTTGACGAAGTAATTGTCATAAACGATGGTTCAACTGATAAAACAGATGAAATAGTACGTGGTCTTACGGATTTACACAATCTTAAATACATATCTCTGTCGGAAAATAAAGGCAAAGGATATGCAATGGCTACCGGAGTTAAAAATTCAATCGGTGAAATAATTACTTTTATTGATGCCGATTTATCAAACCTGACCGAGGAACATTTTTCGCAATTAGTAACACCGATATTTAACAAAGAAGCAGATATGGTTTTGGGACAACCTTCTGAAACCGTAATTAATTACGCTGTTAATCCGTTTAAAGTCCTTACGGGTCAAAGAACCGTATTGAAATCAGATATACTTCCAATTCTTGAAAAAATAAAGTCTTCAAGATTTGGAGTAGAAACCTTGATCAACCTGTATTATAAAGCAAATGGGAAAAAGGTAAAATATATTTCATTGAACGGGTTGAAACATCCTACAAAATTTCAAAAAACTTCAGTAACAGATGCAACTAAGCAATTTGCTGCTGAGGGTCATGAAATTGCAATTACACTATTTAAGAATTATGATTTGATCATTAATAGTATTATAAACAAACTAGTTAAGAAGGAACAAAAAATGAAAACTAAAGAAATCAAAAAAGAGATCGTCGCTGATATGAATGAAGCAATAAATCTAGGCAAAGACATTGAACAATCTATTGCAAAAGCAGCTCAATCTGCAACAGAAAAGGCTTTTGCCGGAACATATTACAGTACCGAAAAGATAAAAGAGGTTGCTCATATGGTGCTTACCGCTGCTGCTGAAGGAGCAGAAGAATCGGGTAGTTATGTCAAAGAAGTGACCCGCGGCGCGCTGAAAGGAGTTAGAGAAGGTATAAATACTTCAATAAAAAAGACTAAACAAACCCTAAAAGAAACTGAAACAGGAGTTAATCAATGGTTTTAAAATCAAATAATTAAACTAAAAAATAATAGTATCATGAAAAAGAAAAATGTAATTATAGCATTAACAGTAGTTATCGCTATCGCAATAGGCGGTTTGGTAATATGGAAACATTCATCTGAGGTAAAGGAATTTGTAAATAAAACAGAAAAGGAAGGAGGGGAACAGCTTGATGAACATTATGCGGAACTTCAGGCACAAGCAGCTTTGCTTAAAGCAAAAATAGCAGCGGAATCTAAAGATACTTACGATCAGGCTTATGAAAACCTGGAAGAAGCAAAGAGGTGGTATAAGCACAACAATTACGAGGCAACAAAAAAGCTTGATTCTACAAGTGTCGAAATAATTGAAAAAATTAATGAGGCTCAGGAATACCTTAAAGAGAAAAAAGATGAAGCCGGAGTTTTGATTTCTGATATTTATTCAAAAGCATCTGAGCTGGTGAAAGATGATGATCAGTAAATGGTATAATTATTAAGAAAATTTTAAGAATAGTATTAAAAAAGGAGGTTAAAATGATTGATCTATTAAAAAAAGGGATTCTTACAGGAATTGGAATTGGTTTGATAACCAAAGACAAAGTTGAAGACTACGCGAAAAAAGCAGCCAAAGAAGCAAAATTAACGAAGGAAGAAGGTCGTAAATTTGCAGATGAACTCTTAAAACAGTCGGAAGAAACTAAGCAGCAGATTGAGGAGAAGATTAACGATCAGGTAAAAGAGGTTGTTGACAAGTTAGGGGTGGCAACCCGGGAAGACCTGAGAAAAATCCAGGAACAATTGGATAAGCTGCAAAGTTCGCTGAGTAAAAAAACAAGTAAGAAAAATGATTCGTAAGATCGGGATGATTGGCAGAACATATCGTCATGCCAACCGCTACCTGGAAATTATTGGTGTACTTTCAAAGCATGGGTTTGCCGATATTATTTCCCGGTCAAGCTTAGAAAGTGTTATTGATTTTGGTAGAAAGATTGTTTTCAGGAAGGCAGATTCTAAAATACTTTCCCTTTCGCGCTGGGAGCGGATGCGCCTGGTTCTGGAAAAACTTGGGCCGACTTTTATAAAATTCGGACAGGTAATGAGCAACCGGGCGGATTTAATCCCGATGGAATTATTAGTTGAGCTTGAAAAATTACAGGATTCTGTGCCCCCTTTTTCCGGAGAAGAAGCCATTCATATTATTGAAAAAGAATTAGGAAAACCGCTTACTGAAATATTTAAAAAATTCTCACATTCACCTCTCGCTGCTGCTTCCATTGCCCAAGTGCACAAAGCAATTCTTATCGAAGGAGAGGAGGTTGTTGTCAAGGTTCAGCGTCCGGGAATTGACCGGACTATAGAAACTGATCTGGAAATAATATTTCATCTCGCTACAATGATGGAGAAGCACGTTCCGGAGATGAGATCTTTAAACATCGTTAAAGTCGTTGAAGAGTTTGAAAGAGCCATTCACAAAGAATTAAATTTTACTATTGAGGCGTCAAACCTTGAACGATTTGGTACTAATTTTCAAAAAGACCCAAATATATATGTTCCCAAATGCTACAGGGATTATAGTACAAAAAAAATCCTGATAATAGAGTTCATTGACGGTGTTAAAATCTCAGATATTGAAAGCATCAAAGCAAATGGCCTCGATCAGGAAATTATTGCAAGAAGGGGAGCAGACCTGGTCTTAAAACAAATATTTGAATTTGGATTTTTCCATGCTGACCCTCACCCGGGTAATGTCATGGTATTGCCTGAAAACGTGATCTGTTTCCTTGATTATGGAATGGTGGGATCACTTACCCGGACTACAAGAGAATTAATCACATCAATGGCTGCCGGAGCAATTAATCGCGATACCGACAGAATTATCAGGAGTTTACTCAGATTGTGTGAAACAGATGGCGAAGTAAAAACTCAGAAACTGGAATTACAGATCACCGAACTTATCGACATGTATTTTAGTCAATCATTGGAACAAATGGACATGGTTGCCCTGGTCAATGATTTAATGAGATTCTTTCCTGAAAACAATTTAAAAATGCCTTCCGATCTGTATTTACTGGGGAGGTCAATGCTGCTTCTACAGGGAAATGGAGAAATACTCAATCCTGATTTTAATGTGGCAAAGCATATAGAGCCTTATATAAAGAAGATGATCAGGGAACGTCTGCACATTCGCAAAATTGCAAAAGACCTATACGTCTCTGCTGAAGAATTGGGGCAACTGATGAAAGAACTGCCTTTTGAAATTCGCGAGATTATCGAAAAAGTAAAAAACGGTACAATAAAAATGGATATTGAGCATAAAGGACTTGACCCTATGCTCAAGACACACGGCCAGATAAGTAATCGTATTGCATTTGCTATTGTTTTAGCTTCTATAATAGTTGGCTCTTCATTAATTGTGCTTTCAAAAATCCCTCCGATGTGGTATGATATTCCGGTTATTGGAGTTATCGGGTTCCTTGCTTCAGGTATTCTGGGTTTTTGGCTTCTAATTTCTATCTTGCGTCATGGGAAAATGTAAGACAGTTTTTAACTATTGATTAATTACTTCTCTTACTCAATCCGCTTATTCAAACCTTGGCAAGATACAATACATTATTCATAGCCGGAACAATTATCAATGAACGCGACAGGGCCAACCAGAATGATTATTTTTGATGTGATTCGTACGTAAATCAATGCGGATTGAACAAATCAACAAGAAATAATCACAACTCCATACAGCACAGGGAACTGACCTCAGAACTCAAGGATATTCCCGTCATTGATAAGATCGTCCATGTTTTTAATACGGGAGTTTTTTCTTGCCAGATCAACCTGTTCCTGTAACACCTGGTCGTAAGGGTCGGTATAATCGCAAGACCGGATCACTCCGGTAGCAACGGGGAATTCCGGCAAGGTCATTCTAACCAGCATATAATGGGTGGTATCATCGGGATCATGTGCATCATGTATCATGATATCGTCTTCAGTAATACCATTTTCTCCGATAGTGACAACTTCAAAGGTATGTCCGTTCCGCCGCAAACCTTTATTCCTTTCCTTGCCAAATATCATAGGTTTACCATGCTCAAGGAAGATCTGGTGGTCATCTCTGACATCTTTACCAGTGATCGCGGCGTGTATCTTATTGGCGAAGATCACGCAATTCTGAAGCACTTCCACCACAGAGGTTCCTTTATGCTCCGCAGCTTCCATGAATACCTCACGCATACGTTTTGGCTCGGTATCCACTATCCTGGCGAAAAATGTGCCCTGTGCACCCATGGTCAGTTCACCGGGTTTAAAAGGATTCTCGATGGTTCCATCGGGGGATGTCTTGGTAATGCTCCCCCTGGGTGTCGTTGGTGAAAATTGTCCCTTTGTGAGTCCGTAAATTTTATTGTTAAAAAGCACAATATTCATGTCGATATTCCTCCGGATCACATGGATAAAATGATTTCCTCCGATGGCCATACTATCTCCATCACCGGTAATGTGCCAAACTTCCAATTCCGGGTTTGCCACTTTAACACCTGTGGCAATTGCGGCTCCCCGGCCATGAAGTCCATGAAATCCATAAGTGTTGATATAATACGGAAACCTGGAAGAACATCCTATACCTGACACAAAAACCAGATTTTCCTTTTTACCGCCTCTTTCGACAAGAACACTCTTGATAGAAGATAAAATAGCGTAATCACCACAACCGGCGCACCATTTAATATCACCATCAATCTTGAAGTCTGCTATGGTAAGGACCGGGTTATTGATAATTTCTTTTTCAGCATTCATATTACTCATCCTCCAGGATTTTATTGAATTTATCTTTTAATTCAGCGATCATGAATGGCAGTCCCTGCATTTTATTATACTGCAAGAATTCAAACTGTTGGAACAATGATCTCAGGTAAAACGCAAATTGTCCGGAATTCTTTTCACAGACAATAATCTTTTTAAAGCCCTTAAACACATCCTTTGTATTTTTCGGCAGAGGGTTGATATAGTTAAACTGGGCCAGGCTGATTGCTTTTCCTTCTTTCTTCAGGTCTCTGACCGCTGAAACGAGAGGTCCGTAAGTTCCTCCCCAGCCAACTACCAGCAAATCTCCATTTTCCTTACCAGTGATTTTCTGATCAGGAATAACATCTACAACTTTCTGTACTTTTTTTGCGCGTAGTCCTATCATTATTTCGTGATTCACAGGACCATGTGAAACATTTCCTGTCACATCTTCTTTTTCCAGGCCTCCTATACGGTGCCGCAGCCCTTCCTGACCCGGCAAAGCCCAACTTCTCGCCAGGGTTTCCGGATCTCTTTTATAAGGTTGATAATCCGGGTCATTATCTTTCACAAGGCGTGGTTTGATCTCAGGCATATCAGCCATTTTGGGGAGTTTCCATAGCTCGGAACCATTGGCCAGGTACCCATCGGTAAGCAGTATGACCGGAACCATATGTTCCAGGGCTATTTTTGAGGCCTGAAATGCAAAATCAAAGCAATTGGCCGGTGAGCTTGCAGCGAGAACCACGACAGGACTTTCGCCGGCTCTTCCATAAAGTGCCTGCAACAAGTCAGCCTGTTCAGGTTTGGTAGGCATTCCAGTAGCAGGGCCGGCTCTTTGGACATTCACTATCACGATCGGTAGTTCAGTAATTACTGCCAATCCAATAGCCTCACCTTTTAAGGCAAGGCCTGGCCCTGAGGTTGAAGTAGCGGCCAAGGACCCGGCAAAAGCAGCTCCGATGGCCGCATTAATACCGGCAATCTCATCTTCTGCCTGAAAGGTTTTTACTCCGAGATGCTTACGCTTTGCCAGTTCCTGCATAATCTCTGTGGCAGGTGTGATCGGGTAAGATCCAAGGAACAGATCTCTTCCCGACTTTTCAGATGCTGCGATCAATCCCCAGGCAGCAGCCTGGTTTCCGTTTATATTCCGGAATCTTCCCTTTAACCTGTATGTTTTTTTTATCTTATATGTAACAGCCAGAGCTTCAAGGGTTTCCGCGTAATGATAACCAGCTCGCAACACTTTCTTATTAGCCTTTGCCACTATCGGCTTTGCCCCGAATTTCTCATCCAAAAATTGCTCGCCAGTCTTCAGGTTTTTATTGAACAAGTAATAAATGATTCCAAGGGCAAACTGGTTCTTTGAGCGATCAGCTGATTTTGGATCCAGGCCCATTTTTCTTACGGTTGCCCGACTGAGTGACGTGATGGGAGCTTTCACCACATTATAACCTTCCAATGTGCCGTCTTCAATCGGGTCCTCGATGTACCCGGCTTTTTTATAATGCTTATTATCGAAATTATCAATATCAATGATGATGGTTGCTCCCGGTTTAACCCATACCATATTTTGCTTCAGGGCCGCCGGATTCATTGCAATCAGCACATCAGCCTGATCACCGGGAGTATCTACTTCGGTATGGCCGAATTGTAATTGATAACCGGATACTCCGGCAAGAGTACCCTGCGGGGCCCTGATCTCTGATGGATAATCAGGAAAAGTAGCAAGGTCATTACCTGCTGACGCGGTTGTATCGGAAAATTGTGTACCGCTGAGTTGCATTCCGTCTCCGGAATCACCTGCAAATTTCACCACAATTGTCTCAACTTCAACAACTTTGTTGTTTTTCTTGTTCATTGTAATTGAGCAAATTATTTATTTTGGCAAAGGTATATGAATTACAAAACTAATAGCACAATTTTTTAACATTTTTTTTTAACAACTTCAACGTCAGAAATTCATTTAGTTAGCTCATTTTAAATCAGGTACACAAGGCTTTACAGGAGACAGGAGGTGAGAGGTGAGAGTTGAGAGCTGAGAGTTGAGAGCTGAGAGCTGAGAGTTGAGGGACTGAGAGGCTGAGGGACTGAGAGACTGAGAGACTGAGGGACTGAGGGATTGAGGGGGTGCCGGCAGATTGCTTCGCTACGCTCGCAATACCCTGTCTTCGTTGTAAGCATCATTACGAAAGTAAGCTATGAAAAAGGACTTTGCGAGGAGCGAAGCTACGAAGCAATCTGTCGACACCATCCCGTCAACTGTCACCTCGGACTCCGAACTTCCGACTCCGGACTTCGGACTTCGGACTTCGGACTTCCAAAATAATGACATCAAATTTATTGGCCAATTTATCAGTTTATTTAATTAATAATATATATTTGCACAAATTTTTTAATTAATCATATTAATTTTTGAGTTATGGCTTACAAAATCACTGATGATTGCACAGCATGTGGTACATGCATCGACGAATGCCCTGTAGAAGCTATTACAGAAGGCGATATTTATGTAATCGATCCTGAAATTTGTACTGACTGTGGTGCATGTGCTGACGTTTGTCCGGTAGATGCCATTGAACCCGAATAAGGTCAAAAGATCTTATATATTTTCATGAGGAGGTTGCCGCAAGTTGTGGCAACCTCTTTTTTATGCCACATATTTTGTATTTTTGCACTGCATCATTTCGCCTGAGCAAATGGATAAATTCTCATACTTAAATAACATTGATCTTGAGCTGTTAGAAGATCAATATCAAAAGTTTTTAAAAGATCCCGGATTGATAGAGAAAAGCTGGCGTCATTTTTTCGAGGGATTTGAATTTTCCCGAAAGCATTATGAAGGTCCGGAAGATCATGATACTTATCCAGCCGAATTCAAAGTTATCAATCTCATCAACGGCTACAGGCAACGCGGCCATCTGTTTACGAAAACCAACCCGGTAAGAACCCGGAGAAAATATACACCTACACTTGACATTGAGAATTTCGGACTCTCAAAAGATGATCTCATGAAGAAGTTCAAGGCCGGGAATGAAATAGGCATTGGTACTGCAACATTGAGCGGGATTATCGATCATCTTGAGCAAACGTATTGTCAGTCGGTTGGCGCAGAATTTTATTATATCCGGAAACCCGGGATCAACGCATGGCTGAGGACCAAGATGGAGAAGTCCAGGAATTCCATGAGTTTTACCCGGGAAGATCACAAATACATACTCCGGAACTTATCCCGTGCTGTTCTGTTTGAGAAATTTATCCACAAGCGGTTCCCAGGGCAGAAGCGGTTTTCACTGGAAGGGGCAGAGGCACTGATACCCGGACTGGATGCCATCATGGAAAAAGGCGCTGAACTGGGAGTTGAAGAGTTTGTTATAGGCATGCCGCATCGCGGCAGGCTGAATGTGCTGGCCAATATACTGCGCAAACCCTATAAGGACATTTTCAGTGAGTTCTCTGGGAAGACATACAGCGATGAACATTTACTCGGGGATGTTAAATATCACCTGGGATTTACACATGAGCGAGAAACCACCACCGGGAAGAGGGTCAAGCTCACCCTGGCTCCAAACCCTTCTCATCTTGAAGCTGTTGATCCTGTGGTGGAAGGTATCGTCCGGGCCAGGATTGATGAAGACTACAAAGGAGATTTTACCAAGATCGCACCGGTTCTCATACATGGCGATGCCTCTATCGCCGGACAGGGAATTGTTTATGAGCTGCTCCAGATGTCAGAACTGCCCGGGTACAGAACCGGGGGCACCATTCACATCGTAGTCAATAACCAAATTGGATTTACTACCAATTACCTGGACGGCAGATCAAGTACCTATTGTACAGATGTTGCCAAAACTACCTTATCGCCGGTTTTTCATGTCAATGGCGACGATGTTGAGGCACTTGTGTACACCATACAATTTGCCATGGAATTCAGGCAAAAGTTCCACAAAGATGTATTTATCGACCTGCTCTGCTATAGGAAATATGGTCATAGTGAAGGGGATGAGCCACGGTTTACACAGCCTGTACTTTATAAAATTATCGAAAACCATCCAAACCCTCTTGAAATTTACAGGAAGCACCTGCTTGAAAAAAACCTTGTCTCCCCGGATTACCCGGAAAACCTTGAAGAAAGGATCAACCATACACTGGATGGAAGCCTGGCCGAAGCCAAAAAAGAACCAACCACAAACATCAGCAACTTCTTACACGATATCTGGAAAGATATCAGCAAAGCCACTGACAACGACTTTAACAGGTCTCCTGACACAGGAGTGCCAAAGACAACCCTGAAAAGGATTGGAAAAAAAATAGCAGATTATCCGGCGGATGTAAAGATTTTCAGAAAGTTGATAAAGTTACAGGAAGCCAGGTTGAAAATGGTAACCGGGGCAGAAATACTGGATTGGGGCATGGCCGAATTACTGGCTTACGGCACATTGTTAGAAGAAGGAGTCCCGGTCAGGGTGAGCGGACAGGATGTGATCAGGGGAACCTTTTCACACCGGCATGCAGAATTAAAGATCGAAGACTCCGAAAGGGAATTTATTCCGCTTAATAATATCAGTAAGAAGCAGGCAAAATTCGAGATCTACAATTCACCATTATCGGAATATGGTGTATTGGGGTTTGAATATGGGTATGCCCTGTCTTCTCCATACAGCCTCACAATCTGGGAAGCACAATTTGGAGATTTCGGGAATGGCGCCCAGATCATTTACGACCAGTTTATAAGCAGTGCCGAAGACAAATGGAACGTAATGAACGACCTTGTGGTTTTGCTTCCCCATGGTTATGAAGGACAAGGCCCCGAGCATTCCAGTGGCAGAATGGAAAGATTCCTTCTCCTGTGCGCCGATAACAATCTTCAAATCGCCAACTGCAGCACACCTGCTAATTTCTTTCATATTCTGAGGCGACAACTGCACCGGGGCTTCAGAAAACCGTTGATCATTTTCACTCCCAAAAGCCTGTTAAGGCATCCGAAATGCATATCAGGTCTTGATGAATTCTCTAAAGGGAGATTCAGGGAAGTTATTGATGATGATAAAGCAGATCCTGCATTGGTAAAAAAAGTGGTTTTTTGTACAGGTAAGATCTATTATGATCTTTTAGAAGAAAAAGAAAAGATTGATGCAGAAGATGTCGCACTGATCCGTATAGAGCAACTATACCCTTTGCCTTTAAAGCAAATGAAGGGGATCCTAACTAAATATGATAAGGCCGTTGAATGGTTCTGGACACAGGAAGAACCGGTCAATATGGGAGCCTGGGCATTTATCCATCAATATTTTACGGAAGTTTCTTTAAGGGTGGTCGCAAGGCCTGCCAGCGGCAGTCCGGCCACAGGATCCAGTGAATTTCATAAAATGAGGCAACGAAAAATTATCGAAAAAACTTTTGGTGAATGTATTTGCCCGAGAATTGAAAAGGAATGCCGTATGGTGTGCATTGGCAACCGGTGGCAATCTGCTATTAAAGAATTAAATGTAACTCAATAATTGAACCTCAACCCTGCAAAACTCACGGATTATGATCATAGAGGTTAAAGTACCCAGCCCGGGAGAGTCAATTAATGAAGTCCAGATCGCAAACTGGCTTGTGGAAAATGGTTCATATGTTGAAAAAGACATGGATATTGTTGAAGTTGACTCCGACAAAGCCACTTTGAGTATCAGCGCAGAGGAGTCCGGTATCATAACAATCCAGGCTGAAGAAGGTGATACCATTGATGTGGGTTCAATAATCGCCACCATCGACACACAAGGCAAAGGCGCTCCTTCAGTTCCGGCAAAGCAAGCTGTGGAAAAAAAAATGGAAGCGATAAAACAAGAAGTTAAAGAAACGCCTCCTCCCGGAGAGAAAAAAGCTGACACATCAAAAGAATCGACAGTAGCGTCCCAGCCTGCAGTTCATCTTTCTCCCCTGGCTAAAAAACTGTTGGCTGAAAATGATATGACTGAAAAAGACTTTATAGACTTTTTTAAAAAGCTCCGTGCCACGAAAAAGGATGTGGAATTTTTCCTGTCTGAAAAAGACAAGCTTGTTTCCACACCGGCTCCCGGAACACCTTTCTGGGGAGGCAAACGTGATACAGAGCGGAAAAAAATGTCGATGCTGCGTCTGAAACTCGCCGAAAGACTGGTTTCTATTAAAAACGAAACCGCTATGCTTACCACTTTCAATGAGGTAAACATGACCCCTATCATGGGCATCAGGAAAAAATACAAAGAGAGCTTCAAGGAAAAACATGGAGTCTCACTGGGGTTCATGTCATTTTTCACCAAGGCTGTTACGGAAGCACTTCAACTTTTCCCACAGGTAAATGCACAGATCGACGGAAATGAGATCATCTATCATAATTATGCTGATATTGGTATTGCCGTCAGCTCACCCAAAGGATTAATGGTACCTGTACTGCGCAATGCTGAAACCATGTCACTTGCCGGTATTGAGCTGAAGATCAAAGAACTCGCTGTCAAAGCAAGGGATAATAAAATCACCCTGGATGAAATGAAAGGGGGTACGTTTACCATTTCCAACGGGGGGGTTTTCGGCTCCATGCTGTCAACTCCTATTATCAACCCACCTCAAGGCGCTATACTTGGCATGCACAATATAGTGGAGAGGCCGGTTGCCGTAAATGGAAAAGTGGAAATCCATCCGGTCATGTATCTGGCACTTTCATATGATCACCGGATCATTGACGGGCGGGAATCTGTGAGCTTTCTTGTGAAGGTGAAAGAGATGCTGGAAGATCCGGTAAAAATGATGTTCAGTGGAAATGAACCTGTTATCAGCTTACTGGAGCTATAGTTTGTTATGAGGGTAAGTCGGAAGTCCGAAGTCCGAAGTCGGACCCCGAAAGCTTTCGGGGGAAGTCGGAAGCTATTTACTTTTGGCTTTGAAAATAAACTTGCTAAAAAAAAGTTTTTATTTTGTAATAGTATAAAAGATGCGAAAAAAAGTTGACTTTCTGGTTATTGGCTCCGGAATTGCCGGGTTAAGCTACGCACTCAAAGTAGCTGAGCATGGAAACGTTTGTCTTGTCACAAAGTCAAATGCAGCCGAAACTGCCACAAAGTATGCACAGGGGGGGATAGCGGCTGTAATGTACACTCCGGATACTTATGATAAACACATCCGGGATACCATGATAGCCGGTGATGAGTTGTCAAATCCTGAAATTGTCAGGCTCACTATCAGGGAATCTACAGAGCGGATAAAGGAATTGATTGAATGGGGCGCCCAGTTCGATAAGGAAGCCTCCGGTAAATATGATCTGGCAATGGAAGGAGGACACTCAGAACATCGTGTATTCCACCACAAAGACCATACGGGACTTGAAATAGAGCGGGCGCTGCTTAAAAAGGCTGAAGAACATCCGAATATTGAAATACTGGAAAATCATTTTACCCTGGACATCATCACACAACATCACCTGAACCAGGATGTAAACCGCAGGACACCTGATATTACCTGCTACGGGGCTTATGTCCTGAACCCGGAAACACAGGAGATCCATACCATCCTGGGAAAGATCACCTTGTTGGCTACCGGGGGCGCCGGTATGGTTTACAATACGACCACCAATCCAAATATTGCCACCGGCGATGGCATAGCGATGGTTTACAGGGCGAAAGGGCAGGTTGAAAATATGGAGTTTATCCAGTTCCATCCAACCTCTCTTTACAACCCCGGAGAGAAACCTTCATTTTTGATCACAGAGGCCTTGAGAGGTTATGGCGCTGTGTTAAAAACACACAATGAAAACGAGTTCATGGATCATTACGACGAGCGGGGCTCTCTTGCGCCAAGAGATATTGTTGCCCGGGCCATTGACAATGAAATGAAGCTTGGTGGCGAGGATCATGTATATCTCGATTGCCGGCACCTGGATTCAAATGGACTGATCAAGAACTTTCCGACCATTTATGCTAAATGCCTGAGTATCGGTATTGATATTACCAAAGAAATGATCCCTGTTGTACCCGCAGCCCATTATTTTTGTGGTGGCATCAAGGTAGATGAATACGCCAGCACTTCAATCCGGAACCTGTATGCTTCAGGAGAATGTGCCTCAACCGGGCTTCATGGAGCCAACAGGCTGGCTTCTAACTCATTATTGGAGTCTGCAGTATTTTCGCACAGGGCCAGTATTGACGCTATAAAACATGTTAAAGAACTTCATTATTGTGATAATATTCCAGACTGGAATGCTGAAGGAACGGTACTCAATGAAGAGATGATACTGATTACACAAAGCTATAAGGAAGTCCAGACTATCATGAGCTCATATGTCGGTATTGTGCGTTCTGATCTCAGGTTGAAACGGGCCCTCGACCGTTTGGAGATCATTTACCGTGAAACTGATGAACTGTATGAAAAATCAATCCTTACAGTCAGGATCTGTGAATTGAGAAACTTACTGAATGTTGCTTACCTCGTCATTAAAATGGCAATGCAACGTAAAGAAAGCCGGGGGTTACATTACTCTCTGGATTACCCGAAGCATATTGAAGATCAAAACGATTGATGCAGCTCTTTCAACAGGGGAGATCCTTATTCAATTACGAATTAGTATCATAATTCTGATATTCGTGTTTTTCTTGGCAAGAAATTACAAAAAACAATTCCCAAATTCCAAATAATAACCAAATCACAATATTCAAAACTCAAACGGTTTGGGTATTGGAGTTTGAAAATTGGAATTTATTTGGGATTTAGTGCTTGGGATTTGGGATTTCTGGTTTATCCAG
>DAOWEV010000239.1 GCA_030638325.1 Bacteroidales bacterium
AAAGGCAATCAATTTGAAGTTAATTCCCAAGATTTTCCAGGTTTAGCAAATACAGGTTTACACTCAGATATAGAATTAAATGAAGTATCAAAAATAGGTGGAAGATCACTCGCTGACATAACAAAGAATGGGCAACCGGGGATTATGTCGACTGAGGGTTTTATGGCTTCGGATGAGGATATTATCTCTGTTTTAAAAGGTGATTAGGCTATTATGAAATCAATATATGGAGAGAATTGAACCGTGAAGAAATTGTTTATCTCAATGACAAGTATTCGTATTTAAACGCTGATCAAATGAATGAATTGAGAAAAAAAATATCGCATATACATACTGGCGAAATGGCGCCTTATTACATCATGAGATACGGTTTTTATGAAGGTCACACTGCTTGGCGTGCAGATCCGATAGCCATATCCTTTGTCTTTGGCATAAAATCTATATTTGAAATTGACCGGTTACTTGACGAGAATTTGTATTCATCATTAATTCGACACTATATAAGATGATTAATGGTATAAATTACAGCAACTCACAACACGGTTTCAATTCCTAATTAATTTAGTCACTAAATAGCTCTATTACAATCACTACAGATTTATTTTTGTTATTTATAAACATTATACACAGATTTTACTTGACAATTCCAATAATATTTTGTACTTTTTTGCCGCTTTTTCGAGTATTTTTTTTACAAATAGAAGAAAATCAAAATATTACACAGAATCCTTGCTAATTAGGGGATGCCGGCCTTTATATAAAGCAAATATTTTTAAAAGTCAAGTGATTTTTTTCTTTTTTTTAACTTTTTTTGTCATTCTTTTGTTGACGAAAGCAAAAATCACAACTGCCAGCACAGGGGCGCTACGATTTATCACATCCTAAATACGGGATTATTTTTTTAATTTAAAGAAGAATTTTAACATACTTTTCAACCAAAGTTGAATATGAAAAGGAACGCTAACGAGGTTTGGGAAAACTGTCTCAACATCATAAAAGATAACATACACTTCCAGAGTTACAAAACATGGTTTGTCCCTATTAAGCCTCTTAAGCTTGAAAACGATGTGCTTACGATACAGGTTCCCAGCCAGTTTTTTTACGAATGGCTTGAAGAACACTATATCGGGTTATTAAAAAAGACCATTAAAAAAGAACTGGGGCCGGAAGGCAGGCTGGAGTATAGCATTATCATGGAGCACACCTATAATAATCCGAGCCCATTCTCAATAAAAGTCCCTACATCAAGTGTAAACACTGAAAACCCGGAAGTTAACATGCCAATTGACCTGAACCGGGGTACCTCTAAAGAGATTCCGAATCCTTTTGTTATACCCGGGCTGAAGAAGATCAAAGTTAACTCTCAACTGGTAGAAAGTTATTCGTTTGAGAATTTTGTGGAAGGTGACTGTAACCGGCTTGCCAGATCGGCAGGCTTTGCCGTAAGTGAAAATCCCGGTAAAACGGCTTTCAACCCATTGTTCATATACAGCAATGTCGGACTGGGCAAAACACACCTTGCACATGCTATCGGACTACAGGTCAAGAATAATTTCCCGGAAAAGACAGTCTTGTATGTAAGCACGGAACAGTTTATTGCACAGTTTATTGAATCTGTCCGAAATAACAATCAAAATGATTTTGTTCATTTTTACCAGATGATAGACGTGCTTATCGTTGACGACATTCAATTCCTGTCAGGAAAAGAGAAAACACAGGATGTCTTTTTCCATGTCTTCAATCAACTCCACCAGAACCTCAAGCAGGTCGTTCTGACAGCTGATAAGCCTCCGGTTGAAATAAAAGGGATCGAGCCCAGGTTGCTGTCACGGTTTAAATGGGGACTTGCAGCAGATCTTCAGCCGCCAGCCCTGGAAACCAGGATTGCCATCCTGCAAAAAAGACTGTACAATGATGGCATTGAAATGCCTGCTAATGTAATCGAATACCTGGCATACAGTATCAACACAAACATCAGGGAGCTGGAAGGAGCCCTCATATCTATCCTGGCACAGTCGTCACTCAATAAGAAGGCAATCACTATTGAACTGGCCAAGCAGATGATCGATAAATTTGTTAAGAGCACATCCAGAGAAGTATCCATCGACTATATCCAAAAGATCGTTTGTGATTACTTCAACCTGCCACTCGATGTCATCAACTCCAAAACCCGTAAAAGGGAAATTGTCCAGGCCAGACAGTTATCCATGTACTTTGCAAAAAAGCATACCAAAGCATCACTGGCCAACATCGGGACGCATTGTGGCAAAAAAGACCATGCCACGGTGCTGCATGCCTGCCGCACAGTCAACAACCTGATCGATACCGATAAACAATTCAGGATCTATGTTGAAGAGCTGGATAAGAAGATTAAGATGTAGGTGATGAAAGTGCTATTTGTATGTCTTGGAAATATATGCCGTTCACCACTGGCTAAAGGCATCATGGAGGATAAGATCAGGAAGAGAAAGCTGCACGCCTGGGTTGATTCTGCCGGGTTCGAGGCTTACCACGTTGGCCAGGCCGCAGACCCCCGCTCAGAAGATATTGCAGCTAAGCATGGTATTTCCTTAAAAGGCCATGTGGCACGGAAGTTCACGATGCAGGACTTCGGCAACTTTGACAGGATCTACGTCATGGACACCATGAACTATTCAAATGTCATCAGTGTTGCCAGAAATGAAAAAGACATGTCGAAAGTAGATTTCATCCTGAATGAACTGCATCCCGGCAGCAACCGGCCGGTGCCTGACCCTTATTATGGAGGGCGCGACTGCTTTCAAAAAATATATGACTTGTTAGACAAGGCCTGCGACAGCATTGCCAATGAAATAGCATCTCAATAGCATTTTCAGTATACACCCGGTACTCATGACACCCACACTTGATGATATCCACCATGCCGCAGATCGCATCCGACCCTATGTTCACCATACACCAGTACTGAAAAGCGAAAGTATCGACAAATTGTTAAAGGCCCGGATATATTTCAAATGTGAGAATTTTCAGAAGGCTGGTGCATTCAAGAGCAGGGGCGCCTGCAATGCCGTATTTTCTTTAACTGATGAGGAAGTTAAAAACGGGGTTTGCACCCATTCATCAGGCAACCATGCACAGGCGCTGTCCAGGGCTGCCAGGCTTCGCGGGTGTAAGGCCTTCATTGTAATGCCTGATAATTCATCCAAGGTTAAAATAGATGCCGTTAATAATTATGGCGGGCGGATATTTTTTTGCAAGCCAAACCTGAAATCCAGAGAAGAAACTCTGAGTGAGGTACAAAAGAAAATGGGTGCAGTTGAGATACATCCTTACAATGACTACCGGATCATCACTGCACAGGGCACTGCCGCAATGGAATTTCTGGAAGAAATACCGGAGCCGGATATTATGCTGGTACCTGTTGGCGGTGGCGGTTTGTTGAGCGGGACAGCATTGGCGACCAGGTACTTATCGCCCAAAACGAAAGTTATCGCTGCCGAACCGGCAGGTGCGGATGATGCCTACCGGTCATTCTATGAGAAAAGGTTCATCCCATCAACCGATCCGGATACGATAGCCGACGGATTGCTTACATCGCTGGGTTCGCTTACATATCCCATTATACTGCAATATGTTGACCAGATAATACGAGTGTCCGAGGGTTCTATTATGAATGCAATGATGTTGGTATGGGAACGAATGAAAATCATCATCGAACCTTCATCAGCAGTACCTCTGGCAGCCATCATGGAAAATACCGCTAAATTTTCCGGGAAGCGAATCGGACTGATCATCTCCGGAGGAAATGTGGATCTTAGGAAATTGCCATGGAATTGAAGAAAAAAAAAGAGTTGAGAGTTGAGAGATGAGAGTTGAGATAACTCAACTGTCAACCGTCAACCGTCAACCGTCAACCGATAACTGACAACTGAATGGCCGGATCATTATACCTGATACCAAGCACCCTCGGAGACACACCGGTTGAACAGGTCATTCCCGGGCATCATAAAGTTATTATTAACAGGCTTTGTGAATTCATAGTGGAAGATATCCGGTCTGCCCGCCGTTTCCTTAAAAAAATTGACAAAAGCATTGAAATTGAAAATTTAAATTTTCAATTGCTGAATGAGCATACTTCCGAAGAGGACATTCCCTGCCTGCTTAACCCCTTAAGGGCTGGAAAAGATATAGGACTACTCTCGGAAGCCGGGTTGCCATGCGTTGCAGACCCGGGGGCAACCCTGGTGCGGATTGCACATGATGAAAACATGAGGATAATACCCCTGAGCGGGCCATCTTCCATATTTCTGGCCCTGATGGCTTCCGGGTTCAATGGCCAGAACTTTGCTTTTCATGGTTATTTGCCAAGAGATATGAGATCCAGGACTAAAAAACTGAAGGAACTCGAAAGGATATCCGCACAAACCGGTCAAACCCAGATTTTTATTGAAACACCTTACCGTAACAAGTCCATGTTGGAAACGATCCTCCATTGCTGTGGAAGTCAGACGCAGTTGTGCATTGCCGCCGGCCTCACAACAAACCAGGAATTTATATCAACAAAAAGTATCATGGAATGGAAAAAAACAAAAAGGCCGGAAATTCATAAGATCCCGGCTGTGTTTCTTATACTGTAGCTAAATCAATTAGGAATTAGGAATTACGAATTAGGAATTAGGAATTACGAATTACGAATTAGGAATTATGCTCAGTGACCCTCCGGCCCGTGGGCATGGCCGTGTTCCAGTTCTTCGGGAGAGGGCTCTCTGACCTCAAGTACCTTCCCGCAAAAATGAAGGTCCATGCCGGCAAGCGGGTGATTGAAATCCATCTTGACCACCTCATCCCCTAACTCAGCGATTATGCCCACCAGAGGCATACCTTCCTGATCCTCCATTGGAACTGTTTCCCCCACTTTTAAAAGGGATTCATCAACTTTTCCATCGACCTCAAAAATTTTCTTTGGAAGGTCAATTATATTTTCATCGCTTGGGGCCCCGTAAGCATCTTCCTTAGAGAGCTTAAAATCAAAAATATCACCATCTTCCAAACCTTCCAAATTTGATTTAAAGGCAGGCAGTAATCCTCCTTGTCCAAACAAATAAACAAAAGGCCGTTCTTCATTCACTTCCTGGATCAGTTCTCCATTTGCATCATTTTCCCTGAGTAAGTAAGTGATGGAAACAACCTTATTTTCTCCAACATTCATTTCTTATACCATTAAATTGTGATCAATTAATTCAAGTGACAAAGATATAAATTAATTGTAATATTTTTGCATCCTGGTCGTCTCATAATATTGAGAGGGGAAAAGCGTTAAGACGGTTGACAGTTGACAGTTGACAGTTGACGGTTGACGGTTGACGGTTGACAGTTGACAGTTGACAGTTGACAGTTGACGGTTGACAGTTGACGGTTGACAGTTGACAGTTGACAGTTGACAGTTGACAGTTGACGGTTGACGGTTGACGGTTGGCGGTTGAGAGAGATGAGAGTTGAGATGGGATAGGAAGACACTTATTAATTTTAAATTTTAAATTTCTTCACATTTCACATGTCACACTTCACCCTTCACGTCTTCGGTCTTCGGACTCCGGACTTCCGACTTTTAACACTAACTGACAAAAAATCATTAATTTGAAAGAAGCTGTATTATCCATTTCCGGCCTGTCAAAACACTATGGCCCTATTAAGGCTGTGGATGATCTTTCTCTGGAAATCAACAGGGGAGAAGTATTCGGCCTGCTCGGCCCAAACGGCAGTGGCAAGACTACTACACTGGGCATCATCCTGGATGTGATCAGGCCACACAAAGGATCTTTCCATTGGTTTGGGCAAACACCTGTTAAAGATGCCCGTAAAAGAATCGGTTCTATACTTGAAGTGCCGGTGTTTTACCCATATCTTTCCGCGGTCAGGAACCTCCGGATCATTGCCGATATAAAAGGCCTTCCTTATGATGGTATAGATGATACCCTGGATGCCACAGGGTTGCTGGACAGGAAAAACAGCCGCTTCAGGACATACTCACTGGGCATGAAACAACGACTTGCTATTGCTGCGGCCATGCTTGGTGATCCGGAAGTAATGATCCTGGATGAGCCAACCAACGGCCTTGACCCAAAAGGTATTGTTGAGATCCGGGAGCTGGTCCTCAAAGTCGCCTCCAGGGGCACCACCATCATTCTGGCAAGTCATATCCTGGATGAAGTGCAAAAAATGTGTTCTCATGTTGCAATCCTTGATGCCGGCAGGAAATTATTCTCCGGCCGGGTAGATGAAGTGCTGAATGACAGCGAGTGGGTCGAACTTTCTGCCTATAAAATGGACGCTCTTAAACTGGTGCTGCAACAGATCCCTGATATCTCAAGCATCCAGGAAGAAGATGATAAGTACCTCGTCAGACTGAAAGATAATTTTGCCCCTGCCGATCTGAATAAACTATTGTTTGAAAAAGGAATTGTATTGTCACACCTCGGGACCAGAAAAAAATCCCTGGAAAAATACTTTCTTGAATTACTTGAAAAATCATGATGAAGACGCTTCAAATAGAATTAAAAAAGATTGTCACCTACAAAGTGTTCTGGGCCATGGTAATTATCTATTTGGTGGCTCTTTTCTTCGTCTTTTTCGGGTTTCCAAGCCTGGTTGATTATTTCTCATTGAAATCGAATACCACAGAGGTTAAACTCCTGAAAAATTTTGTATACAACTTTCCGGATGTGTGGCAGAACCTGTCCTGGATTGCCGGACTCAGGTTTTTCATAAAAATCTTTCTGGGAATGATTGTCATCATCCTGATCACAAATGAATATGCTTACGGCACGATCCGGCAAAATATCATCAGCGGTATGAGCCGGTTTGATTTCCTGAAAGGCAAGGTCTTCCTCATCCTGGTTTTCGCCCTGTTTGCAAGCTTGTTCATTATGATCTCAGGCTTTATCCTTGGCTTGAGCTATTCTTCCAATACCTCTTTTCATGCAATAACTTCAAAGCTAATATACCTGCCTGGCTATTTTACTGAAGTTTTTACCTATATGTCTTTTGCACTGATGCTGGGCCTGCTGCTTAAAAGGACCGGTTTTGCCATCGGAGTCCTATTTGTTTACCCGATCATAGAGATCATAGTGCAGCAAAAGATGAGTGACAAGATCATCCCTTTCCTGCCGGTAAATGCCATGAACCATATTATCAGAACGCCTAACACCTCGCTGATACAATACAGCTCTCCCAACTCGGAAATTGATCTTCAGACTCTTATTGCAGGCCAGGATGTAGTCATCAGCCTGGTATATGCAGCACTGTTTATTGCTATCTCTTATCTGATACTTAAGAAAAGGGACCTTTAGAAGATCACTGATTAACGATTAACGATTAACGATTAACGATTTGAGATTTTCCATTCACGATTCACTACTCACGATTCACAAAAAATTCAGTACATTTATACACTCAAGCAGCCATGGGTTCATTAAGTAAATACAAACCTACCTTCTACGTGATTCTACTGGGATCATTGATTCTCGCCAGTTGCAACCGGATGACCTATGAAAGAATGTATCCTACACTGAATGACGGGAAGTATGATACGGAATTTCCTTACCGCGACTGTTCCAAACAACTTGACGATATTTCACAAACGGTGAAAAAGATCTTCTGTCTGGCCGACTACAAGACCTTTACATTTGAAGCGGAACAAAAACTGACTTCCGAAGACATACAAAACATCCCTTCCGACAGTTTGAGAAAAATATCCAAAAGCATTACAAACATTAGTGAAGCAGCCACCGGAACCGGGACAATTATTTACTATGAGAACAATCGTATTGCCCTGCTTACCTGTGCTCACATTTTAAATTTCCCGGATACCGTTTATACCTATTA
>DAOWEV010000018.1 GCA_030638325.1 Bacteroidales bacterium
ATTCATCCTGCCGAGTGCCTTGCTGGTCCGTGCAAATATCAGAGCTCCGCTCACAGGGCGATCGAGACGGTGTACAACGCCTAAAAACACCTCTCCGGGCTTGTGGTATTTTTTCTTCAGGTATTTTTTTACTTTCTCACTCAGCGGCTCATCTCCGGTCTTGTCTCCCTGCACAATATCTGAAGAGCGCTTGTTGATGATCACCAGGTGGTTATCTTCGTGAAGGATTTCCAACTGAAATTATAAATTATAAATTATAAATTTTAAATTAATGCAGACTGTCAACCCCCAACCCCTAACCGTCAACCGACTTCCGACTTCGGACTTCCGTCTTCCGTCTCTCAATACTGCTCCCGCTCATTCGGGAAATCAACGGATTTAACATCCGAGATATAGGCTTTGACCGATCCCTTGATCTCTTCACTCAAATTATGGTACCGGCGCAGAAACCGGGGTGAGAATTTTTGTGTGATCCCCAGCATATCATGCAACACCAGTACCTGCCCGTCGACATGTGGGCCGGCGCCGATCCCAATGATGGGGATTTTCAATTCACTTGTAACCTTTTTGGCGAGACTGGCCGGAATTTTTTCCAGGATAATGCTAAAGCATCCGGCTTCTTCCAGCAGATGCGCATCATCTATTAGCTTTCCGGCCTCTTCTTTGTCGGTCGCCCTGACTATATAAGTCCCGAATTTGTGTATCGACTGTGGCGTCAGTCCCAGGTGCCCCATTACCGGGATGCCGGCCGACAGTATCCTGTCGATCGACTCCAGTATCTCTTTCCCGCCTTCCAGTTTGACTGCGTTTGCACCTGCTTCTTTCATGATCCGGATAGACGAGTTGAGGGCCTCTATGGAGTTCCCCTGGTAGGTCCCGAAAGGAAGGTCCACCACTACCAGCGCACGTTTTACCGCCCGCATTACCGAGGCGGCATGATAGATCATCTGATCGAGGGTGATGGGTAATGTAGTAGTGTGGCCTGCCATGACATTGGAGGCAGAATCCCCGACAAGGATCACCTCAACACCTGACTCATCCAGTAACTGGGCCATCGAATAGTCGTATGCTGTGAGCATGGCGATTTTCTCCCCCCTCAACTTTAACTCCTGAAGAACATGGGTGGTTATCTTGGAATATCTGCTGACATCAGTCATAATAAAAAGGGTTTTAGCTGTTGTTAAGATGCAAAGGTAATTAAAGAATTAGGAATTAGGAATTTGGAATTAGGAATGAATTTTAAATTTTGAGATTTGACTTTCTCTGCCTTCGTAATCTCCCTCAAATGGGGGAGAAAGGACTGAGATTTCAAAGTAAAGAGTGAAAAGTGAAAAGTAAGGGATACAGGTTACGGGTTTTTTTCGCAACCTGCAATCTGTAACCTGTAACCTGCAACCTGTAACCTGTAACTTTCTCTGCCAAAAAGAACAAATTTTAAAATTAACATATTAATATTCATTACTTTTGCAATTCTAAAAATTAAACATGAGAAAACTCTGGTTGTTGATACTAGTAATACTGCCTGTTGTTCTTGTCACTTCCTGCCATGATGATTTTGACCTGAATGCCAGCTATCAGGATATCACCATCGTTTATGGTATGATGGATCAGGGCGAGGATACGACTTTCCTGAAGATCAACAAAGCCTTTTTGGGCGAAGGCAATGTGCTGGAAATGGCAAAAGTGGAAGATTCCAGCATTTATAAGACCGACCTTGCGGCCGTGATCGAAGAATATAACGGAGATAATCTGGTACATTCCTTTTTTCTTGATACCATCACCATTGATAATAAAGAGGATGGGGTGTTCTATAATCCTTACCAGCAACTTTATTTTGCGGTGATACCCATCAACCAGGAGCATGAATATAAACTTTCCGTGCAAGTAGGCAGTAAAGAGGTAACCTCCTCCACTCCGGTCGTACAACGGTTTTCGCTTACCAAGCCTTCTGCCGGATCTCAGTATATCAATATCAGGTACGATACCAACCCCACAGTTGAATGGTACTCTGCTGAAAACGGTATCCGATATGAAATTGTGATCAGGTTCAATTTTAAAGAACTGATGCTGAACGACCCGGATACTGTTAGCAGGTTTCAAGACTGGGCTCTGGGCACGAAAAAATCGAAGACCACCGCCGGAAGTGAAGAAATGAGTGTCAAGTATTCCGGGAATGCATTTTATAACTGGCTTGAGACAACGGTACCTTATGATGATCCTGCGAAGGAATCGCAGGTCAGTGAACGCTTCACTGAAAACCTGGAGTTCTTCATCAGGGTAGCTGCAAAGGACCTCAATACTTATATGGAAGTGAATGAGCCTTCCAATAGTATAGTTCAGGAAAAGCCTCAATATACAAATATCGAAAACGGCCTGGGTCTCTTTTCGAGCAGGCACTTTGAGAGCAGGGCCAAACGGATACGTCCGGAAACAGTTGCCCGGATCAAGGCCCTGGATGATCCTGATTTAAAGTTTGTTTATTGATTATGACGATTTGTCATCTTTTTATGACAGCATTCTGATCCATCCTTTTCTCCCCTCTTATTAATTAAAAATACCTGAAAATCAGCGTAATATATTTCTTATATATATTCTCTTTCTATGAAATGAAAATAATGGAGTCATTTCCCCGGGGGATGGCATAATCATTGACTAAGGATTTAAACAGTCTCTTGAAGACTAAAAAGCAAATATGGTTCTGCTACAAATTGAATGATAAAATGATTAAATGATAAAATGATTGAATGTAGGAATAATAAATGGCGTTTACCCATTTAAGCATTTAAGCATTTTATCATTTAAGCATTTCCATGAAAACAGCAGTAAAACCACAAATATTAATGATTAATTAAAAATATTATTATGGGTAAGATAATTGGAATAGATCTTGGGACGACAAATTCGTGTGTTGCAGTGATGGAAGGGAATGAACCGGTTGTTATTCCAAACAGCGAGGGCAGGAGGACAACCCCGTCCATCGTGGCATTCACAGACAACAATGAACGCAAGGTTGGTGATCCGGCTAAAAGACAGGCCATTACCAATCCTAAGAAAACAGTGTATTCTATTAAAAGATTAATGGGAGAAACCTATGACAAGGTTACAAAGGAGATTAAAAGAGTACCATACGACGTAGTAAAAGGCGATAACAATACACCAAGGGTGAAGATTGATGACAGGTTATATACACCCCAGGAAATTTCTGCCATGATCCTTCAGAAGATGAAGAAGACGGCAGAAGACTACCTGGGACAGGATATTTCGGAGGCCGTAATAACAGTGCCGGCCTATTTCAGTGACTCTCAGCGGCAGGCTACCAAAGAGGCCGGTGAGATTGCCGGACTGCAGGTGAGACGGATCATCAACGAGCCTACTGCAGCTGCCCTGGCGTATGGCCTCGATAAAAAATCAAAGGATATCAAAGTGGCTATTTACGACCTCGGTGGCGGTACTTTCGATATCTCTATCCTGGAGTTGGGTGACGGCGTGTTTGAAGTGAAATCGACCAATGGAAACACCCACCTCGGAGGAGATGATTTTGACGAAACCATTATCAACTGGCTGGCCGATGAATTTCTGAAAGACGAAAACATTGACCTCAGAAAAGATCCGATGGCATTGCAGCGCTTGAAAGAGGCGGCAGAAAAAGCCAAGATTGAGTTGTCAAGCTCGTCTGAAACGGAGATCAACCTGCCTTATATCATGCCGGTTGACGGAATGCCCAAACACTTAGTGAGAAAACTTACAAGAGCCAAATTCGAACAGCTGATCGACAAATACGTGCAGGATACCATTGAACCCTGTAAAAAAGCCCTCAAAGATGCTGGTTTGACCGCAAAGGATATTGATGAAGTGCTCCTGGTTGGGGGCTCCACCCGTATACCGGTCATCCAGAAAGCAGTCAAAGACTTCTTTGGCAAAGAGCCTTCAAAAGGTGTGAACCCCGACGAAGTGGTAGCCATTGGCGCTGCTATCCAGGGCGGTGTGCTTACCGGAGAAGTGAAGGATGTGCTGCTCCTCGATGTAACACCCCTGTCGATGGGAATCGAAACACTTGGAGGTGTGTTCACCAAACTCATAGAAGCCAATACCACCATCCCGACAAAAAAATCAGAGACATTCTCAACAGCTGCCGATAACCAGCCTTCTGTGGAGATCCATGTGCTGCAGGGAGAACGCCCTATGGCCTCTCAGAATAAAAGCATCGGCCGTTTCCACTTAGATGGAATACCGCCGTCGCCGAGAGGAATGCCGCAGATTGAGGTGACTTTCGACATCGATGCCAATGGAATACTTAATGTATCGGCTAAAGATAAGGGCACCGGAAAATCACAACAGATCCGTATCGAAGCATCCTCCGGATTATCACAGGAGGATATAGAAAAGATGAAAAGAGAGGCTGATGAAAATGCGGATGCCGATAAAAAAGCAAGGGAAGTAGTTGATAAGGTGAATGCAGCAGACTCATTGATTTTCCAGACTGAAAAACAACTCAAGGAATATGGCGAGAAGCTGCCTGCCGATAAGAAAGAAGCTATTGAAAAAGCTGTGAACGAACTCAAAACAGCTCATAAAAGCAAGGATGTTACAGCTATCGACAAGGCTATGGAAAACCTGAATGCACAGTGGCAGGAAGCCAGCGCTGAAATGTATAAAAATACCCAGGCTGCGGAAACTCAGCAACAACCGGGTGCTGATGCAGGAACGCCCGGTGGCGGTGACGGCTCAGACGGCGATGGTGAAGTTACTGATGTAGATTTTGAAGGAGTGAAAGACGATAAATAGTGTTTGTCCAAACACTGACTTAACGGACGGACACTATTTGGAGCTATAATTTTATTGGTTAAGTATCTGATAAAGCACTAAATCCGAATTCCTAAATCCTAAACAAACTTAAATGTCAGAAATACAAAACTCAAAACAGGATCATCTTATAGTTTTTAACATTTGAAAATTTGAATTTTGTGATTGTTTAGGATTTAGAAATTAGAGATTAGAGTTTAATATGAAGATAAACATTCGTATGATAAATAATACGTAAATAGTTACAATCGAATATAATATCCGATAAGAGCAGTTAAAAAAGTTTTAGCTGCTCTTTTTTTTGTAATTTTACACAAAACAACTTAAATTTTAAACCTATGAAAAAAATCTTTACTTTATTTATGATGGCCCTTGTGATGGTATGGGCGCTTCCTGTATCACAGGCTCAGAACCTGGTCCTGAATGGTGGTGTGGAACAGTGGGATGACCCGAATAATCCAACGGATTGGGATAAAGCAGAAAGTATATCCCAGGAAACCGGTACCATTCATGAAGGCACATACTCTGCCGGGCATACTTCAGCAAGTGGCACCCAGGACTTTCAGCAAAACGTTGAAGGAATTACTGCAGGTGTGAATTACACTATCAGTTACTGGTATTTTGACAATGATGCTATGGCCAGGACCAGGATATGGTCGTACTGGTTGAGTGGGGGAAGTACGATCGATCCGAATGCAGACATTTTAAGGCCGAATGTATATTCAACGGATAACCCGGAATGGCAACAGTTTACAACTACCCTTACTGCACCTGCAGGGGCTGATGGATTCCGTTTTGAAGTCAGGGTGTACAAACAGGATGATATGACGGGCGGCTTAGTCTTTTATGACGAGTTTTCCATCACAGCATCAGGCGTTTCGCCGGAACCGGCAAACTATCCAACCGATTTTGCAGCGGCTGCAAACGGACTGGCCATTGACCTGACATGGACCGACGCAGCAGGTGGCCAGCTTCCTAACGGATACCTGGTACTTGGTAGTGATGAAGACAATATACAGCTACCTGTGGATGGCAACTTCGTATCTGATGACCCCGATTTGTCGGACGGGAGCGGGGCGCTGAATATTCAAGCCGGTGAGGAAAAGGCTACATTCGCTAACCTGGCAGGGCAGCAAACATATTATTTCAAGATATTTCCTTATACCAACGGGGGCGCAAATGTTGATTATAAAACGGATGGGAGTGCGCCGGCAGACAATGCTACCACCCCTAACCTTGTGGTCATTGAATTTATCGACTTCAATAACGGATGGGAAAACTGGACCACTGTAAACCTTGTGGGTGCACAGGAATGGGAGATTGATGATATACACGGCCTCGATGACACACCATGTGCCAAAATGAGTGGGTACTCAGGGGGCAGTAATGTAAATGATGACTGGCTGATATCTCCTCCAATGGACTTTGATATGTATACGAATGAAGTACTGACCTTCTGGACAGCCATGAACTATGATGGCCCGGTATTGCAAGCTTTAATCTCAACGGATTATGACGGGGGCGGAGATCCCTATTCAGGCACATGGACCGATCTGCCCGGAGAGCTGTCCGACGGAGGATGGGAATGGACAGCTTCCGGAGGAGTAGATGTCTCAGGATTTGATGGAGAACAGGTGTATCTTGCATTCAAATACACTTCCACAAGTGATCAGTCGTCTACATGGGAGATGGATGATATACTTCTGATAGGTGAGGCATCAACAGGTATTGACGAACAAAATGATTTTTATGAAGTATCGGTTTATCCGAACCCTTGCAGTGGTAAAATTGCTGTGAATTCACCTTTCAGGAACGTAGATGTTAAGATATTTTCAATTGTCGGGGAAATGGTGTTTGAAGCTATGGACATCCAAAACAACGAGATGATACAACTTCAGGACATGAATACGGGAGTATATTTTATTACCATTGAAGATAAGGTATCTTCAAAGAGATACACCCGGAAATTTATTGTGCAATAAACATGCCTGATGCATCGCCTGCTGATCAGTATCCTATTCTTTTTCCTGCTGTCCGGGGTGTCCGGCCAGTCGGGCGCAATGCGCGTAGAGTTCGATGCCGAGCAAGAATCTGATCTCTATTTTGTGGTCCCCTGTGGAGAGGCAGGTATGCTGGTGCTGACCGAAACCAGGGAGCTTATAGATGCTGTAAACACAAAATGGGACTTTACATTTTTTGACCGGAACCTGGTCCGTAAATGGAAACAGGATGTGGGGGTGGCATACGGAGCAGATTACCAGGATGCCAAAGTTGCAGAGGGTCGTGTTTACCTTTTTTTTCTGAATACAGGCAAGATCAGGAATACCGATAAGAATTTTGAGATCATACATTTTGATCTGTATGACAGCACTTTTAATGCAGTCTCCGGGGTCATTAACAGCAATGCTACCTTTGCCGGCCTGGAGATCATGAACAACATAGCTGTTGCAGGTTTGATCACCAGGAAAAACAGCTCCGAAATATATTTTATTGACCTGGCAACATCCGGGATCAAGAGAACTTTCCTGAGTCTCCAGGATGAGGCTATCATCGAGAGTATCACGCCTGATACGGCAAACCAGGCTATAGATGTTATCATCAGTAATTTCCTTAATAGAAGACAAAATATGCTGATCATTTTCTCTATTGATCTGCAAGGGAATATATTGAATTCTACCGAGATACATACCGTCCTTGATGACAAATACCTGAATACGGCACGTTTGTTCAGGCTTGATTCCAGCCTGATGACAGTTGCCGGGACGTATAACAACTTTCCAGGGCGGATCCCCGGTAATGCTGATAATGCAGGAATAGAATCCGCCGGTTTTTTTGTGGCGGGATTTAATGATGATGAGCAGGAATATATAAATTATTACAATTTTCTGGAGTTACAGAATTTAAAAACAGGATTGACAGGTAAGGAGTACTATCAGTTGCAGAAGAGAAAATACAAGAGCCAATCAGAGTATTATATCAATTACGAACTTTTAGTGCATGATCTGGAAAAATTGGATGATCAGTACTTGTTACTTGCAGAATCCTTTTATCCGGAATACAGGATGGTAAGCGACATCTCTTATGACTACTGGGGCAGGCCGGTGCCGCAAACTTATACGGTTTTCGACGGTTATAAATTTATCAATGCGGTGGTGATCGCCTTTGATGAAGAAGGTGAACTGTTGTGGGACAACAGCATGGAAATTTACAATATCACTACTTATGACCTGGTCAAACGGGTCAACTTTTTATATGAGGAGGGATATGTGGTAGTTTTTTATAATGAAGCAGGCAAGATCACTTACAAAGTCATGTACGAGGGTGAAGTAGCAGAGGAGGGCCTGGCCCATACTGAACTGGAACCCCTTTATGAAGATGACAGGCTTATGGAAAGCGGGTATAACAATATGGTCCGTTGGTATGGTGCTAATTATTTGTGTTATGGATATCAGAAGATCAGGAATAATAGCATATACGGAAGAAATCGCCGTGTGGTCTTTTATGTTAACAAAGTTAGTTTTGAGTAATTTTTATGAAAAACAAACTGTGGCTGACTGACCGTTATATCAAGTATTTGCTGACGGCCAAAAGCAGGCATCATATTCATTCACCTTTTCTTTATAAGCTGATCAATGATGTATTTCGTGACCGGAGTACTACGGTTCAGATGCTTGCTGTTGAAAAGATTAGGGAACTTCTCATGAAGGACCGCAGCATCATCCATAAAACCGATTATGGAACAGGGGCTGAAGCAGCCGGCAATACTGTTTATCAGGTACAGGTACGGGAAGTGGCCCGGAAATCTTTAAGTACTTCCTCAAAAGCAAGATTATTATTCCGCCTCGTAAAATATTTCAAGCCAAAAACCGTATTGGAATTAGGCACTTCTTTTGGCCTGTCAGCTTCTTACATGGCCATGGCGGTACCTGGAACAAAAGTCATCAGTATCGAAGGCTGTCCCGTTACGGCAGAACTGGCCAGGAAACATATCAGAGGATCCGGGATCGGTAATGTGGAGGTGGTCACCGGTGAGTTTGCAAGCATTTTGCCGCAGCTACTTCGGTCATTGAACAGTGTTGATTTTATGTTCCTTGACGGCAATCACAGGAAAGAAGCCACCCTCAGCTATTTTGAGTTATGTAAAAAAAAGGCTGTTAATGACACTGTTTTTGTATTTGATGACATTCATTGGTCTAAGGGCATGGAGGAAGCCTGGCGTACTATTAAATCCGATCAGGATGTACGGCTAACTGTCGATATTTTTCACCTGGGACTGGTTTTTTTCCGAAAAGAGTCCACCCCGGAGCATTTTATCATCAGGTATTAGCGATAGTTTTATATATTTGTTAATAAATATAGACGTTTATTATGAAGCAGGAAATAATCAAGCTGACAGATATTAAAAGGTACTTTACAGTTGGAACTGAGGTTATTAAAGCATTGCGGACGATCACCATGGACATCCGGAAAAATGAATACCTGGCATTGATGGGGCCATCTGGATCCGGGAAATCTACCTTGATGAACTTACTGGGATGCTTAGACACCCCTACATTCGGGCAATATATTTTGAACGGTAAAGATGTCAGTAAGTTAAATGATAATGACCTGGCGGAAATCAGGAATAAGGAGATAGGCTTCATTTTCCAGACTTTTAATTTACTTCCGCGTTCAACAGCCCTTGAAAATGTAATGCTGCCTCTTATATATGCCGGGTATAGCAAACATGATAGAATTGAGAGGGCCAGCGAGGTATTGGCTGACGTTGGCCTGGCCGACAGAATGAATCATCGCCCGAATGAATTATCAGGCGGGCAGCGTCAAAGAGTAGCTACCGCTAGGGCATTGGTTAATAATCCGTCTATTATTCTCGCTGATGAACCTACCGGGAACCTTGATTCAAAAACATCCCTGGAGATTATGCACCTGATAGAGCAAATTCATGAAGCGGGAAACACCATCATTGTAGTAACCCATGAAGAAAGTATAGCTCGTGAGGCACATCGCATTGTTCGTCTTATCGATGGGGAGATCGCTTCCGATGAATGGAGCGAAAAATTTATCAGTAAGGAGGCGAAGCAGATACCTGAAGAGAAGAAAGATTGATCGGTGATGAAAAAAGATCCTAAAATATATACGAAGACGGGAGACCGGGGAGAAACATCCCTGATAGGAGGCACCCGGGTCCCTAAATTTCATCCCAGGATAGAGGCTTACGGAACAGTGGATGAACTTAATTCCACTATTGGATTGATACGTGATTCTACGGAAGATGAACACCTCAACCATGTATTACTCAGGATACAGCAATGCTTATTTGTGGTGGAATCTTCACTCGCAAAAGACCCGGATGTGGATATTCCGGTTACGCTGCCGGCAATAATTGAAGATGACATAACGAAGCTGGAACGGGAGATCGATCTTATGAATGAACCTTTGCCCGAGCTCCGGTCATTTATTCTTCCGGGAGGACATCCCCTGATTTCAAATTGCCATATTGCAAGGACTGTCTGCAGAAGGGCGGAAAGAATGGCCATTCGCTTATCCGCGGCACAAACTGTTGATTTTAACGACATCAAGTACCTGAACAGGTTGTCAGATTACCTTTTTATTCTTGCCAGAAAGTTCCATCAAGATTTAGGAGTTGATGAAATACACTGGAACCCAGCACGTTAAAAATAAATAATATCATTTTAAATCTTTCTTGACTTTTCTTTAAAAAAAACTACTTTTGCATTTTTGAAACACCTGCTTTTAAGACTATGTATTGGACATTAGAATTGGCCTCAAAATTAGAAGATGCACCATGGCCTGCAACAAAAGATGAGTTGATCGATTTCAGCATCAGATCTGGCTCTCCTCCTGAAGTTGTTGAAAATCTTAGGGAGATTGAGGACGAAGGAGAGGTATATGAAAGCATTGAAGATGTCTGGCCGGATTATCCGACCAAGGAAGATTTCTTCTTTCACGAAGATGAATACTAACTAAAAAAGGAAAAGTGTACCTGCCCGTATTTTCTTAATTCACTTAATTGAGGGAAATGATCGAAGTGCTTGTCTTTCCCATGCTCAATAATGAGGCTTCCGTTTTCTTTTAATAAATTTTTCTCAAACACCATTATTATAATGTTATCCAGATCCTCCTGGTGGAAATCGTAAGGGGGATCGGCAAATATGATATCGAATTTTTGCATGGCATGATGCAGGAAACTCCGCACATTTTCTTTAACAGTCCGGATCTGGCTGAATTTAAAAGTCTTTGCGGTTTCCTGAATAAACTTAACACATTTAGGATTCATGTCGACAGCCACTACCTCAATGCTTCCCCTGGATGCAAACTCATAGGATATACCGCCTGTTCCGGCAAACAGGTCAAGCACGGTGATCTCGTCAGTATAATAAGAGTTTTCAAGAATATTAAAAAGACTTTCCTTGGCCAGATCGGTCGTGGGCCTTACCGGCAACTTGCCGGGCACATGAATTCTTCGCCCTTTATGTGTACCTCTTATGATGCGCACAGATAATGGTTTATTAAACTGAAATATGTATGCAAACGTACTTTGCTGAAGGCCGGGCTTAGGTTTATGCCCGTACTATCCCCGAGAAAAGATATGTTCCTGATATATTTGTAGAGGAAATTATAGATCTCTGATCGTTCGGTAATCCTGCCTGATAAGATCAATTCGAATTGTTCCGGGTTCAGGTCAAACTTGTCGGACACAAAAAGCAGGAAATACAGAAAATCTTCCTGTGTCAGGTATTCAAAGGTATTGAAGAACCGGAGCTTCCCGTCCCTGAAAATAATGATATCCTGAAAATTCTGCCTCACATTTACGAATATCTTATTGTCGAGATTCATATTTTTAAACCTGATGAGCAGGCCTTCAATCAGGGATGAGGTATGGTGAAATATCTGCGGACGGATAAAATAGGAATTCAAGGCCTGGTGCAGCTCTCTATGCATGGCAAAAATGCATGATCCGCCCATATTATTGAGCTTGTCGGCCTGTAAATGATCATCTTTTTTAAGGGTGATATTAAAATCCAGGTAAGTATGTAACTGTTCTTCGTCCAGGAGCGGACCAGGAACAAGGGTGGCCGGCATGTTTTCGACCAGTACCCGGATGGATTTGAATGTGTTGATATTATCAGGTGCTATAAAGTGAGCAGGCAGCTTTTCAATATACGAAAACAAGTTATCTTTTGATTGCATGCTCCCGGGAACGTTAAAATCCTCGAGCGCCAGTATTGTGTTTGAATGGGGTTCGAGGATACAATAGGTAAAAGACAGGTATGATATCTGGATAATCAGAACATATGAACCTTGTGATCCGGGGCTATAAGAAGGGTCAATTATAC
The DNA here is from genome assembly GCA_030638325.1 of Bacteroidales bacterium. Taxonomy (GTDB): domain Bacteria; phylum Bacteroidota; class Bacteroidia; order Bacteroidales; family JAGOPY01; genus DAOWEV01. The sequence goes on from DAOWEV010000018.1 coordinate 12,162, forward strand.
TTTGTTGCGGAACCAACACCTCAGTCATAGAAATATATCAGATTTAGGTTCACATAACAGATACCCGTAAATCCAGAGACAGTAATCATTCCCAATTACCATCTGTGGAAGGCTCTGTCATAGAACCAACTTTCAGGCCGGGATATCTTTCGATATCTTTTTTTTCTTTGATCAGGTTAATGATCAATTGTTCATCCAGTCCATTCAGGAATTGCTTATAGCCGGCTTTGGCTTCGAAAACGCTTACTTTTAGCCCTCCTCTTTCTATTTCTCCGGCGCCTATTTTAAATTCCTGACCGCCTGAGAATGGAATATACCTGAGTGAGTCGATGCTGAAATTGTGCCGGTGCCTGAAAAGAGAATCGGCAACTTTTACGTATCCGACGGTGTCGTTGATAGTGATGGTAAAAGTGGTATCGTTTGGATCGGGGATCTTATGAACGATCGGGATCTCACTGATTTTCAGAAAATCGATCAAGGTATCAAAATCCCCCATATATCGATGGTTAAATTGCTTATAAAATTGTTGACTGTTCCTGATATCTTTCAGATTCTGGATAACAACTTTTTCTCTTGCCTTAACATCTTCAGTAAACCGGAGAGGTGTCCTGATACTATTGATGACCAGATATCCCAGAAAAACAATAATAACAAGCAAAACGATCTTAATAATAATATGTTTCCAATTCATGACAGGTGATTTTATGGTAGGGCAAAGTTAAAATATTTTTCACAATAAAGAATTATTAATGATAATTTATTAACACCATTAGGCGAGTGGGCGAGTGGGCGATGGGGCGAGTGGGCAACTGAACACAGGGGCACATTTCCGTTTTGCCAGTTCAATTTTTTTTTGTAATTTAACCACCGGGAATATTTATTGTAACCTGTTAAATTTATATCAACATGCAAACGTACATTTTACTGACCAAATTATCGCCTGATCTCAGCAAGCAAATGAAAGACCGTGCGGCCATTGGCCGTAACTGGATGGACCATGTAAAGGATAAATGTCCTGAAGTTAAATTCATTGCCCATTATGCATTACTCGGGCAATATGATTTTATCGATATCTACGAGGCCCCGGATGAAGAAGTGGCTGCCAAAGTATCTATGATCAGCAGGGCCAATGGGGCTTTTCAGGCTGAAAGCCTGGCTGCCATCCCATATAAGAGATTCCTGGAAATGACCCAGGAGATCTGATCCCCTCTGCCTGGGATTTTAGGACTGGATTTCTGTGGTTATTGCTTATTGATGCTCGTATAGCCGGGGATATCATCTAAGAAATGATAAGTTTTATTGGGAAGGTCAATCCGGCAGCAAAAATGATCCAGGCCGTTGGTTACTACGAGGTAACTGACCAGGAGTTTCATGTTGTACCGGGCGATCTGGTCAAATACCTGCTGTGTGATCCTGACATCAGGAGATTTGCATTCGACAATGAGCAAAGCTTGTGTCTCGCTGGAAAAGACAACAATATCGGATCTCTTTTGCATACCGTGTAGTTTGAAGCTCATTTCTATGGCCATCAGTGAGGCGGGAACATTTTTTTCATGGATCAGAAAACGGATGAAATTCTGGCGGACCCATTCTTCAGGTGTCAGCGCTACTAACTTCTTTCTGATGGGATCGAAAATCCTGGGTTTGCCCTCCTTGACTTCGATCCGGTGCTCGTATTCAGGCAGGTTTAGATGGGGAAGAGTCACTTTGTTAATTAGAAATTAGAAATTTGAAATTAGAAATTTTCTTTCGAAGATATTAAAAAAATCTCATAATTCCATTAATTTTCTACAAATATTTCGCGGCTCTGCCGCTTGTCCGAATACCTTAAGTTAACGCATATGCCTACTGGGGTAAAATGGAGGAAACAAAATCTATAAAAGTCAAAACGACCGAATAGCGCGTACATAATATGTCTGGTCCTTTGTGGCAGTTAGCTGCGTGCCACTACTAAATTGTTGCATCCAGGCGGTATTGCTACCTCCTTCTGTAGAACTCCAATAGTAGTCGTTTGCAAAAGAACTGCCTCCATTTGCTGTCGCAGTAATATTGATATCAGTTTTGTTTAGATACATTAAATTTAGCTCTTTTTTTGAAGGTAAGTACCAATCGCCATATTGTTTACCTCCTTGCGATATTTGTATTTTTGAACATAGATTTGCTGCATATGTATTGCCGTCATCACCTATGGATACCTGACTTGAAATAATAATAGCTGTGTTCATTTCCCCCGAAAATGGTCCATTTCCCTGGGCCCGTGTAACACCATTAGTGCCTGCATTCCATCGTATACCTGTATTTTGATCTTCCTTAGTACAAGCCAGTCCATGTTGCCCGGTATTGTCAACCCAAAAAACAATACCTCCATGCGCAAAATCTCCAACAGAATACTTCATCTCTTTCCAGGTCAATGATCCACTTCCATCAGATTGTAACATTTGTCCGTCATTACCGATAGTATCCGGAAAATGGTATTCACCATTAATATCGAAAGTTCCGTTAATCCTAACCGTATCATTATCAAAGTCTCCCCAGATCAGGGGTGTGGAAGAATCAGAATTTTCAATATAGAGCTTATTATCGGTGGTTTCGTAATATCCAGCCATGCACCCCAAAAAGACACTACCTGATATAGGATAGGAGGATGATCCCCAACCAGCCAAATATCCGACATAAGTATTACTGTCTCCAGAATGCTGAGTATAACCTGTAAAGCTTCCTATTGCTGTATTACATGATCCCCCAATGTTTTTAAGAGCGCCAGAGCCAACAGCGGTGTTATAATTGCCAATAGTATTTTTTAGAGTATAGCATCCTATTGCTGTATTAAATCCAGTGTTTTCTAAATTTCTAAGAGTATGATATCCTATTGCTGTATTTTCATATCCCCAATCATTATCATGAAGGGCATCAAAACCAATCCCAACGTTAAAAGCTCCCAGGGCATTAAGTCCTGCAGATGTGCCAAGATAAATGCTTGAGTTGATTGTTTTTCCGTCACTGAGTTCATTGATCTCAGTGGCCCCACTATCATCTGCCCAGGAGAGCAAACCACTTCCGTCGGTTTGAAGAAACTGACTGCTTGTCCCATCAACACCCGGGAAATGATATACACCTGCAATATCCAGGGTCCCGTTGATCCTGACCGTATCATTGGCAAAGTCGCCCCAGATCAATGGAGTTGATGAATCCGAGTTTTCAATGTAAAGTTTGTTGTCTGTGGTATCATTATATCCTGCCTTGAAGCCCAGGAATACATTTCCGGATTTATCATGTAGAGCTGTTCCCATACCGGCTTCATACCCGATGATGGTGTTATTAGAGCCATTCTGGTTAAGTCCATTTACATTAAAACCGTATCCAGTATTACTGGATCCTGTCAGGTTGAAAAACAAAGCACGGCATCCATTTGCCGTGTTTGTTGCTCCTGTTGTATTGCTATATAAAGCCCGGTATCCGTTTGCAGCGTTCTTTTCTCCTGTTGTGTTTGCATTCAATGCATCGATACCTGTTGCTACGTTTTTATTGTCTGATCCGTTATCACTGGCCCCGGCACCTGATCCAAGGAAAACGTTGTTGCCTCCTGTTTTACCATCCCATAGATCATTGATGGAAAAAGTACCGGCGCCAATTAGACCCCAGGATGTTCCGTTATAATAATAAAACCCTTGTGTATTATCGGTTTGGCATATCAATAACCCGGGGGCAGGATTGACAATGTCATCACGTTCTGCCTCGGTCATCCGGGGAATCAATAAGCCTAATGAATCTGATGATACATCCAGTATGGCCGAACTATGAGGTGCCGCAGCAGTTGTGTTGATGGCTATTCCCTGGGAGTATGAATTTGAAATACCTAAAATGGCAGCAAAGATAAAAAGTGCAAGATTTTTCATTAGAACTGGATTTAATGGTTAGAAAAAGCATAAAAATACAAAAATAGGTAGAAATAAAAGTTCGCATTTTTATGATGAACCAAAAATTTAAACGCTTAAATTTGTGGTTTGAAAGATTGTTTATTCGTTTATGCGTTTATACGTTTATGCGTTTATGCGTTTATACGTTTATTCGTTGGATGCGAAATAAACAGATTAGCGAATAAACAAATAAACAAAAACATACAGCTACCAATGAAAACCAAAAAGCAAATAGTAGACAACTGGCTGCCAAGATATACAGGACTGCCGGTGGAAAAGTTCGGGAAGTATATTTTGCTGACGAACTTCAGCCATTATATTGATCTTTTTGCCAAATGGCATGATGTGGAGATCATTGGAAAGAACCGGCCGATGCAAAATGCAACAGCCGATAATATTACCATTGTTAATTTTGGCATGGGCAGTTCCAATGCTGCCACAGTCATGGACCTGTTAAGCTCTGTAAAACCCAAGGCAATATTATTTCTGGGCAAATGCGGTGGCCTGAAGAAGAAAAACAAAATAGGAGACCTGATCTTACCAATCGCTGCAATCAGGGGTGAAGGGACTTCAAACGATTATTTCCCACCGGAAGTGCCGGCATTGCCTGCTTTTAACCTTCAGAAAGCAGTTTCAACAACCATCCGTGACTATGGCAGGGATTACTATACGGGAACTGTCTATACTACCAACCGCAGGGTTTGGGAATATGATGAAAAATTCAAGGAATACCTGAGGGATATCAGGGTTATGGCTATCGATATGGAAGCCGCTACCTTGTTCACCGTCGGTTTTGCCAATGGGATCCCTGCCGGTGCACTGTTGCTTGTGAGTGACCAGCCAATGATCCCTGAAGGAGTCAAAACTGAAGAATCGGATGTAGCCATTACAATGGCTTTTGTAGAAGAGCACCTGAGAATCGGTATTGATTCGCTGAAACAGCTAATAAATGATGGCTTGACAGTCAAACATCTGTATTTCGACTATAGCGGAGAGAAATAATGAATCATCATAATTATTTAGCTATGACGTATATTTCATCAGTGTTAAATAAATCACTAAATCCGAATTTCTAAATCCTAAACAATGCCAAATGACAAAAGCACAAAATTTAAAACCGTTCGTTCTGTAAGAAATCCTTTGTTTTGAACATTTGGTTATTTGAGTTTAGAATTTGTTTAGAATTTAGGATTTGGTGCTTAGGATTTAATTAAAGAAAACATTTGTATGATAAATAACACCTAAAAGAATTACAAATCATCTAGCAAAAAAAAATAAATGACTTTCGACCAGATATTATCTGACCTCAAAAAAAAGATCTATTACCCGGTTTATTTACTGTTCGGGGAGGAGCCGTATTACATCGATGAGATCACTGCATACATCGAAAATCATGTGCTTACAGACACGGAAAAGGAATTTAACCAGAGCATAATATACGGCCGTGATACGGATGTCCCTTCCATCATTGATTATGCCAAGCGGTATCCCATGATGTCAAATTTTCAGGTGGTGATCGTCAGGGAAGCCCAGGATGTCGAGAAAATTGAGCTATTGCAGCCCTATATTGAAAACCCATTGAAATCTACACTGCTGGTACTGGCATGTAAATATATGAAGGTAGACAGGCGGAAATCATTTGCAAAGGCCATTGATAAAAATGGGGTGCTTTATGAATCCTCCAGGATCTATGAAAATAAAATACCCGACTGGATCACTAACCGGCTTTCAGGAATGGGTTATACGATAACAACAAAAGCCACTATCCTGCTTGCGGAATACCTTGGAAATGATCTGAACAAAATCAAAAATGAACTGGGGAAGCTTATCATCAACCTTGAAAAAGGCGCCGGGATAACCGAAGACACCGTTGAGAAGAATATTGGCATCAGCAAAGACTTCAATATTTTTGAGTTGCACAATGCTCTTGGTAAAAAAAATGTTTACAAAGCCAATATGATCGTGAATCATTTTGCTGCCAATCCAAAGCAATATCCATTGGCCGTGACGCTTACCATGTTGTATGGGTTTTTCCTGAAGCTGATGATCTACCACCAGCTTCCGGACAAATCCAGTAACAGTGTTGCCTCCGCTCTTTCCATTCACCCCTATTTTATTAAGGACTATAGCGTGGCTGCCAACAATTACACATCCCGCAAGATACACCGGGTTATCTCTTACTTAAGGGATTACGATCTGCGCCTGAAAGGAGTCAATAATTATTCCACTACCGAAGGTGAACTATTGAAAGAGCTGGTCTATAAGATAATACACTAAAAATGAGCTACAACTTGAAAATATTTAAAAATTGCTCATCAATTTTAGCTTCCACAACCCCTTGTTTTGTGAGTATATTAAAATAATCAGAAACTTTATTGACCAATTTATCTCCGTCAACATAATCAAAATTAACCCTTTCAAGGAACAATTCAACACTTTCAACAGGCTGCCTCATCATATCAAAAGACAATTTGGCAGCTTTATTCCTGTTTTCATTTACCCAGTTGATAGACGTTTTTAGTTCATCCAGAAAGACTTTTGTTAGTTCGGGATATTTCCTTGTAAATTCTCCTTTAAAAACAATTCCCGCATTGGGAAAACTACCAAAGTCCGGATTGATTTCATTCCATATTTTATTGTATGAAATTATGGATATTTCTTCTCCTCTGTTTTGGGTCATTTTGATGGCATAACTGGCTTCGGGCTCACGCAAAATAACAGTATCGGCATATCCGTTTACAAAATCCATAAATATTTTCTCAGGCCTTCCAAAAGGATTTCCATAAACAAAATTGAAATCCTCAACATTTAAACCGCTTGCTTTAATGAGATATTTGGTGATTTTTGCCGGAGGGGCTTCTTCGAAAAGTGGCGTATGGATCTTTTTTCCTTTTATATCTTCAAGACTTTTTGCTTTGTATCCTCTTGTCAGGATACAGAAATTATCCCATACGAAAAGAGCCGGGATCTTAACATCGCTATCTTTTAATTTTGCAGCAATAACAAGAGCGGAAAAACTGATATCCGCTTTTCCGCTGACGATCCAGCCCAAATGCTTTTCAGTCTCTTCCCAGACTTTTAATTCTTTTATGTTTAAAGCTTTCCGGATCTTTTCAGATTGAAGGAGCCTCATGATAACGGGATAAGCAACCGGTGTCGCCGACTGGATCACAACATCCGGCTTATTGTTCTGAAGATCAGATTGTTTTTCGCCTTCAATAACTTTTTTGTGAAAATATACCCAAACTTCACCGGGTTTTTTAAGCTCTGTAGTACTTTCAAAGCCCATTTCACTCAGCATATTGATCATTGGGGCCGGCTTAAACCGCTGTATCAGGATAAAACCGCCATCTTCTTCGATTTCATAGGATCGTTTAATTATTATATCAAACGGGTCGGCGGTCATTGTCCGGACGTCCAGGATATCAAATTCATCTTTTCTCTCTAACCAGTTTAGCTTTTCTTCAACAGGCTTAGCATTAAAAATCGAGAGCCTGTATTCCCTGTTCTTTTCAATATTAAGCTTATAACCTAAGCCTATTACGGTTTTAAGCAGAGCAACTGGTTTCCCGACCGAGATGATTACAATATTCTGCTGTGGTTTCAGATGCGATATTTTTTCTGTTAATTCTGTAATCGTATCATCATTATAAATATATCTTTCAGCGCTTTCTTCCCAAAATATTTCTTCACTGGTGATTTCGTCTTCACCCTTGTCAAACGAAATACAATCGGGCATATTTTCAATTAATTTATCCTGAACCCCAAGATGCTCGTTTATGGTGTGCAGTATCTCACAAATTGAAAGACCTGTAAGTCGTGCCGCATCTTTAAAGGATGCAAATCTTGCAAGCGTATTATACATGGCAGGATTTTGCAATCTTTTAAATTTTGGGGATAGTTGTATCAAAATTGGTTTTAACTGCGGATATGCATCTAAAGTTTCTTTTATATTAGAGTGTGAGAGGATAGGTTCGATATCGGCAGTTGAAATGACGTCGACAGGACATACATCAATTGCTTCATTACAATTGGCTTCTTCAGCTGCATTATCAGGTTGTTTTTTCAGGTATGCTTTATTCAGGTCATTGATTTCAAAATTTGACCCGGCAACATCTACACAGGCCCTGCATCCTATACATTCATCTGATACTTTGTATTTTAAATAACTCATCCGATATTTATTAAAATTCTCTCAAGTCATTGTTCTGATAGGACTGGTAGGCTTCTTTCACTGTCATTTGCCCTGCCCCAATATAGAGTTTAATGCCTGCTTTTTCTAAAACAGTTGCAGCATTACCGCCCGGGCCGTTCCCGGTGATCAAAATATCCGGATGCAGTTCAAATAATTTTTGTGCAGTTTGAGGCCCTGCACCATGAGCTTCATTCTGCACGGCCCTGTTGTCAATATTTGTAAATTCATCTTTTTCCTCATCATATAACAGCAGAAATTCGGCTCTGCCAAAACGGGGATCCATCATAGAATCCCAGTTCGTTCCTTTTGTTGTAAATGCAATTTTCATTTTTATTTTTATTAAAAGATTATTAGTCTATACTCCTTAACTTATATGCAACCTGTAACCTGCAACAGCTGATTATTTCCCACCAAAGGTGATTTTAATTCAATACTTGTTTTAAAATAGCATAGGCTCTTAAAAAGTCAAACTTACCATCCGCCTGGGCGGATCAAATTGGATGTTGTCGAAATTCAATTCCCGCATAGCGATTTCAATTCCTAATTCGTAATTCCTAATTCATAATTGATTTAGTTACTATTTGCTTTATTCTGTTCCAGCTTTCCGTGAGCATCTCCTTTAATTCACCCTCCTGGTATTCAACAATAGTCTGCCCGATCGTCATCGCCCGGGTGAAAGTTTCATCGTATGGAAGACTGGCGATATGGACAATATTTTCAGTTTTGAGAAATTCTTCTATTTCCCCTGATACCTGCCTGTTAAGGTCTGATTTATTAATAATACAACCGGCTTTGATATGGAACTTTTTTACCAGTTCGTAAACCCTCCTCAGATCATGCAGTCCTGAGACCGTCGGTTCGGTTACAAGTACCACGAAATTTGCACCCGAAAGTGAAGACACAACCGGACATCCTACTCCGGGAGAGCCATCCACAATTACAAAACCCTTATTGTTTTCTGCAGCGATCTGTTTGGCTTCATTCTTTACTTTAGCCACAAGCTTGCCCGAGTTATCTGCACCAATACCGAGCCTGGCATGTACCATCATACTGCCAACTTTTGTTGTTGATATATACCATTTGCCAACATTTTGACTTTCATTTGTTATGGCATCTGTTGGACAAATGCGGGCACAATATCCGCATCCTTCACAAGCCAGAGGCTGAACAATGTATTGATCGTTTATAACAGGGATGGCATCAAAACGGCAGACATCTGCACATTTCCCACATTTAATGCATTCATCCTGATCGATGACAGCAATTTCACCACTATAAAATTCTTCCGATTTTGCAAAATCAGGTTGTAAGAGGAGGTGCAGATCGGCTGCATCCACATCACAGTCGGCCACTACAACATCTTTTCCGCTTAGGTACGCAAAGGATGCAGAAATAGACGTTTTACCGGTGCCCCCTTTTCCTGAAATAATGACAATTTCTTTCATCTCTCACCTCCGGATCCCAATTTTACAATATAGTCATGGATGTTTTTCAGTTGCCGCTTAACTTCCGGGACTTTTTTGTATACCAACTCTCCGCGTGAATATAATTCCGCTATGTAGCGGTCGTTCGGTATTTTGGCCACGACGGGGATGTTCTCCTTCCGGCAATATTCCAGTACATCGTTATTCCCGATGCCATGCCGGTTCACTACCACGCCGAACTGTTTTTTTAATTCATACATGGTGTCAACGGTTAGTTTCAGATCATGTAAGCCGAAAGGGGTTGGCTCCGTAACCAGGATCACCAGGTCGGCATCTTTTGTAGCTTCTATAACCGGGCATGATGTGCCGGGGGGTGCATCATACAGTTTGATGATCCCGTCGGGAAAATGTTTATCTATGTATTCATTTGTTTGAGAAATCAGGGGGACTGCCTGTTCCTGGCCTATTTCCAGCCTGCTTTCCACAAAATTCAGCTTTTCATCTTTGTAATGTTTCAGCACACCCATTTTCTGTGGGATCATTGGCAGGGCAGATGTCGGGCATAATTCCGAACAGGCATAGCAGCTGTGACACAATTCGGGAAAGACCATGATCATTGTACTTAGTTGTATGATTGCATGAAAATTACAAACATCCTGGCAAATTCCACAAAGGGTACACTTATCCTCTATCCACTCCGGGATCATTTTGAACTTATCTTCCTGATGAATAAGATCCCCTTTAATGAATAATCCTGAATTTGGTTCTTCCACGTCCAGGTCGGTTAAAACAACCTCATTTTCTTCTGCGAGGTAAGCTGCCAGGTTGGTTGATAATGTGGTTTTTCCGGTTCCTCCTTTGCCACTTGCGATAGCTATTTTCACCTTTCCCCGGATTAATGATCACATAAATTTTGCCCGGTTTGAAGCTGCCCTTTCATATATTGCTCCACAAGCTGCCTGGGCAATGCTGAATCCACGCCCATACAGACTTCAATGTTATTTTGAGTAAAAAGCTGGATTGCTTTCTGTCCCATTCCACCGGAAATAATTGTACTGACTCCGTTTTCGGCCAAAAACCGTGGGTAAACCCCAGGTTGATGAACCGGCGGGCTTACAAATGCTTCACTGATGATTTTTTGATCTTCTGTTTCAATAATTGCGAAATTTTCACAATGCCCGAAATGTGCACATAGTTTTCCATCAATTGTTGGTATTGCAAATAATTTTTTCATTTTGTGATTATCTGTTTTTGTTTAACAATTCTTCTCTTATCATCGTGGTTCCACAATCAGGGCATTTCAGTCCGGTGCATTTAACACCTCGCTGGTGTGGAACTTTTGCGCCACATTTTGCACAGACACAATAGCCGCCTGTTCCAAATGCACCGCCCTTATTACGACCCTGACCTCCGCCGCGGCCTAAACCTCTGCCGCTTCCGGGATTACTGTTTTTTTCTGAAGTATTCATTTCTTTAGATTTTTTGTAACTAATCAGTTTATTAACAACATTTCCCATGACCAAAGCCACCTGCCAGATTTATCAGGTTTTTGGAATTACATTCAGGACATTCCACAAGTGTTGTTTTGATATTTATATTGAACATATGTCCACAATTAACACATTGAATAATATTATTGCGAAAGTGAACATTTCCACCTTCAATCGTGAGTAATTTGCCCTGTATCAGAAAGTCTGCAATTTTTCTCCTGGCTTTCTCGATCAATCTTGTAAAGGTAGGGCGCGAGATTTCCATCTCATCCGCTGCTTCTGAATGCGATACCCCTTCATGATCAGCGAGACGAATTGCTTCAAATTCATCCAGCGATAGCAATGTTTGACCCAGTACCTTACTTGCAACTCCAATCGGCTTAAACGCTGCAAAAAGCGGGGGTTTATAAACGATTCTTTCTTTTTCGGGCCGCGACATATGCTTTTTTAGTTTGAATTAGACAACTTCTGGAATGTTGGAATACTGGAATGTTGGAATACTGGAATGATGGAATGTTGGAATGATGCAGGGTTATCATTATGTTTTTCATCCATTTTTCCATTCTTCCATTCTTCCATTCTTCCATTCTTCCATTCTTCCATTCTTCCATCTTTCCACGGCACAAAGATAATGAACATATGTTCAAAAAACAAGAAAATGTGAAGAAATTTGCAAGATGTTTTTAAGACAGGATCAGCTTGTGTGTTTCATCCGCTACACGTAGATATCATCAATCAAAGTGTCATATTTTTGGTGGAGGAATTTACGCCTGAGCTTCAAAGTAGGAGATAGCTCGCCTGACTCGACTGCCCATTCATCTGTAAGCAATATGAACTTCTTGATCTGTTCAACTTTATCCAGTTCCGCGCTGAGGGTATCAACTTCTCTTTTGATCCTGTTGAAGATCACCTCGTTTTGTATACTTTCTTCCCGCCCATTGTAGGCTATCCCTTTGACTTCGCACCAGGATTCAATGTGTTCGAAATTCGGTACGATCAATGCCGTACAAAAGTGACGGTTTTCTCCAACCACCATAAGGCTGTCAATAAATGGTGATTCTTTCATCTTGTTCTCCACCATTTGTGGGGCAATAAATTTGCCGCCGGAGGTTTTGAATATCTCTTTTTTGCGGTCGGTGATCTTCAGGTACCTGCCGTCTTCCAGATGGCCTATGTCGCCGGTATGGAGCCAGCCTTCATCATCGATGATTGCTTTGGTTTCTTCAGGTTTGTTATAATAGCCTATCATAACACTGGGACTCCTCGTGAGAATTTCGCCATCCCCTGCGATTTTAATTTCAACACCCGGAAGGGCCGGCCCCACAGTACCGAATTTGAAACCGCCTGCTGCAAAACTTGAGACTGCAATTACCGGAGAAGTCTCTGTCAGTCCGTATCCTTCCAGGATGGTGATCCCGGCCGCCCAGAATACCCGGGCCAACCTGGACTGTAAGGGTGCGCCTCCGGAAATGATAATATAGATATTGCCGCCCATGGCCTGCCGCCATTTCTTGAATATAAGTACATCCGCTATTTTTAACTGAAACTCATACCACCAGCCATTTGCGCCGTGCATTTCATAACGGTACCCAAGGTTTAAAGCCCAGAAGAACAGCTGTCTTTTAATACCTTTCAGATTCCTTCCGGCCTTCAATATTTTATCAAATGTTTTTTCAATGACCCGGGGGACAGCCCCAAAAGTATGGGGCTGGATCTCGCGCATGGCCGGGCCAACTTCTTCAATCTTATCTATATAATAGATCGATAAGCCATTATACTGGAACAAATAGTTCAGAATACGTTCAAAGATATGGCACAGGGGAAGAAAACTGAGTACCCTCTGCTCGGGATGATAGTCAGGTATGGTGTTGGCCCCTAAAAAGTTGTGGATAATGTTTTTATGCGAAAGCATAACCCCTTTCGGATAGCCTGTTGTTCCGGATGTATAGATTATGGTAGCCACATCCTCCGGTTGAATGCCTTCTTTGATCCTTTCCAGAACACCCGGATCAGGATGTTCTTTCCCCAGTGTCAGGATCTCGGTCCAGCTCCTGGCTTCATGTACATCTTCGATACTGAATACTCCTTCAATATTAATATCCTTGATAATACCTGCAATATTTTCGTAAACCGCTTCATTGGATACGATTACATATTTAACTTCTGCATCATTGAAAATGTATTTGTAATTGGATTCGCTGATGGTGGGATAAACCGGAACCTGGATAGCTCCGATCTGGAGCAGGGCCATATCAAAAAAGTTCCACTCGGGCGAATTCAGCAGGATGGTAGCTACCTTGTCTCCTTTTTTAATTCCAATTGAAAGGAAGCCCAGGCTCAGCATATTGGCAAAATAAAGATAATCTTTTGATGAGTAAGCAACCCATTTATCATCAATTTTTTTATTAAAAGCATCCTTTTTCCAGGAGTATATGCCTTTATATTGTACTAACAGGTCGAAAATCCGGGTTATTTTTTCCATAATTGAACGATTTTAGCGGGTAGCAGGTGCAACACTGATTATTTGAATAATTTTTCCAGTTCTGTTTTATACTTCTCGTTAATATAGCGGCGTTTTATTTTAAGGTTGGCAGTCATTTCTCCTGTTTCAATAGAAAATTCATGATCCAGGAGTTCGAAGCTTTGTATCTTTTCACTATGACCAAAGAATGTATTGTGAAGATCAATCTCCTTTTTATATCTCTTTTTGATTTCAGGATGATTGATCATTTCTGCATTTGAAGTATATGGTATCCCTTTTATGTCACACCAGGATTTAAGGTGTGTGAAATCGGGAACTACCAGGGCCGCGGCATATTTCTGATTTTCCCCAAGTACCACGATATTATCGATGAAGGGGGATTCCTTGAATTTATTTTCCAGGATGGCCGGGCTGATATATTTTCCGAGGGAGGTTTTAAAGATATCCTTCTTCCGGCCGGTAATTTTCAGGTGGCCTTCGGGAACTATAACTCCTATATCACCGGTATGGAACCAACCATCTTTGAGCGCTTCCTTCGTAAGCTCCGGCTCCTTATAATAAGCTTTCATAATAGTTGGCCCTTTGCACAGGATCTCTCCATCTTCAGCTATCCTGACTTCCACATCCCTTAAAGGTTTCCCTACTGTGCCAAAGTTCCTGCCACCTTTTTCAAAGTCGTTGACAGAAATGACAGGAGAAGTTTCGGTCAGACCGTAGCCTTCCAGTACAGGTATCCTGGCGGCCGTAAAGATCCTTGTTAGACGTGGTTGCAGGGCTGCCCCCCCGGATACTATTACACGTAGTTTCCCGCCCAGAGCCTCCCTCCATTTTGAAAAAATTATTTTGTTGGCTATTGAAAGTTGAAGCTTGTATAAAGGATTTTTGCCATGCAGTTCGAACTTCAGTCCAAGATTCACCGCCCAGAAAAAGAGTGTTTTCTGTATCCCTTTCAGCTTAAAGCCTTTAGCTATTATTTTGTCATATACTTTCTCCAGCAGCCGGGGTACTGTTGTGAGGATCTCCGGCCTGACTTCCCTGATGTTATCGGCGATCTTCCCCATGTTTTCAGCGTAATAGATCGAAACTCCCACGTAATGATAAACGTAAATATTCGTTCTTTCATAAACATGGCATAAAGGCAGATAGCTTACTCCCTTGCAGGTATCGTCTACCGGAAACACATGATATACATTCATTACATCGCTGATGATGTTATTATGGGAAAGCAATACCCCCTTAGGGGTGCCGGTTGTGCCGGAGGTATAGATCAGGGTGGCAATATCATCAGGTTTTATGGCGTTGGTCAATGTTTTAAGCTTGTCCGGGTCAGGATTAGCGCGACCCAGACCGGTAAGTTCATCCAGGTGCTTTATGCCATCGATGCGATTAAATGAATATACGTCTAAAATGTTGGGAGTATCCTGAATTATGTGCTCTATCTTTTTATACAGTTCCTGGCTCCCTACAAAAACATACTTAACATCCGAATGTTTCAGGATATATTTATAATCAGATTCGCTGATGGTGGGATAGACAGGCACGTGTACAGCACCGGTCTGAAGGATTCCCATATCCACAAAATTCCATTCCGGCCTGCTATTGGAAATGGATGCTATTTTGTCCCCCTTCTGAATGCCCAGCTTCAACAGGCCGTAGCTTATGCTATTAGCAGTTTCAATGTATTGGTCAATGCTATATTTGACCCACTCCCCGTTTTCCTTGCCTGACAGGGCATCGTCTTTTGGCCTGAACTTCTGTTTGTAATAGGGTAAAAGGTCAAAGATCCTGGTGACTTCCATGTTGCTTGGATTAGTTTCTGCAAAAGCGGGGGTAAAGATACGAATAACAGTTAACAGTGAACAGTTATCAGTTATCAGGGAACAGAAGACCGAAGACAGAAGTCGGAAGTCCGAAGACGGGAACAGTGAACAGACACTATCCTGATAACTGTTTACCGCCAACCGCCAACTGTCAACTGTCAACCGTCAACCGAATTAAAATCGCTTCTGATAGGAATGGCAGTAAGGTACCCCTCCGGCCTTTTCATAGTAATCCTGGTGGTAGCCTTCTGCCGGGAAAAATGCAGATGCTTTTGTAAGCTTTGTTGCTACCTCGTAACCATTATTTTTAAGTGTTTGTATAAGTTTTTCCGCGATGTTTTTCTGGTTTTCGTTCAGATAAAATATCTCTGAACGATACTGTTCTCCTACATCAGGGCCCTGGCGGTTGACCTGCGTGGGATCATGGATCTCGAAGAAATATTTAGTGAGTTCTTCGTAAGATATCTTTTCAGGATCGTAAGTGACCTCTAATGCTTCTACATGGCCTGAATCCTGTCCTGAGACATCTTCATAAGCGGGGTTTTCAACATGCCCGCCTGTGTATCCGACAGTTGTTGATATGACCCCATCCAGTTTTTGCATCAAATATTCCATCCCCCAGAAACAGCCTCCTGCAAATATGGCTTTTCCTGTTTTTACGGCTTCATTCATTTCCTGTGGATTAAAAGTTATTATGGTCCACATACACACCAGACCAAGGTGTTTCAGTGCCTTTGTGAATATACCTGCAATCCTGAGAACATAAAACAGATTAACACCAGGTGCAGAATAAAAATCTTCATAATTAAATCCTGTTATTATAGGTTCATCACAAAGATGCGTACTTTTTCTTGTTTTCCGCATGGGAACACCTAATAAAGAAAAAAAATACTACTTTTGCCCCTGCTTTTAATGAAATAATATTTAATTCGAATATAGATTATGAAGAAAAGAACAATCGGCAACTTAGCTGCCATTACACTCGTGCTGGGCATTTTTCTGACATCTTGCTTCCAGCCTAATGACGATGCATACTTAGATGAACTGGACATTACACTAACGTATTACGAGACTGATTTTAACTTCCAGCAATACAACACCTTTGCCATCAGAGATTCGGTGGGGTTGATACATAATTACCTGAGTGATAATGAGGTAGATGCTTTTTATGCCCCCGGCGGAACATCCGATAATATAAGGTCTTATGTCAGGGGGAAATTTCTGGCTGAGGGATATACTGAAGTAAGTTCTGATGAGAATTTTGATTTCGGGGTCAACCTGGTTGCTATGTTTTTAAAAAGTACCACTACTATTGTTTATCCTCCCGGCTGGTGGTGGGGTTATCCCGGCTATTGGGGATGGTATGGCGGGGGATGGTATTGGAATTCCAGAGACACAAAATATTATGGATACTGGCCTCCGTATTATGGATGGTATCCCTGGGGATACTATACATATGACACCAAGACAGGCTCCCTGCTGACGGAAATGGCTGATGGTGAAAGCTTGCGTGAATACAGGCTTTTTATCGAAAAGCATACACAGCAGGAGTTGGAAAACATGCCGCCTGATTCCATACCCCCGGTATATTTCAGATGGCAGGCATTGGTATCAGGTGTTGCCGGTACAACTGCAGATTATAATAAACAACGTGCTGAAAGAGGTATAGATGAAGCCTTTACGCAATCACCCTATTTGAAGAAAAACTGATATTAACATACCAATTATAAATACTGAATTATTATGAAGAAGATATTAATTACAGCAATAGCGATCCTTATGATCCTGATAACATCCGTAAATGCACAAGATATGATGGTGCAGGATGAACTGGTTATTGAACCTGAAGCGTCTGAAGCACCTATCATTGGGGCAGTCACCAATACTTTCCTGAGAAGAGGCCTGGTGAGTTTTGAGTACAATTTAAGCTTCCCTGTCGGGGATCTTAAGGATTTCATTTCGAGCATGGGATTCCGGGGCTTTCATTTTGAATATAAAGCGGTGCTGGATGATAACTGGACCATAGGTGGCTCTATCGGATGGTATGGCTGGTATGAAAAATTAGACAGGCAAACTTATGATTTCGAAGGCGGAGCGCTCACTACCACTATTTTCAGATATTTCTATAGTTTGCCACTGAAAGTTGTGAGCCAGTATTATTTCCTTCCGGATGCTTTTGTACAACCTTTCGTGGGCTTGAGTGCCGGAGTCAGCTACTGTGAAATAAGACAGGAGATAGGTTTTTTAGTGATTACGGATAAACCCTGGAATTTTACGGTCACGCCTGAGGTCGGGGTGCTGATCCCATTCGGTAGTACCTCAAGCTGGGGAGCCGTTATCAAAGGCCGTTATAACTTTATGGCCTATAATAAAAACAATTTCAATAGTGTTCAATTTATAGATGCCACTTTTGGCCTGGTATATTCGTATTAGCGGTTCTTCTGCTAACCCACTTCCTGGCATTCACAAAAGCTTCGATCCATGGACTTAGCTTGTCATCCTTGCGGCTACCGGGATAGTTGGCCCATTGCCAGGGCAGGAAAGCCCTCTCGAGGTGGGGCATGATGGCGAGGTGACGGCCATCTTCAGAGCAGATGCCTGCTGCATCATAACGTGAGCCATTCGGGTTGCCCGGGAATTCTGAATAAGAGAATTTCATCGGGATCTGATACTTTCCCTCTGCATAAGGCAGGTGAAACTTGCCTTCTCCGTGCTGTATCCATATTCCGAGGCGGGATCCGGCCAGTGATTGTAACATGACGGAATTGTTTTCAGGAATATCCACGTTCACAAAACCTGATTCAAATTTTCCTGTATCGTTGAAGAGCATTTTCGGTCGCTCCTGATGATCCGGATAAACCAGTCCAAGCTCGACCATTAACTGGCATCCGTTACAAACTCCGAGGCTGAGTGTATCATCACGTGCATAAAACCTGTGAAGGGTGTTCCGGGCTTTTTCATTATATAGAAAAGCGCCGGCCCAGCCTTTTGCAGAGCCCAGCACATCTGAATTGGAGAAGCCCCCCACAAAAACGATGAAATGAATATCATCAAGCGTTTCCTGCCCGCTGACCAGGTCGGTCATATGGACATCTTTCACATCGAACCCGGAGAGGTACATGGCATAGGCCATCTCACGGTCGCCATTCACGCCTTTCTCACGAATGATAGCTGCTTTCAGCCCTGACATTGCCTTTCGGCCGGGGTCAATCCCATATTGTTTGGTTTTGCCTGTGAAACTTTCAGGAAAGTGATATTTTAATTCAATTGATTTGTAATTGCGGAACCTTTCCAGGGCTTTTATTTCACCGCTTTGTTTTCTGTCTAACAGGTAAGATGTCCTGAACCAGGTATCCCGGAGACTATTTATATCAAAGGTCCGGTTGAATGGTCCGTGTTTTAAAAACAGTTTCCTTTCAGCACCGGGTTTTCCAATGATGTGATGATCTATGCCCCTCGAACCGAGAAGCTCTGATATATCCGGTGTGTCTTTTACCTGTATAATGATGCCGGGATTTTCAGCAAATAAAAGTTTTATGATATCCTCCTCCCGGATTCCGGACAGATCAATATGCAACCCGCCTTCATTATTTCCAAAAGTCATTTCAAGCAGGGTTGTGACCATTCCGCCTGCTGAAATGTCGTGCCCGGCGAGAATTTTATCCTCTGCCACGAGGGCCTGCACAGCATCGAAGGCCCTGGCAAAATACGCAGGATCCTCTATTGCAGGCGTTTTGGCGCCGAGGGTGTTGAGTGATTGGGCAAAGCTGCTGCCTCCCAATTCGTAATGACTTTTTGAGAGATCGATATAAATAAGGAATGAATCCACGTAATTAACAAGCACCGGCTCCACCACTTTTTTCACGTTGGTTACCTCTCCGGCAGCTGAGATGATCACAGTAC
>DAOWEV010000206.1 GCA_030638325.1 Bacteroidales bacterium
CCAAGTTGAATTTTAATTTTTTGTGTATATTTAGCCCTTTAAATGGGTTAATGACGGAATACAATAAAGATAATGAAGGAGTTAAGAAACATTAAGTCGAAAGGGGGAAAAGGGGTCTGTTTTCCAATAATTAGACACCACATTTATGTGGTGGATATTATGAATTACAAAAAACAAACTAGGGCTTTAGCCCTTGGATAATAAAACCTGCCTGTTTTTTGTTGACCATTCAAAATGCACATAAATATTAATAAACGACATGATCTTGTTTGTGTTTGGGCTAAAGCCCGGTTTATATTGCCTAATCATATTAAACGGCATAAATGCCGTTCCTAATTATTTTGGTTTATTTCATTAACTTAAATCAGTCGTCAGTTATCAGTCGCAAATTGCGACCTTAAAGAAAAGATATCGCAAATTGCGACATCAAGTTAGGGTGGCAGAAGAAAGCTGCCTTTTGCTTTTACCGAGCACGGAGTGTTAATGTTATCAAGTGTATCATCACACAAGAGGGCAGAATCAAAAGAATTGATGAATGGACATTTGATTATGAATATTTCATTAAAGATCATTTAGGAAGCGTAACAACTGCATATTCTTTCGTGATCAGCAAATCTGCCATTGGTTTCAAGTCCTGCACCATCCGGTGTTCCTGCTCAAGAACCGCCATCCGGTATTCGTTCCGGGGTTCTTTGCCGCGTACTGCCTGTGCTTTTTTGGTGTCATGATAGGTAAGTTCAATAAACACCCGCAGGTCGACACCTTCGGTTTTGATGGCATATAATCCGTCAATGATAAGCATGTCAATGCCATTAAAGTCTGTTGTAAGAGCATCTACCTGTTCGGTTATTAGATCAACGCATGGCATGGTGGATACACGATTGTTCTTAAAGTCGTCAATATTTTTATAGATCGTATCCCAATCGTATTCATCATAACCCACAGCATTTTCTATTCCATGTTTTTTTCTCCATTCAGTTCTTTCCAAAGGAAGGATGCGGTAATAATTGTCAATGTGGATAGGTTTTGCCATAATGCCGTATTTCCGAAGTCCTCTGGCAATGACATGGGCCAGCTCCGTCTTTCCCGATCCGGATTCTCCCGATATGGCCACCATGTATTTTGTTTTTTTGTTTTTCAGGATCTCCCGGATGATCTCTTCGCCGGCTTGCCGGTGCTTTTCTGTGATAAGTAATACGTCTCCCAACATAATTCTACAAGTTTTTAATAGTATACAACTCTCCTGTGATTAAGGTGTTCTCAACTCCATTGACCTCTATCCTGATATTTTTCTTCTCACTGCTCGTTACCTTTATTCTCAATATATTTTGTTTTATCTCACATTCGTATTCATCTCCCTGAAAGCTAAACCCGAAGCTTATCCTCCGCCAGTGCTGCGGAAGATCAGGATTGAGCTTTACTACATCTGTTCTCAGGTTGAGGCCGGCATAAGCGGTCAGGGCCACCCATATCGTTCCTGCCATGACCCCTGCATGTATCCCTTCACCGGTGGTCCCTCCCTGGATATCCTGGTAATCACTTGTGAGGGCATCATGGTACAACTCCCAACTGAGCTGTTTTTCACCTGCGAGGAGGGCCAGCCTGGCATGCACAACCCTGCTCAGTGTCGATCCATGGGAAGTTCTTGCGAGGTAATAATCCAGGTTTTTCCTGAAGTAAGCTGCCGGCATTTTGTACCCCAGTCTTTGCAGCATACGATCAACTTCTTCCTTGTCCAGGTTATAGAAAGTCATGAGCGTATCCGCCTGTTTGGCTACCTTATATTCATCTGTGGATTTCCCTTCTGCCTTGAGTAACCTGTCCATCCGGTAAATATTACCGTATTTCTTCCGGTAGGCATTCCAGTCAAGCTCTTTCAGGGTAAAATATCCATCATATTGAGATAGAATACCCTCATTGGAAATGATTAGGTTTAGATGCTTCATGATATCCTTCCACGACTCCAGTTCATTTTCCGTAAGCTCAATTTTTGACAGTACTGCTATGCCCGATTCGGTTGAGATCGTTGAAAGTAATTTAAAAGCATGTTCCAAAGCCCAGGCTACCATCAGGTTGGTGTAGGCATTGTCTTTTAATCCTCCTGTTTCAGCACTCGGATACTTTTCGTGAAATTCATCCGGTCCCATTACCTTGTCGATGGAATATCGTCCGGTTGTTTTATTCAGGGTACATTTCCCGGCCCAGAACCGGCAGATTTCCAGGAACATCTCCATCCCATATGCCTCGATGAATTCCAGGTCACCGGTGATATGATAGTAGTCCCAGATATTGTATGCGATAGCCAGCGAAACATGACGCTGCAGGGAACTGAAATCAGCTCCCCATTTACCGGAGACCGGGTTCAGGTGCAGGACCTGTGTTTCTTCCCTGCCGCTGCTGCCACTTTGCCAGGGAAACATGACGCCCCTGTACCCATACTCACGTGCATATTTACGCGCATTGTCTAATCGGAAATACCGGTACATCAGCACCGACCTCGCAGTCTCTTTGAAATGAATATCATAAAACGGCAGGATGAATAACTCATCCCAGAATATATGCCCCCGGTATGCTTCTCCATGCAGCCCCCTGGCCGGGATCCCAAAATCGATCCGGGCGTTGTGGGGAGACGTTGTCACCATGAGATGATATAAGTGCAAACGCAAAAGCTTCTGAGCCAGCCGGTCACCTTCCAGCCTGATATCTATCTTATCCCAGATCTCTTCCCACTTTTGCTCTGAGAGACTGTACACCTCCTTAAAAGTCTTGTATCCTTTAATGGAATTTCTGGCCGCTAAGAGCGGCTCATTAATTTCAGGATCATTCGAATGTTGGAGTCCTGTTATTTTATGAATAGTCAGGGTATCTTCCTGGTCAACTGCTGTTTTGAATGATGATTCGACCCGGCCATTGGAATGTTCAGAGTGAAAATCAACCTCTTTTTCTGCTCCGTTCACATCCACCCGGATCACCGATGATGCGGCAATATCAATCCTGGATTGTGTGGTCCGGACAACCAAAAACTGTGTATTCTCCTTACTTCCCTGATCAACAGCTTCCAGGTGCCTTTGGTCAAGTTGCTGATATCGCTCCACACCCGCATTGATATGATCACCATGCAATCCGCATTTCACTGTGATCTTGCCGGAGTAGTTCAAAGGGGTAATGGAATATTCCATGGCTGCAAGGTGGGGGTTCTGCATGCTAACTATTCGCTTCGATTTGATACGGGTTTCGCGGCCCATATCGTCCCTGATTATAAGCTTTCGATGAAGCACACCATTTCTGAAGTCGAGCCTTCTTTGAATGAAGAGAATTTTCACTTTATTGATGTCAAGCCAGTCACTGTCTCCAATCCTGAAGTTAACTGGCAGCCAGTTTATCACATTTACAAAATCCTCATTTTCAATGCCCCGGTCTGCAACTTCTGATACCAGCCGGTTGTACACCCCTGCCATATAGGTGCCCGGATAGTTCACCTTCCCGGCACAGGATTCTTCCATGGCTCCCCTGGTTCCAAAGTATCCGTTCCCGACAGTTAGTAATGATTCCCGGTTTTTTTCCTTGTCAGGATCATAATCATGATATGTGATGGACCAGCTATCCTCAAAAATCCCCTTTTTGAACCAGGCTTTAATACCCTTGAATCCAATTTCTTCAATATCGCTGACAACCAGGTCCGCGCCATTGGCTGATAACTCCCGGTGATTATTTTCGCGTGCTATCCCAATCACCAGCCCGAAGTTTCCCTTTTTTCCTGCCTGAACACCTGAAACGGCATCTTCAACCACAACGGTCCTGTCGTATTTCACTCCAAGGTTGTCAGCGGCTCTTGTGAAGATATCCGGTTCCGGTTTCCCTTTCAGTCCGAGTTTTGCGGAGACTATGCCATCCACACGGGTTTCCATCAGATCCAGCAGGCCGGCAGCATTTAGAACAACTTCACAATTCTTTGAAGAGGAAGCCACCCCCACCTTTATTCCTTTTTCTTTTAACTTCCGGATCAACGCCACAGTGGATTCATAAACCTCCACACCCTGTTTTTTCAGGGTAGTGTTAAACACCAGGTTTTTACGATTTCCAATGCCGCAGATGGTTTCATCTTCAATCGTGTCATCCGGCCCTCCGTATGGAATTTCTATGTCTCTTGATTCCAGGAATGATCTCACCCCTTCGTAGCGGGGCTTGCCATCCACGTACTGAAGGTAATCATGTTCATGGGTAAATTCACGAAAAGGCTCATTGTATTTCTTTTCTCTCTCCCTGAGGTACTGATCGAACATATTTTTCCAGGCAGCGCTGTGTACCAGGGCTGTTCTGGTGATCACCCCGTCGAGGTCGAAGATAACGGCATCAAAAACACGTGGAAACTTACCCATTATAATTATGAATTAAATATAAAATAATACATTAGACATTCGATTAACGATTGTAGATTAACGATTAACGATTTCAGATTTTTTCTTCTATCGTTAACCTTCAATTTACAAGCGTTAATCATTTTCTTTTCTACGCTATAGTCTATCAATCTGTCTTTAAGTTCATTTTTTACTCATAATGTTAAATAAACCAAAAATCTCAAATCGTTAATCTACAATCGTTAATCGTTAATCAATTTCCTTGCAGCCTTGTACTGCGTTAAAAATTAAAGAGATTAAAACGGTATCCACCGGTATTCATATCCTTTCAATTCCATTGATTTCCCTTCGGTATTATTTTCACCGGAAGTGGCAAGACATTCCGGGATTTGTATTGTTATATCTTCATCTGAAAGATTATTAAGTATAAGTACCTGCTCATTTTGATATTTCCGGATATAGCCCAATACATTATTCAATTGAATCCCTTCCATATCTGTTACGGTGATAAACTGAATATCCCCTCTGCCAAAGCATTTATACTGCCTGCGCATTCTAATCAGCTTGCTGATACGTTGATAAACTTTAGCCTCAAAACTATCTGGATTTTGTAATTGATTTTCGACCTCTTTCCAGTCAATACGTCCCCTTACGAGGAACCGTGTGTCGTCCTTGCCGGTCAGCCTGATCTGTTCCCTGTAGTAATTTTCATCATTCAGTCTTCCGAATTCATCCCCGTAATAGATCACAGGTGTTCCCGGCAGGGTGAGCATAATGGAAAAAATCAGCCCGATCTTTCTGGGATCACGGTCCATCAACTCCGCCAGCCGGGCCGAGATGCCCTGTCCGAGACGGAAATCCCATTCGGGTTTTTTACAATAGTTATCATGTATGTATTTCCTGTCTTCTTCAGAGACATAAACCAGCTCAAGGCTCAATTCATCATGCAGTCGGAGGAAAGTAAACCATTGGGTCCCTTCCGGAATATCCGGGGTAACATCTTTACTCAGGATATGGACTACGGGGTCTCTGCTCTCTGCTGCCAGCGCTTTGAACATCTGGGGCATCAGCGGAAAATGATAGCCGGCATGGCATTCGTCTCCATCCCCGAAATACTTCACCACCTCAATGGGTTGCTGGCAGGCTTCGGCTAATAAAAGGGTATTGGCCCTTACATAATCCAGGACAGCCCTGAAAAATTTGATTATGGTATGTGTCTGCAGCAGGTTTTCGCAGGCCGTGCCATCTTCTTTCCATAAATAAGGAATGGCATCGGCCCTGAACCCGTCTGCTCCTTGCTCAAGCCAGAACAGCAGGTTCCTTGACATGTCCAGCAGCACTTCCGGGTTGCGGTAATTCAAGTCCGGCTGGAAATCGAAAAAGCGGTGGAAAAAATATTCTTCTCCATCTTTTTTCCAGTTGCTTTCTTCGATACCATAAAAGATGATCCGGGCATCCTGGTATTTGTCCGTATCCTTATTCCAGATATAAAAATCCCGGTACGGGTTATCTTTTGATTTCCTGGATTCCAGGAACCATGGATGCTTATCTGAAGTGTGATTTATGGCTATATCAAAGATGATCCTGATCCCGCGTTCATGCGCTTTTTCTAGGAAACTGCGGAATACTTCATGCTGCTGATCTTTTCCTGCATTCTCATCCAATCCCAGTAGTCCCGGCCTGATCTTCCGGTAATCCCGCATGTCGAAGCCGGCGTCTTTCATCGGAGAATCCAGGATGGGCAACAACCACAGGCAATTCACCCCAAGCTCTGCAATGTAATCCAGCTTGTCTTCCAATCCTCGGAAATCTTTATTAAACAGGTCCACATATAAGGAATATACAATGGCGTCTTTGTACCATTCCTTCTCCTGATCTTTAAAATGCACCCTTTCTTTCAATCCACTTATCTCAGTGATAAAAGATTCCAGTAACTCCAGGTGGTTCTCACCATAGAGCTGATTCCAAATGGCATTCAGGACAGGTTTAATCGTATTCATTTTATAAATTAAGTTTGGTAAATGGAATGTTGTTTAAGCAATCATTAGAATATTGTTGCAGGTTGCAGGTTGCGGGTTGCAGGTTCTCAACTTGCAACCCGTAACATGCAACAGTTAATTCATTCTCACCAATGGTGGTTTTAGTTCGACACTTGCTTTGAAATAACATAGACTCAATAAAGTTTATTTTTGCCTGAGCAAAATTACTATTTTCGTGATAAGCTTTAGGCTAAATATTATTTTGATGTGCTGGGGATAAATATAAAACTTAGCAAAAAATCCCGAAGGGATTGAACAATAATAACCGTATGCGAAGCATACGGAAACAAACGAAATAATAATCAGAACCCCGAATGGGGTTCAACAAA
>DAOWEV010000044.1 GCA_030638325.1 Bacteroidales bacterium
ACCTCTTCCTCCATATTCAATTCATTCCCAAGTTTCTTACCCACAAGAATAAATGAGAACATTTTCCAGTATTGAAGCATCACATTTAAAGCTTTGAGTTCGCTGGTGGATTTTAATGTATTGGTGTTATCAAGGATCAGAACCGGTTCCGAGTCAGGTGGAAATAATCTTTCGAGAAAACCTGAAAGTGTAGCTGCGAAGACAGGAAGGTCCCTGGTATCATCATGCCTGAAATCCGGGATGTTGTCAATATCATTGTCCTTAAGTTTCTCCGCAATGATATTGAATAACTCTATCAGTTTAGTGTCATCCAATGCATGGTAAAATACCGGTCTTGTTTTCATTAGCATAACACCAAGTGAAAAAACAAAAGTTGTCTTTCCTGTTTTTCTATCACCGGAAATAAAGACGCCCCTGCTGTTGCTGATAAGTTCCATTACGTGCCTGATCTCCTTTTCCCTGTCTGCCGGGATAAAATTAAATTCCGGAAGAGATAATAAGCTGGCGGATTGTAAATCCTCATCTGACGAAACAGCAGTTTCAAAATTAAGGTGGTATTCATCTCCCCTTTCTCCTTTTCTGGTGATAATACCTGATTCAACAAGCTTTTT
Source organism: Bacteroidales bacterium (assembly GCA_030638325.1). Classification (GTDB taxonomy): domain Bacteria; phylum Bacteroidota; class Bacteroidia; order Bacteroidales; family JAGOPY01; genus DAOWEV01. The sequence continues at coordinate 612 of DAOWEV010000044.1, forward strand.
CAAGCGTTCCTGGATCGTCCTTTTCTTCAAAAATTTAAGTACGCTGTCCAATTCATTCCTATAAAAGATCCTGTGATCCTCATCTGATAAAAATAATGCCCAACTAAGTCTTTCTTCTTCCGCTATCCTGGGAAATGTAGTACAAATATTTTTAAGGATCTTTTCATTCATGTTTTTATCTTCTGAATGACTTCCATCCGGAACCTCTTTTTCTTCTGCAATCTTGGCAGGACTTTCTAAAAGCGAGTCTGAGAAGTTTCGCTGATGGTAATTATAATAATATTCCACATTTTTAATGAAATTCTCAATTCCCTTAGTTTTTTTTGCACGTATGATGGCTGTGTCAATAGCATTTCTGATTTCCCTGAAGTTTCCGGGCCAGGATCGTTTGATTACCATTGGTGATAGCCTTAAGGCAATGCGTTGTGCCACGTAAATAACCGGATTTTCACCTGTTGGAGTTTCAATGTCTTCGTTTGCTTGTTTTTCAAAAACAATGTTGATGACTTCATCTTTATCACGCCTTTTCTGCAGAGCTGAGTGAGCGAAAAATTGAACAGCAGCATGAACATCTTCACCTCTTTTGTCAACACCCGGAACTTCCACCTGCTTGCCTAACCTGCTGAGTAAAGCCAGACGCAGGCTATCTTTTGACCGGTCGGTAGCACAGATCACGATCACATTCCCGGTGGAATAATTGTTATTTGATCCAAGCCTTCTCGCTTCATGGGTTTCAGGATCAATGGCTCGCAGGAGCATTGACTGTACTTCGGTGGGGATATCACCAATCTCATCCAGAAAAAGAATGCCGTTATTGGCTTTCTCAAACAAGCCCTGTTTATCTTTATAGGCACCCGTGAAGGAACCTCTTACATGGCCAAAAAGCTCACTTATTGCTATTGTGGGAGTAAGTCCGGCACAGTTCAGACTTAAAAAAGGACCTTTTAATGGTGAGAACTCCTTAAAAACTTTATAATAATAACGTGCAACAAATTCTTTACCAGCACCGGATGGTCCAAAAAGGATGCAGGGCCTGCCATGATATGCATAATCATAGATCTCGGCATGGATTTCTTTCATAACCGGACTGGTTATGTTAAAACCTTCCTGAAAAATAATAGAAGAAGTTTTCTTTGTCATTGCAGTTTCAGCTATTTTTAAGTAAATATACTTGGATTTTTTTAACCTGCAAATAATGATCATTATTATGCTACTCTTGAGTTGATCAAATGATCGATCAACGCTTTTCTCATGCCTGATGCAGTTTTTTCCTTTACCAGGTGATACAGAGGTGAATATGGTACCAGGAGTTTCTGACACATGGCAAGTTCATGGGCTACATAGGTCATAGTATAATAAGCCCTGTGTTTGCTATCGCTCGCTATAAGGAACTGTATGACAGGATGATCCAGCCTTATTCCAAGTATTATATCTATCTGCTCGTAATAGTGGTCTGTTTCTTTTCTCTCTTTTTCCTCAAAATTGGTCACAAACTGATCTGAAAGTGGTTCTCCACCCTGGTTGAACAGGCCTGTGGATATATAAGCTCCCTTTTCTTTTACTTCAAAAAAGGTAGGCTTGATATTTCTAACAGGTATATCGATAGTTTCAGAGATTACCATTTTTATCTCTTCATTTTCAAGGATACTACTGATTTCGAGCAATAATGCCATCTGATCGCGGTCCAGTTTTTTTTCACCTACAAATCTACATTCTGGTGAAAGGGCAGACTTATTCACTATCATTCTGTCAACCAGTTCTTTGATCTTTTCGCTGTTGATCCTGATCGTATCAAGATCAACTATATCAACAAAGATACAGCGAAACAGCTTGCTGTAAAATTCAGGAGCTCCATTAAAGGCTTTGCATGTATTTGGTAACACTATAAAGTCATGTTTAAAATTCCCCCCGAGCCATACAAGATTTGTCTTTTGTTCAGAAAAATAAAGTGGAAGATCTTCACTAAGCATCTTTGTAAAATCAAACAGTGAATATTTTTCTCTGCTATCGCATACCTCATAAACTTTTGCCTGGGCAAGCATCTTGATAACAATCCCTGTCGTTTTATTATCCTTAAAGCGGGTGGGATCTTGCAGGTACTCGCCTATTTTATCTCTGAATATGAACTGGTTCGCCACTATCACATCTTTGTTGAAATCCTTTGTAAGAATATCCTTCAATTTCTCCATAAGCATTTCATTAAGAAATGTTACAGATTCCCGGAAATTTTTATCCAGGTAAAATGAGTCCCTGCTTATGGTCACTCTTAAATTATTATTATTGATTGTGGCGCTGGACCCAGGAACATAAGGAGTTTCTTTAGAATAAAAATCAAGAAGGTTTCCTTTCAAATTGTGACCACCATTGGGGAAGCTATTAACAGGTAGCCTTATGATATACTCATATTTACAGAGTATTGACACATAATCTTTCCAGTTGAGCCTCCCGGAAAGAAATCCTGACATGTTTGTTCTGGCAAATATTTTGTTCTTCTCGTCCCTTGCAGTGGCCCAAACAGACCTAAAAGAATCCCCATTGATCTTTATATTACAGGGATAATATTTTAATGCCTTTTTTGCAAAGTATATGCATTTATCCACACTCCCGGGATCATCGAACCACACCTCTATCCTGGTCTTATATTTTGTTCGTTTACGTAATATGTTTGTCCTGATCTCCGGTCTTTTCTCCGATTCCTTAACAAGAAAAGATATTTCAACCGCATGGCCTTCACAGTTCGTAGTCACTTTTACTTTTTGGGTTCCAAGTTTTGGATTGAATATTGAAAAAAATCCGATGCCGAACATTCCTATTTTGGATGGGTCTTTATCCTTATCCGTGCCACCCAGAGTCAATAAAAGTTTGATCTTTTTCCTGTCCAAACCCTCTCCATAATCAGTTATACTTATCATGTTCCTGTGTGTAATGATTTCGCCTCTCCTTTTTTCCATTGGAGAATCAGAAGGATAACTGTCGATCAGATTCTGGATAAGTTCCCCAAATCCCCTCCCGGGATTACTACCAAACTGACTCTTTATCAGCTTTTTGTATCCTTCATCTATATCTATCTCCAAACCTTTAAGCAAGGTTATGGTTTCAAGTATATTTTTGCGCCTGTTTTTCATGATAAATCCTATTTTAGTGATTATAAAAACAATAAGGTTTTAATTCTTACTGAAATCAAATTCATGATCTTTTAACAACTTCCACATTGATCTTTTTAACCTGTTAAGCTCGTCATAACTCTTTTTACCACCGGTTCCCTCCCGGAATTCTACCCTGGTCATGACATCCAGAAGTAAAAGATCTTCACGTCTCTCTGAACTCAAATGAGAAAGGATCCTGTTATCCTCCGTTAAGCACATCGCAACTGCCCAGTGAGCTGCAAGTTTTGGAGCCTTTAGTGATAATTTCACCAGCTTTTTCACATCCGGGTGATATAGGTTCAATATCACCGTATCATTGTTCACTATAAACCTGTGTGTTTTGCATGGTGTTTTGCCATCTTTCCCAACAAGATAATTGACTTTCCACGTTAATTTTCTGAAATCATTGCTGGCATCCTTTATCTCCCGGGGGATATCATCAAAATCGATTTTACTTTTACCTATTGAACCTGATTCACTTGAAGTATTTCGATCCCAACCGAAATTAGAATCAAGATTCTCTTTTACCACCTCCAGATCGATGCCCAGACCCTCCTCAAATTTTAAATCCTGTTCGGTCAGTGGAGGGCATGAAGTAGATGGGGCTTCTATTACAACATCATTCAAGCTTAGGTTGACAAGTTCTTTTTGAAAATATTTCTTGAGAAAATTGAGGCTATATGCAGGTTGATCGATTGTGAGTACCGGTCCGTCAAAAAATGAATAATCAACACCTGTGTTTTCGGTTTCAGCAAGGTAGATATTTCCTGTTTCGGTAACCATTTTTTCGAGACCGGCAAGAGAGACCTTTTTATGATCAAAGATGTTGAATACAGGGAAGTTACCCCATGATGCCTCCAGATGCGGCCAGAACATGATAAGTTCCACCACCATTTCTTCAATCCTTGAAATTTTCGGACCAGAATCTCTTAATCTGCCTGCCTGCCAATTTTTTATAAGAAGTTCAAAATAATCGGGGAAAACATTTTTTCTAAGATGCCTAACGAGAGGTATTAAAACATCCTCATTACTCAAACAGTGCCTTCCAAAGGGCAATTCAAGATCAAGGCTGTCTACGCGTATCCTTAAATTGGGCAGGTTAAAAGAATTCGTAAGATCATGGGTGAGCAGATTATATTGATCAGATATAAATACCCTGTTCTGGTATATTTCATGTGAAGCAGGGCCTATACCAAGTATGATCTCAAATTCATTTCCTTCAGATATAAAATTAGTAGAATGGCCAAACAACTCAGTATCAGCTGACCATTCTTCCCCTATCCTCTCCTTATACTCTTCTTTTTTATTTTCTTTGTCTTCAGGAAAGCAAACATACGTATCAAGAGGAAGATAACGGGTATATTTTCTCAGGATCCCATGAAGCTTTTTTAATACATTTATCAGCTTTTCTTTCTTTTTAAAAGTGATGGCAAATAGTGTCCCATGTTCGGGTACCTGGCTTACTTTATTCAGCCTGATAGGTTTTTCCTCAAGCAGCGAGCCTGTTTCAACTTCCCAACATTCGGCTCCTGTTGATGTTTGCACAAAAAATTTTGTTTGGCAGGGAATAGCAGCTATACTCATTTTACCTATCCCGAACATGCCAATTGCTCTTCGTGGACCTCCCTTTTTCCGTGAGCGGTATATGGTAAAAAAATCATGCATTCCCTGTCTGTCCATCCCATGACCATTATCCTTAACAAAGATGGTGGTCTCTTTACTGTTTTCTTCCCCCCATATTTCACAAAGATTCGCTTTTGCATCATAAGCATTTACCACATATTCCCTGATCCATTCATCTGGATCTGAGAACTGGGCACACATATCTTTTTTAAGATGCATTGTGTCAGTACTTATACCGTCCTGACTTATTTTGTTAAGCTCTTCTGTTAGTTTTTTTCTTGTGATTTTTTCTTTTTTCATGATGACCTCCATTATTGTTATGATTGCAATTAACGGAGTGCAAGCATGGTGCCGTCAATTTTAATATACAGATTATCTGTCAATTAGGAAGGCTTTGGGAATACAGACAGGACAAATCTGCGCGATGATTGCGCGAACCTGGCTCCATCCGCCACTAATGAATAGATCGGTACTCTATGCCTTATCATTCGGACTTTTGGCGGGCTCCCTTTTCAATATTCATTGGCTTCGCGCTCATCTTCCTGTTGTATGGAAGTAGTGTCAACACCCCACCGGAGGTCAACGATTTCGAGTTTGATACGTCGTTTTTGGAGTTCTTCCTCTACCCTAGGAAAAGCAATTTGTTTCAGGTAATCCCACTCTGCCTGCATATCGGCAAAGATGCTGCTGATAAAGATGGAAAAGGTTCTCTATGGAGTAAATTCCGGCATAATTGTTTATTTGTTATGAAAATACGAAAATTTCTTTGGGATTAACACGTTTGATTTCTCACTCTGCTCAAGAGAGCACTTTACTCAGCTTGAAAACGTTTGATACCAGATCAAGAATTTATCTTTCAATAATCATAGGAATAAACTCCGGGGTTCCGAGTCATCAGGAGACCCAATAATACTACAGGAGACGGGGAAAAATGGAAGAATAACTAACTCCTTAACCCCGACATGAATGCCGGGGCTAGTTAATCGTCTATACATATTCCGAAATCCGAAGCTTGTTAACAACCCCCATCTCCCATCTTCCGACTTCGGTCTTCCTATTTCCGACTTCTGTCTTCGGTCTTCTGTCTTCTGTCTTCTCTCAACTCTAAGCTCTCAACTCTCAACTCTCTTAAAAAAAGTCACCTCTTAATAACCTTCGCCGTATAAACCTGTTTCTTATCCTGAACGCTCACGATATAGATCCCATTCTCGAGGTTTCTGACGGAAATGCTGAAAGCCCCTTCACTGTTAACATGTCCTGACTTAACAAGCCTTCCGTAAACATCGCGAACGAAATAGTCAACACTGCGGTCGCCTCCTTCATAAACGATCCGGAGCCTTGTGTTAACCGGGTTGGGATAAACGATAAGCCTGTTGATTTGTCTTTCTACCTCCGCGATGCCGAGGTTAGGATAGCCGAAATTATCAGAATTTTCGTAATATTCGGCCTTCACTGTATCAATATATGTTTTCAGCAGATCGACCGAGGCCAGGTAGTCTGCACCCTGTGCCGTGACAAATGCCAGGTCTATCTTTTCAACGCTTCCCGGTTCAAAGGTAAATGGCCCCATCACACTCAATCCTCTTTTATCGTCCGGATCATTTCCGGCCGATTCTTCAGTCCAGTCAACCGGGCCATAGGGTTCTTCTCCTCCGGTGCCCCAGAAGCAGTCGTCGGAGAGACCGGGAAACATAAAATTGCAAGCCGGTCCATAGGCGCCGGTAGAAATATGCCCGTTCCCTCCATATTCCATTACGGTACCGTCTTTCCAGACACCTTGCATAAAACTGTAATATTCATCTGCTGTATGGGGGTCACACCACGGTGCTGAGCCACAGTTCACAAAATACATGAACTTCTTCATGCCGTATCTTTCATTGTCGATGACATCATCCCCAAAGCCTACCCCATTGATGCTTTCGTCGCAACCTCCTGCCGGGTCATCCGTTCCGTTCGGATCCATATATGGCCCGCCTAAAATAATGATGCCCTGTGCCGGTGGCTGGTCACCATAGCCGACGGGATCAATATCGTCAAAATCGTCTCCATTATACCCGTAATAAGCCCCGCGCGCAACATCACAACCTACATAATCATCATATGCAAAACCAACATCCATATCGGAAAAGACTCCGATATAGGTATCATTCAACGTATAATTTGAGCGGTTATATATCTTATAGCTGATGAATACGGTATTATTCATGGGATCGTTATCAGGGCGGTCGAATTGATACGCCATGCCATGGATCTCAATACCTAATGATGCTGAACTTTGAGATTCGCCGTGTAATCGCTGGTCATTGAAAATAAAGAATATGCACTGATCCCCCCGGAGGAGTGGATAATCACCCGACAACGGATCATACAAACTGTCGCCGTCCACATCGACAAAGGGTGCGAGGTACTTACTCTGTTGAAGCGCTTCGTCACCATGGGCTGGCCAACTGGCAATGTTATGAATGGGTTCGTAACCCGGATCCTGCCAATGATCCAGATGATAAAAGATATCCTCTTTACCAATCTTCCAGACCCTGTGCCATGCTAAAGCGGTGGCGGAATCTATTGAGGCTGTGCCATCCGTGCTCAAAGGCCCGGCCCAGTAATCCAGTCCCAATTGCCGGTACCGTTCGGCAGCCAGCCTGAGCTGATCATTCTGGTCAACCCCGCCAATCCAGAGTGAAGTATTAAACATGGTGTGCTTTCCGCTACCTTTGGGGAATTCATACATATTTGACTGTTCCATTAGTGAGGGGCCATTCCAGAAATGGTTGCCATATGCAAATATTGTAGTCCGGATATTATTAATGTCCAGGGTATCAAAATAATAACCGTTATCAACATTGATATGTACCCAACCCATAGATTCCTCTCCGAACAAGCCATTTTCATCTTTTATGATATATCGTAATTTTAACTCCCCATAGAAATTGTAAAAATTTTCGTATTCAATATAATAGGTAATGGTGCTGTCGGTGAATGAATATGCGCCAAGAGCAACGTAAACTTTAAACGATAAGCCATCGGGATGATAGTCATTGGCTGTTACGTCAACAGTAATAAACTGACCCAGGTTAGCGGTTGCGGAATCATCAACTGCAACGGGAGGGTTTTGTGCCAGCAGCATCAGGCTGCTTACTGCAAACATCAGGATAAGTAAAGATTTCTTCATGGTATTTGATTTTTAGTTTTAGATAAAGTCACCGAACTCATGAATATGGTGTTCTACACAGAAGACGAGAATTTATCTGAAAAGGTTGCCGATGGTTTCAACGGACCAGCATTAAGCTTCCTCTCCGGGTTTCTTTGATGAGTGCTGCCTCATCATAAAAGGAATAGGCGACTTCCCAGATGTAAATGCCGGCAGGGCAGGTTTCCCCCCGGCAGGTTCCATCCCATCCATCCGATGCCTGCCTGCTGCGAAAGACAAGCGACCCCCAACGGTTGTAAACGGTCATGTTAAATTCTGTGACCGGTTCATTGCTGACCGCCATGAAAATATCATTCCTGCCATCATTGTTGGGAGTGAAGGCATTCGGCATCATCAATTTAACTTTACTCCTGGTGATCCTGATGCTGTCGGAGGCAATACATCCTTTGTTATTTACTGTCACCCAATATGTTCCTGATTCCATAACCCGGTGATATTGCCCGGCGCTGCCGTCTTCCCATAAATAATCATCATAACCGCCTCCCGCGTCAAGCATCAGGGAACAGGAGTTGCAAATGGCAGTGTCAGAACCAAGGTCGACATAAGGCATCGGGTAAATCCGGATATCTCTTTCAGCAGTATCGCTTTTTCCACAGTGATAAATGATCAGCCTGACACGATAGCTCCCGGTATCAGAAAATGAATGAAACGGGCTCAGTTCGTTGGAATGATCATCCTCACCCGAAGATCCATCCCCGAAAGTCCATAAAAGTGAATCGGAGCTTTTATCCTGTGCGAAAAAGAATTGAGTGACATCCCCATAACAGCTTCCTTCCATTGAGAAATCAGGCCGGTAAAAATAACTTTGAATAAAATTGGGCAGGCCCATTAAAGAGTTATGCCCCTCTAAATCGATGATATCTGTTTCATATATACAATCTTTCCCTTTGATGGCCGGCTCATTGATGACACTCAGGTAAGGCCTGTTGACCGCGGCAATGTATATTTTGCCATCCGTTGACAGTTGTAATGCATAGTTGTTTCCTTCCGCAATAACGATTCCCGAATTATTGATTTCGTTTACATCATCTATACCAAGATCATATTGCCACAGGCGGTAGTGTTTTCCCCCGTTACTTATATAGAGCAATTTCCCATCGGGTGAAAATTCAATGCCATAAGCATAAACCCCATCCTCTTTCTTGAATATTCTGATGGGATCAGTAATTTCACCTGTCCGGTCATTGAATCTGTATAGTTCGACCAAAATATTACCCGTATTTACCGGCAGGGCAATCAAATTTCCGGCAGGGGAGGCTTTCAGATAACCTATATCTGCATGAAGCATTGTTTTGCTGGTGCTGGTAATCGCTTCGTGTATTCCATTAAGTGTGATCAGAAAACTGTAAAAGCTTGAATCCCTGTCATGTGTGATCACCCAGATATCTTCGTCATTGCAATGATGGACAGCCGTAACTTTTTCAATCACATTGTGCTGCAGAGAGATATTTTTTAAAACAACATCTCCCAGGCCGCCCTGCAGGTTCATATTGATCAATGAATACCCCAGGCCGATGGAGTCAAATGCAGCATCCACAGTAAACAGATAATACAATCCGGGAGATTGCGGTTTTGGCACGATGATGCTGTTCTGGTTAACGATTTGGCTGCCGTTCAGGCTGTCTCCGTTGGGCATTAGATCATGGATACTGTTCCATATTTTTACGCCATTGGTATAAAAAAGTAAATGGCCGTTTTTATCACTGATC
>DAOWEV010000169.1 GCA_030638325.1 Bacteroidales bacterium
GGGAAGAGTTCTTCAGCAAGAAGGATAATTTCAAGCCACAGGTAACAGAAGACTATGAAGGATCCTTTGCAGCCCAACAAAGAGAGGAAATGCCTACCCTGAAACCTGGTAAAAGGATGAACTTCAAGGAAGTGGAGCTGGGGTATGATTCCGAAGAAACAGCCGAACATGAAACACAACGCTGCCTGGAATGTGGATGCACTGCCCTGTTTACCTGTGATCTGAAAAAATACTCAACAGAATACGATGCCAGACAAAATATATATAAGGGTGAGTTCAAGGAGCATAAAATTGATTTCCGTCATCCCTATATCGAGATCGATAACAATAAGTGTATACTCTGTGCCCGCTGCGTCAGGATATGCCATGAGGTTGCCGGTGCGGATGCCCTGGGCCTGGTAAACCGCGGCTTTGACACACTTGTCGCACCCAGCATGGGCGATTCTCTTCAGGACAGCCCCTGTGAATCATGCGGCCTGTGTATAAGCACCTGCCCGACAGGCGCCATCTCAGAAAACACCTTTTTTAAACCCGGACCGGTAAAACTGACAACGGCTCAGACAATATGTAACTATTGTTCTGTCGGATGTACGGTATCCCTGGATCATAAAAACCAGTTCGTGATGCAGGTTTCCGGGGCTGAGGGATTGGTCAACAAGGATGGAAACATCTGCAAATATCCAAAGTTCGGGTATAATTACCTGAATGACAAAAGCCGGATCATAAAACCATTGTTGAAGATCAGCGGCAGGTTCAAAGAGGTGAGCTACAAAAAGGCCTTTAAATTGATAGTTGAAAGGATTAGTTCAGTGAACCCTGACGAAAATGCCTTCTTTGCCGGAGGACGCCTCACTAATGAAGAGATGTACCTCATACAGAAGCTGGCCAGGGTGGGAGCAAAGACCAATAATGTCTCCAGCTTTCATTACCTCAACAGGGGAGATGGATATAAAAGCAACAGCCGCTCAAATGTTCCGTTTGAGCAGATCAGCGGCGCCAGTAAAATATACCTGATAGGCTCAGAGGTCAATATGGACAATGCCGTGACAGGCTTCATGATCAACAAGGCTCAAAATAAACATAAGGTTCCTATGGTGCTGGTGACAGACCGGAGCGATAGCGCGATGAAGCATAAGGCAGACGAGGTGATGCAGATCAAATCATACTATCACTTTATCAAGGCTGTGAACTATTACCTGGTCGCCAATAATTTTCAGAATGCCCTGTTCATCAAGGATAATTGTGAAAATTATGAGGAATACAAGGAACAGTTGTTGAAGGAGAACTTTGTGGATCTGATTGAAAAGTCAGGGGTGAAATTCATGGACCAGGCTATTGAATTTGCCAAAGAATACAACCGGGAGATGAATGCTATTGTTGTTTTCTCGGAAAAAGAACTCTCTTCGAATGCCTGCACGGAATTATTCAATATGGCCATGATCACCGGCAAACTTGGCAAGACCGGCAATGGTTTGATCTCCCTGAAAGAAAAGAACAATTCCCAGGGTTTGTATGATATGGGTGTTTGCATGGATCTTGGAGTTGGAGGGAAGCCGGTAAATGATAAGGAACTGGTGGCCCGGATGAAGAAGTTATGGAAAGTCAACCGCCTGCCGAAGACGGTCAATCATGATATTTATGATTGCCTGGAACGGGCAAAGTTGAAGAACCTGTTCATCTTTGGGGAGGACCCATTGGGATGCAGCCAGAACAAGGTTCATTCTGCGGGCTGGCTATCCATAGCAGATTTTGTGGTGGTCCAGGATTATTTTATGACAGAAACTGCTGCACTTGCCGATCTGATCCTGCCGGCTTCATTTCCCGTTGAATCGGGGGGTAGCTTCACGAGCACTCAAAAGGTAGTGCAGACGTTTGAACCTCAATTTACACCCCGGGTTGAGAAGCTGTCATGGCAGCAACTAACAGCAATACTTAAAATGGTTGGTTCTGAGCAAAGATCCTCAGTGGGTGAGATCCTAACTGAAGCCTTGTCCTTGCTTCCTTCGGATAACAAAAAGGAGAAATTTGATTTCACCTTCACCGCATCTGATAATTTCAACCGCTTATATGAATACGGCTGCGACTACATAGTGAAGAGATTTGATGAGGATTTTCAAAAGGCGTTTGAGTAAATCTCGGTAACTGTTTTTTTTACGATAGATGTGAGTTTGGGTCATCTTTTGACTAATAAATTACTTATGATAGACCCAATTATTTTGAAAACCCATGTTCTTAGCTATTTGCAACTGCGGCTTTATACTATCCAGCATTCGTGCTGAAAATTCGTCTAGCTTCATCGCATTTATTTCACTCAGCGTTTGGTTAAAAAGCACCGAGTAATCCTCTAGCAAGTTGCTACGTCCGGAGACCCTCAACTGTACAGTATGAAATGCATCGTATTGTAGTGCAACAAAGTCGTTGATGTAATTTACTGCTGGCAGATTATCGCTTTTCGAACTGTTCACTTCCTTTAGCGTAGGTACAAGGTTCCATAACTGGTCGTGCCCGGTGAAACTCCAGGGCAAGAAGTGGTCTATGCTATAGGTTTCCTTCAGTATCGATTGATCAGAGTAGATGCATTGTATGCAGCCCTTGGAAGAAATGTATATGTCCCAAAATTTTCTAGCATTTAATAGTTGGCGCTGTTCAGGCGGGAACAGTTTAGTAGTTATATTCGCTACATTTGGGTTGCGCTTTTGCAAGTAGCTTATTAAATGCCAGTAGGTAAACCCTTTCAGTATTTTTAAGCGCAGCAGCAGGTAGCCTTCCCACAGCGGGCTAATCTCAATCTTATTCCCATCTAGAAATCGATACAAACTTGGTTTACTTACCTTCATATAATCCCTGTTTGCACGTTCTATTATGGCCTTATTCACAAATTGGTCTTTCATTCCCCGTAGTTCATCCGCAAACCAAGGCCGTATAAAACGCTGCGGCACCCATCTGGACAAGTTATAAGTCAGTTGCCTTATTTCATACGTTTCCTTGTTCTGACCGAGTTGTTTTATCAGGTCTGGTTTTTTAATGTCCTTCGAGTAACCAAGCTTTTGTTGTATCTGTTTCACCGCATTTTCAAACTTGTCTTGCCTTCCAAAAGATAGTTTGAAGTAAATAATTGGATACCATACTTCTCCAATCATTTCAATCATCAATATTGATTTTCGTCACACCAATTTTCATTTTTTCTAAAATAGCCAACAGCCAGAAAAACTTATAAGAATTTGTTGTCTTGCCAAATGCAGCAGCCAAATACTCAACGGGTAAATTTGGGGATTCAGGTAGTTTCATGGTAAATATTTTTTTTGAGCACCAAAGGTGCGTAAATCATTAGCCCCGTGCGTAGCTCGGGGTTTATGATATGCCATATCTTCTGAGCCCCATCGGGGCGCAATCATTAGTCCCAGACATAACGTTCATCATAATTGATATCATATTTTTTCAGAAAAGCACGATATTCATCTTTAAATGATACTTCTTTATGATGTTCATCTTGTAGCGAAATATAATCTTTTACCACATCAGTTTGTGCCGGATGAATCGAAAATCCTCCATATCCATGTTGCCAATAGAACTTTTAATATTGTTGTCCTTTTGTTTTTATCCATTTGGATGAATGAGTTTTTAATTCCTCGATCAGTTTCATTAATGCAATCTTTCGCGATAACAAACAAAGTATATGAACATGATCTTTATGTCCTCCTACAATTAATGGGTTGCATTCCAGATTCTTACAAATTCCGCCAAGATAACTGAACAACTCTTCCTTTATACCTTTATCTATAAATGGGTGTCTATTCTTTGTGCTAAAGGTAATGTGCATGTAGTTTTTTACTAACGATTGTGGCATGTTTGAAATTATTGATTACGCACCTTTGGTGCTCATGTTCTATCGAATTGCATTATCCCCGGGCTGATGCCCGGGGCTATTGATCACCGCCCCTTTGGGCATACGCGTTAACTTAAGGTATTCAGACAAGCGGCAGAGCCGCGAAATATTTGTAGAAAATTAATGGAATTATGAGATTAGGTGCAGAGCACCGTA
>DAOWEV010000135.1 GCA_030638325.1 Bacteroidales bacterium
CTTATATATAGGGGATCAATATGTAATTATTTCCGGAGGTGGCCCGTCTCCAGGCACAGTTACCGATTATGATGGCAATGTTTATGAAACCATTGTTATTGGAACCCAGACATGGTTGAAACAAAATCTGCGTTCGTTGCATTATGCAGACGGATCACCAATTGATGAGGTTTATGCATATGATGACAATGAAGCATATGTTAGCGATTATGGAAGACTTTATACCTGGAATGCTGTGATGAAATTAAGTAAAGATGCATCAGGGAGAGCACAAGGTGTATGCCCTGATGGTTGGCATGTTCCTTCTGAAGCTGAGGGAGAAACCCTGGAAGCTTTTCTTGGCGGACATATGCAAGCTGGCGGGAAAATGAAGGAAACCGGTTTTACCTATTGGGAAGATCCCAATACGGGTGCCACCAATGAATCGGGATTTTCGGCCCGGGGAGCAGGAAATATGTCGCAAAACGGAGATTATTTCAACCTGAAGGAGGCTTTTAAGATGTGGACATCAACTGAAAATGGCATCCAGTCTATTCGTATGCAAATTATGAATAGCTCAGCAAGTACTGCATTTGGTACAAAACCAAGAACAATGGGTTTCTCTGTTAGGTGCATTAAAGATTAATTCAAAAAAATAAATTTATTAACTTTTAAAAGAAATAATCATGAAAAAATTTACTTTATTATTCATTTCACTTTTCGCTATACAGGCCCTGTTTTCACAACCTGTACTAAACAGCAGTCTTAATTTTACGATCGGAGATACTTATCGATATGATGGGTACTCGGATGTAATAAATATTGATCCCGGCCCTGGAGGGGCCAATTTGGTATGGGACTTTAGTACTATATCAGGAGGCTCCTATTATGAAGGTGAAGGTGTTATTTGTGTTGATCCGTCGACAACAGCTTTTGCCGATTCGGCCGCCGTTGCTGATGCCGATATTTGCATCAGGAGTTTGGAAAATCCGGATTTTGGCCCCTATCAATATTTTGAATGCAATAACACATCCCAAAATTTAATTGCATTGGGATTCTTAGCAACAGGAAATACCAGTTTTGGTACTTATACTGACATACAAACAGCACTTGAATTCCCTTTTACATATGGTGATGATTTTAATGATACCTGGGAACTCTTGGTGTATTCTATTGATATGGGGTATTACTTTATGCGCGACTCATCAATAGTCACGGTTGAAGCTGATGCTTATGGTACAATTACAACACCAACAGGAGAATATCAAAATGTATTGCGGTTAAAGAGAACAACACTGGATTATTCCTGGTCTAATTATGGAACGGGATGGATATCACTCGGATCTTTCACTGATATTCAATACGAGTGGCATGCGCCAAATATTAAAGTACCTGTGATGATTATACTGGAAGCTGAATGGTTACCCGGTTCTTATGATGTAAGATACCTTGTTGAACATAATTTCCCAACGGGTATTGAAGACCTGGTAGATTATAATCTTGAAATATTTCCAAATCCTGCAACAGACAGGGTGACCATTAAAATAGATGAAATGTTTAATAGTGTCAGCATCTATTCCTTAAATGGTCAGCAAATGGATGTAGTTACCTCACAAACAGGCCAATCGCATCAGCAAACAATCGATTTAAGTAAGTATCCAAAAGGAGTTTATTTTATAAAGATTGGACTTGAAGATGGGAATGTTGTGACAGAACGCATTATTAAGCAATAACATTAACCCCTTAAACACAATATTATGAAAACTTTAAAATTTTTAGTTCTTTTTACAACCATCTTTTCGCTTGTCCTTGTTTCGGGATGTAAAAAAGATGATGACAATGATCCCAACGACAACTTGCCTGAGTATCATGTGAAGACCGTACAAATACCAGAGGCAATGGCACAGTCTTCCGACCCGGGCGCACAAACGGCCTCAGCCTACATTGGCATGTTAAACGGAATGGCCGGTTATGGAGGAATGATGGTACCTCCCTCTAAAAGTACTATTGTTCCAAGTCTTAAAAACGGTGAAACGGAAATCTATACCTGGGAAATAAATGAAGGAAATACGCATTGTACTTTTACACTTAAATTTACGGAAACGGCAACTTTGCTTTCCTGGGAAATGATCATTAACGGCACAATGGATGGTCAATATTTCGACAACTTCACCTACATCCGGGCCGAGGAAGCAAAAGACGGGTCGAGTAGTACAATTACTATATACAACCCGGAAACCCTGGGCGTGTTGATGTACATGAGCTGGCATGAACAGGCAAATGGCACAATTGAATTCACCTTCGAGATTCCGCAGGAAACTATCCTGACAATGGTAGTAAACACAGATGGTTCAGGCTCAATGGAGCTTAAAGACTGGGAGAACGGTCATTACGAACTTGTTTTTAGAGTAACCTGGGATGCTTCGGGCCATGGAGAATGGTGGGAATACGACAATGGAGTCCTCTCGGATCAGGGCTCCTGGTAATCATTTAGCTACACAGATTACAAAAAAACAGGACATAGTAAAAGCCGCTGTCTCAAAAGTACTTTACCACAAAGGACTCAAAGGATATCACAAAGTAGCTCAAAGGATAATTATTTGATCTTCATATTCTTCGTGTTCCTTCGTGCAGTACTTCGTGTTCCTTCGTGGTAAAATTCTTTCTTTTGAGACAGCTTCTTTTCACCTTAAGTGTTAAACGTTCTTTACTTATTCCTCCATCAAACTACTGAACAACAATTATCCTGTAGAACACTTCATGAGAACTGCTGAGGCGGATGAAATAGGGTCCGCTGCTCATATTTTCCAGGTCAAGAGAGAGTTTATTCCTTCCCGCCTGAGTTTCATGATGCTGCTCATAAATGGCCAGGCCTGTAATATTCATAACACTTAGCTGAATTGTTTCAGGGCCTCGCATGGTAAATTCGATATTGATCTTATCTTTCACGGGAACAGGATAGATATTGACTTCTGCACCGTTAAACAACTCTTCAATTCCAACTGAAAAAGGAATCGTTACAGGGACCATGACATTGCCGGACAGGTCAGCGACATTCTGAATGATGATCTCATAATTACCATCAATAAGCTCACTTACCGTCAGGTTGACCTGGGATTTTACCAGGGCATGCTGGTTAGCCGCATCAACGGTGATATCGTTATTAACGGAATAATTGCCGGCATCCTCGCCGGTTTGCTGGTCTACATCTTCTGAAAATACAACTTTTATGTTCGTCTTGGTAATTATCTCAATACTGGTCACAGTGGGGGGGGTATTATCATTAGCAAGTTGAACATCATCTTCATACCTGAGGTCGATTTTCCACTCGTCAAAATCCCAATTCATGGGGCCTTTAATATCATAAGGTGTTCCCAGGGTGGGTTCATATTCGAAAACCGCGGTATTGAGTATCCTGAGTATTCCACTTCCATCATTAACAGTCCACATGCCATGATTGCCCTGGTAGTTATTGTCGGTACAGACTGCTTCTTTAACCTTAACAACAACACCTTCGTGGCCTTCTTCAACTTCCCCTGTCATAACTTCGAGAGGTTCAGGTAAGTCATGATTTGCAGAAATGAAATAATAATCACTTATTTCTTTCATTTCTGTTTTATCATACCACTCCTCGATCAGGCCAGTCACAATGATGCTATCACCAATATTTTGGAGCTTCCCGGCGTCGTAAACAAACAAGCCATTCCATTTCCCAAATCCATCCTGGATATAATAATGGTCCTCAAATTTACCTGTAATTATACCGGTAGTACTTACCACCTGACCCTTATATGGGGAATGTACCTGTTGTCCCTGGATATCATAAATGGAAATTAAGGTTCCAGTAAAGGGTTTTGGAACATAGTAAACATAAACAACAGATGATGAAACATCATCTGCCTCATTTGTTGCAGTAATGCTGTAATAGACATAAGTTCCTTCGGCCTGGCCGGGGATACTTCCACTATAGGAGTCGCCGGACACAACAGACATTTCAACAGTATTTCCAAGCTCATTCCAGGCCAGGCCCCATTTTACCTGGGCTGAACTAATATCTCCTTCAGTACTGCTGATATTTGCTTTTACTTCAACAGCTTCTCCTGCAACGGGCATTACAGGATTCAGAGAAACATTACCAATAGCAACTGTAGCTGCTATTCCACCTCCCCAGATCAGCTGGGCAAAATTCGGGTCATCAACGAAAGGGTTTCGGTTTCTCTGGTATGTATAGATGACATTGTTCCGGTTCATCTCAAAATCATCCGGGGGGTCCTGTAAATTCCATTCGAGCAGCGTAGACAGCCTACCATGCTCAGGAAGCGGAGAAGTGTTAATGGCATCCACCACTTCCAGGTCACTCTCGCCATTCTCACCTTCATAGCGGGTTGACATATAAAAGATGATCCTGGCGATATCTCCTTTCACCTCATCCCTTGCCTCCCAGGTATATTCCGTATAATAACAACCGGTAGCTTCCGGGTGCTGTGTACCACCATTGTCGAAATCCTTGTTGCTTTTATCCTGGTTTACAGACGCATCGGAGGGTTTCAGGTTATGAGCATCGCCATACATCGGTGGAATATAATTAAAGCCATGTGATTTGGCCCAGACATGTTCCCTGTTGATATAGTTTCCTCCTGTCCCATAGTTACCATTATCCTCTGATCTGCCTGTATAAACCAGGATCACGTTATCGGCATTGTCAGGATCAGCATCCGAAAGTTTAAATATAGTTTTGGAAGAGCTATATGACCAGACTTGATGTCCACTGATGATATCATTCAGGGCAGCTTTCAGTTCATCCCCGTCTTTGCCTTCAGTACCGTTATAGTAGCCAGTATTGGACTGGGCGTTTGCATAGAATACATAAAGCAGTAAGCTAAGTAGTAATGTAAGTTTTCTCATTTTAGCAGTTTATTTGATTATTCGTTTATTTGTTTATTCGTTTATTCGTTTATTCGTTTATTTAGGCTCTTAAAAAGACAAACTAACCAACATGTTGTTTAAATTGGATGTTGTCGAAATTCAATTCCCGCATAGCGATTTCAATTCCTAATTCGTAATTCCTAATTCCTAATTGATTTAGAATGTTAATGTAAATGATGTATTAAATCTTCTTCCCATTCCCATAAACACCCCGGCGGATTTGGCATCATGGTCTTTTGTGACAGTGGAATATGGGGCGTTGTTCATTGCATCTGAAACATATTTTTCATTGATCACATTCAATACACTTAAGCGAAGCGAAAGCATCACTTTTTTTATATTGAAAGAATAGCCGGTATGGAAATCAACTAGGCTATATGATGGAGTTTTCCAGGAATCAAGCGGGTTTCCGTTTTCATCAAAAGAATCCGGATACTTTTTAGGGTCCAGGTCAAAGGGGTTGAAATCCGCAAAATATCTGTCAAACCAGGTCACACGCCCGGTAAAATATAATTTTTTAATGGGTTCATACCGAAGGCTTAAGGCTAACTGTGTTTGAGCCGCATCCCCAACATGAACTCCTTTGGCATTGAAATATTCATTTCTAACAAATTGGTTATTGTCGTCATATATTCTCACAGAATCTTCGGAAGTCCATCTCCAGTCACCAAGCGAAACCATCCCCTGCAGGTCGAGGTTCGACAGTATCTTATATGCCACATCCAGCTCGATACCCATGTGCAGGGCATCCATACCCTGTATGTTTCCATATCCTATTTTGTCATCTTCCAAAGGGATGCGGACCGGCCGTCCGGGTTTATTTTTCCAATTGGTAAAATAAGCATTTGTATTGAAGGCAAACATTCTCGATGAATAAGAATATCCCAGCTCAATGGCCGTGATGAATTCATTTCGGATCTCCAGTAGCAGGTCCACCGAATACCGGTCATAAACATTATTGAAGCGGGGTGCCCTTGACAGATAACCAAGGTTTATAAAGACATTGGAACGCTCCGATAAATTATAGTTCGCTCCCGCCTTAATGGTAAACCCGGGTTTCCAGTACCAGTCTGATGCCAGGTATTCTAAGCCGGGAGAATCCCTGGTATACATTTCGCCCTGGTAATACACGGTATCACTGTAACCAACCTCAAGAGTAGTATCTCCGATATTAATTACTTTTGACTTAAAATAATCGATCTTTTTATAACCGGTATATGCTCCGGTCAGGTTTACAAAGGCATTCAGGTTACCATGGCTGTATTCCAGTTGCCCGAAAAGACCGGCCCATTGAACTATGCCAAGGTTGTGGTAATTGATCTTATCCCCTACCCTGAGTTGTGCCTTAGCAAACCTGTTCTCATCACCATGGTCCTCGGCATAATCTCCCCCCAGGAGATCATATATCTCTTCGTAATGTTCTCCTTCATATCTTCGAAGATCAAGCCCGCCAGATAAAACGAATTCGTCATTGATCCGGTAATTGAATGTTGACAGGAGCCCAACCCATACATGATTATTGTTCTGAGACCTGATAAACTGGTATGATTTACTAAATTGACGGTTCATATCATAGAATTTCTGGAAGTTAATCTGTCCTGCTTCAGTATAATCAAATGCTTTGAGCGAATTTTTTGCGGATGTACCTCCACCCCTTCCCAATGAAAGATAAAGAATGTTAGAGATATACAGCCGGTCATTCACATTCCAGAAATCACGCAGGGAAAATTGCGGTTTATGGTAATAGTTTGTCTTTTCATTTAAAATAACAAGTGTGCTGTCCTCTTTTATATATTGGCCCCATTCCGGATTGTACCTGATTCCTTTGTTGTACATTGTAACCGGATCAACATAGATAGTGTCAAAATATTCGGAAGGTTTCTCTTCGACACCCGCATTCCGGGCATAAGCTGAATCAAATGTAGCAATAGGCTTCTTGTATCTTTTCTGTCCATGCTCCTGGGGTGCGCCCATGGCTGAAAAACTAAGGATATGTTTACCGAGTTGTTTATCGATCTTCAGATAATAAAACCACCCTTCGGTAAATGTTCTCTCAACCCAGCCATTGCCTCTTTTATAAGAGCCTGCTGCCGTAATACCCCAGCCACCTTTCAGCTTACCGGTGGTAATGCCGAGGGAGGTCCTGAGAAAACCGTCATTTCCGACTTCCTGCTTCAATTTGATCATCCTTTTCTGCTTGATCCCGGCTGTGATAACATTCATGGTACCTCCAACAGAGGGTATGGCCAGTTTTGAAACACCCAATCCTCTCTGAACCTGTACTCTCTGGGTTACCAGGTCGAGTCCGAACCAGTTGGACCAGTATACCCATCCGTTTTCCATATCATTCACAGGGATGCCATCAATCATAACGGCTACATTTCGCTGGTTGAATCCCCTGATGTTTATCCTGGCATCGCCGTCACCTCCACCCTGTTGAGTCGCATATACGCCGGGAGTGGAATTCAGGATCATCGGAAGGTCCTGGGCAGCCAGCTCTTCCTGGAGCTGTATAGGATCAACAGTACTAAAGGCAACCGGTGTTTCCCTGAATTTTGCTATATCACCAATAACCTCAACTTCTGTAAGGGTCACTGTGGTAAGTTCAAAATTTTCGATAATGGCATTATCTTTCAACGAAATATCCCTGGATATGGTCTCATAGCCAACATATGATACCGTGAGGGCGTAATTGCCATTGGGCAATTCCAGGTTATAATTACCGTCATAGTCAGTTACGGTCCCCATTCCC
>DAOWEV010000255.1 GCA_030638325.1 Bacteroidales bacterium
ATGGCACAAATATTCACTTATTTGAAGCTTTCAGGATGTAAGTTAGGCTTATTGACAAACTTTAAGACCAGGAATTTGAAAGATGGTATTAACGGGTAGATATTCAATCCTTAGTGTGACTTTGTGAAGTACTTTGTGCGCCTTTGTGGTAAAAAAAAAGCCTACAGAATTAAACAGCCCTGAATTAGCTCATTGTTTTCTTGAATTTCGATATTCATTATTCGATATTTTTTCAACGGAATAAATTACAATAGGTTTGGATTTATGAATTTGATTTGCAGGTTGTTAGCTCAATCAGAAACCACTAACAAGCAATTAAAGAACGTCCCCCTCGCCAAGGATCACTTTCCGAAACTCCTCAGGGAGCCTCACAACTTTATGCTTACTGTAATCATAAGCAAGAAGCCTGGTGTTTCCCTTTAGCACTTCCCTGCCATCACCATCGCGGATGATAGTATACTGAAGGGTGAAGGAAGCGCTCGAATAATCGGTTACGGCAACATTTGCATATAATTGGTCATAGGCAAAAATTTCTTTCAGATAGTAGACATGTGCTTCTGTGAGGATGATCCCGGTCTCATTACCAATATTTTTTTCCTCATAACCAATACTTTCCAGGAAACTGATCCGGGCATCATGAAACAACAACAGGGCTTTATCATTACCCATATGTCCACCATAATTGATATCCCCAATACGGACCTGAAATGTGGCGATATGATCTTTTTGTAGCATTACTTTTTTTTTGGGAAGTGACAAAAGTAAGACTTATAAGTGAAACGTGAAGCGTGAGAGGTGAAGCGTGAAGCAATTTAAAATTCAGAATTTAAAATTTAAAATTAATCTTAACATATGTTAAAATCCGAAGCTCTTTCTATCTGCCATCAGGATTTATCTTAATTTTGGCAATCCGGAAACGAAAATATATTATTATGAGATCGAACTGTAAATTATTTATTCTCCTGGTATTTTCTATCCTGATAATTATAAGTCAGGGTGTGAAAGGACAATCGAAGGAAGACAAAGACCAGATCCAGAAACTCGTCACGGTGATGCAGATCATTGACTATGCATATGTTGATTCTCTTGAGATGGATGAGCTTGTTGAAGATATGATCATTTCATCATTGAGAGAACTCGATCCGCATTCGGCATATATTTCAAAAGAAGACCTGGATCGCATGAATGAGCCTCTTGAAGGCAGCTTTGAAGGTATCGGGGTCTCTTTTCAGGTCTTTCATGACACCATCCTGGTGATTTCCCCTGTTCCGGGCGGACCTTCGGAAAAACTGGGGATTATGGCGGGTGACAAGATCGTAAAGATCGATGGGAAAGATGCCACCGGAAAAGATATTGACAATCAATGGGTGATGGACCACCTGAGGGGTAAAAAGGGGACTAAGGTGGATGTCAGCATATACAGAAAAGGCAGAAAGGCACTCATCGATTATACCATCATTAGAGATAAGATCCCTTTAAACAGTATCGATGCTACTTTCATGGCTGCTCCCGGGATCGGGTATATCAAGCTGAACCGTTTTTCAAAGACTTCCATGGATGAATTTGAAGAATCCCTTTTCAAGCTGAAATCCCAGGGGATGCAGAAGCTGATCCTGGACCTGAGAGGCAATGCCGGGGGTTACCTTGGAACAGCAGCCGATCTTTCAGATGAATTCCTGGATTATGGAAAGCTGATCGTATATACGGAAGGCCTGAAAAGCCCTAAGCAGGATTTTAAGTCCACCCTTCTCGGAAGCTTTCAGAAAGGAAAGCTGGTGATACTCATCAATGAAGGTTCTGCCTCGGCAAGTGAGATCGTCTCGGGGGCTGTCCAGGACTGGGACAGGGGACTGATCGTTGGCCGTAGATCTTTTGGGAAAGGATTGGTACAGAGGCCGTTCCCATTACCTGACGGCTCGGTGATCAGGCTCACAACAGCGAAGTATTATACCCCGTCGGGCCGGTATATTCAGCGTCCGTATGATAATGGTATTGAAGATTATTATATGGAATTCCAAAAAAGATATAAGCATGGCGAGCTGATCCATTCCGATAGCATTCATTTTCCGGATTCATTGAAATACCAGACAGCAGGTGGCAGAACGGTTTACGGCGGAGGCGGTATCATGCCCGATATTTTTGTGCCCTGGGATTCTACCTGGTATTCCGATTACTATGCCGACCTCAGGAGAAAAGGCCTGCTGAATCAATACACGGTGGATATTGTGGATAAAAACAGGGAAAGCCTATTGAAAACTTATCCTGACATCCGAACTTTTAAAGAAAAATTCGTTTTCAATGAAGCTTTGGAGAAGGATTTTTTAGCGCTTGCTGAGTCGGAAGATGTGGAATTTGATGAGGAAGGCTGGGATGCCTCCGGGAAGGTCATACGTACCCAGATCAAAGCCCTCATCGCCAGAAATCTTTGGAACATGGATGCATACTTTGAGGTAAGTACCGTTATTGACGATGGCTTTCAGAAAGCGGTGGAAATACTGCAGGACGATGAACTGTTTGATCGCCTGGGTATTGATCAATAATATAACTAAATTTGGCAATCAAAAAGAAACAGGAGGTAAAATGGTAGATCTTGCTACAACTTACATGGGGCTTAAACTGAAAAATCCAATCATTGTCGGTAGCTCCGGCTTGACAAATTCAGTAGAAAATATTCAGAAGATCCGGGAAAAAGGGGCAGGGGCTGTTGTGTTGAAATCGCTCTTTGAGGAGCAGATCAATCATGCGATCAGCAAGACATATGCGCAGAATGAAGACTTGATGGCTTATCCTGAAGCCATGGATTACATCAGCAATTATACCCAGGATAATGATGTCGATAAATATCTCAGGCTTATCAGAGATTGTAAAAGCACTGTTGACATACCGGTCATTGCCAGCATCAATTGCGTCTCTTCTTTAGATTGGATGACCTTTGCGAAAAAGATCGAGGGGGCCGGAGCCGATGGCCTGGAATTGAATATTTTCATCCTGCCCAGCGACCCCATTAGGCATGCTGAAGAAAATGAGAAGATCTATTTTGACATCATACAATCCGTTCTTAAACAGGTCACAATACCTGTAGCAATAAAGATAAGCTATTATTTCTCAGGATTTGCCAATACCGCAATAAAACTTTCGTGGACAGGTATTTCCGGTATGGTCTTGTTCAACAGGTTTTTCTCTCCTGATATCGATATCGAAAAATTTGAAGTGACCTCCTCCAATGTTTTCAGTTCACCGGATGAACTGGCCCTGTCCTTGAGATGGGTGGCCATGTTGTCGGATAAACTGCATTGCGATATTGCTGCTTCTACCGGTATTCACGACGGGAAAGCCATGATCAAGCAATTGCTTGCAGGTGCAAAAGCGGTTCAGATCGCCTCTGTATTATATAAAAACGGTTTCGATCAGATCGGTATCATGCTCACAGAGCTTGAAGAATGGATGAACAGGCATAATTTTGAATCCACCGGCAAATTCATCGGCAAGATGAGTTACAAGGAGGCAAAAAACCCCGCCGCTTTCGAACGCGTGCAGTTTATGAAGCATTTCTCCGGCATCGAATAATGGCCGTTAGTCCAGGCAAATAAATACAATGAAACAGGATCATTATGATAAGTAATTGTATTTTCATACTGCTATTGTTTACATCAACTTTATTTCCGTACAATACGGATGAAAAAGCCATTCATATAAAATCCGATGCCATCGTTGATATTATCCTGGAAGGTTACAACGGCTTTTCAAGTTTTACCATTGCTGAACTGCACATCGACTCAGGTTCAACAGCAACTATTAACACAGACTATGAAGGCCTTGTGTTGCTTATTTATCCGCAGGGACAACGGTACCCGCTGATACTGTCAGACGATAAACTGGAGATCAACATTCATAGCCCTGGTGTTAAACCGGATTTTATCAACAGCCAGGAGAACGAATTTCTGTATGATTATTTAAGTAAATACCGAAAGCTGGAATATCAGTTAATGCTGTTAAAAGAAACCATGTCTGAAATGGAGTCCTCCGATCCTTTTTTTCCGGAGCTTGAAAAAGAACAGCTTCGTGTGCAGGCGGAACGGGAAAAATTAAAATGTACATTAACGACAAATGAATACCCTATGGCAAGTACGTTGCTGGCAGCCCGTTTGCTTAATGAGAGCACTTATAATATTAAAACATCGTTTGAGTTAAATGAAAGAAAGGAGGCCTATCATCAGTTTGTAAAAGAAAATGCCGGCCGGCTTATACATAGTGATATGCTTATGGAACTGGCCCGGCAATATTTTATGATGCACGAATATGTTTCATTCATCCCGGAAGGAACAAAAGATATCATGTACGGTAAAATGGAGTTTAATAATGCTATTATCAGCAGTGCAGGCAATTGGATCGATCTGCTTCAGGATATGGTAGCTGCGGAAAAAGTGTTGGATTTTTGTGTGGGTCTTTATTACGACAGGAGTATGGTGGGACAGGCCACCGGTATTATCGATGCCTACAGGGAAATCGCTTTTTGCCCGGGAACCGGAAGCATTGAATTCAATATTGTTGAAGAGGTCACTGACCTGTCTGTGGTCGATTCCAAAGGGTTTAATAAAATGCCTATGAGTGCCTTGAACCTTTATAAAGTACTGGCTCTCGTTGCCGACACGTGTAACATATCAAAAGTAGAAACCATTGCACTGGCACGTTTGATAACCGAAAAGAAGATAGCAGCCACAGTTGTGGTAGTGCCTTCCGGGCAATTGACGGAAAATTATAAAATAATGGACAGAATGTATACAGGCACTTTTTATTTTGCACAGGATGAAGGCTGGTATCAACAAAATATTAAATCTCACGGCACAATACCACTTTTTATACTGTTGGATAAGGATAATAAAGTGCTGGAAGTTTCACCTGACAGACATGAGATAATTAATGAAATACTGAAAGAAAGGTATTAATAAGCCACGAATGCACGAATAAAAATTAATGCATTCACGACTAAAAATCATGTGAGATACGTATACTCTGCTTGCCAATTCAGCAGAAGATTATTCTCCTTCAAACATCGAAAATCGCTGAACCGGCAATCGTCCTGTTTTCATTTTTACAACACCTTAATAGTTTTTTGCAATAATTTTCGCTAACAATGCTTGCTCGTTATCAATGTACAACCAACGGGTTAACCCGTTGGTTTTTGCTGCTGTTTGGATTCGGGTAAAACTATCTCCTATTTGTTCCGTTTTTCTCCTTACTTTTGAACTCTTTTTTGATATCGGATTCTATGAAAGTTAACATTTTTGACCCGAAGACCAACTACAACCAAACCCGCCAGGAGGTTGGCTATGTTACCTGTAAAGATGCCACACAGGAAGATTACGACCGCATAGGTTTCATGTCGGGACTGGAAGTGCACCAGCAGTTACTCACCAGGGAAAAGCTTTTTTGTCATTGCCCGGCAGGTATCTATAATGATAGTGATGATTACGATGCGGAAATCATCCGGCACATGCGCCCCACACTCAGTGAACTTGGGGAATACGACGGAACAGCCCTGATGGAGTTCAAAACCAGGAAAGAGATCATCTACCGCATCAAAAATGAATCGGCCTGTACCTATGAGGTGGATGACACGCCGCCCTTCCCGATCGACAGGGAAGCATTGGATATCGCGATTGAGATATCATTGCTTTCAAAGCTGAACATCGTCGGGGAAGTTCATATTACCCGTAAACAATACTTAGATGGCAGCATCCCCACCGGCTTTCAACGTACGGCCATCATCGGCGTGGAAGGTGGAATTTCACTCAAAAACAAGAAGATCAGGTTGATACAGCTAAGCCTGGAAGAAGACGCCTGCCGGGAGATCTCCGATGTAGGCCATGTACGGACATTCAAAACAGATCGCCTCGGCATGCCGCTCATTGAAACCGTCACCTATCCTGATTGTACGAACCCGGAAGAAGTCAAAGAGGCGTGCGATTACATACGATTTCTGAACCGTAGCACAGGCAAGGTCAGGACTGGTATGGGAGCCGGCCGGGAAGATGTGAACGTGAGTTGCCGCGGCGGCTCCAGGGTAGAGATAAAAGGTGTTGCACACACCAAATGGATACCCGAACTGACCCACATTGAATGCTTCCGCCAGTGGGCTTTACTACACATACGGGACATCCTGAACCAGCGGATTGAAGATCCGGCAACGTGGAAAATGGGACATGAGACATTACCTGTCCATTCGCTTGATTTCAGTTATGAACCCATCCGGGAAGCTATCACAGGACATCAACAGATCATTGCCGTGAACCTGCCTGAATTTAAGGGTATCCTCTCGCACTTTGTCCAGCCCGGTAAGATGTTTGCCGATGAGATCAGCGACCGCCTGAAAGTCATTGCCTGCATTGAAAAGCCGCATATGGTACATACAGAAGAATTCGAACCGCTTGTGAGCAGCCATGAGTTCGATAATATAAAGAAACTGCTGCAAGCCGGTGAGAACGATGCCCAGCTCATCATCTGGGGGCCTCAAGAAGATATGCCTACGGCCATTGAAACCATTGAAGAGCGTTGCAGAATGGCCTTTGAAGGCATTCCAAATGAGACCCGCAAGTCGTTTAAAAATGGCACCACGATCTTCGAGAGGGTCCTGCCGGGAGCCGACCGCATGTACCCCGATACCGACTCAGCACCTATCCCATTAGATGTGGGACACATCGGGAAACTCGGGGAAAACCTGCCAACAGATATAATCGCCCGTTACCATCAGTTGAAAAAATGGGGGATCCCTGAAGATACTTATACCTACATATTTTCCAGGAATCATTTTCCTCTTATCGACCAGATCCTGGGCACTCTCGACATCGACCCGGTATTTGTGGGAACATTCATCGGACATACCCTCAAGTTTGTGGAAGGGCATTACCGGCCGGCAGAAGCATTTAACTTCAAAATAATATTTGCCATGCTCCGGTATTTGCAACAGCAAAACATTGATCCTGAATTGGCTAAATATATGCTTCCCGTGGTTTATGAATTTCCGAAGTTAGACTTTGAGTCAGTACTGACCAGCATAAAGTTCAAGCGCTTAGAAAAAAAAGAAATACTGTCAATGATCCCATTCCTGAAAAGTAAATTCGAAGAGATAGGCAGATCCAAAAAGAAGCATAATGAATTAAACTGGATCATGGGGGAATTGAGGAAAGCAGCCATAGGGAATATGGCTTTGACGGAGTTGTCCGGGAAGGTGGGAAACAAATTGATTAACGATTAACGATTTGAGATTAACGATTTAAGATTTAATCATTTACGCATTTAATCATTTAAGCATTGTAAAAACAAGCATATGACAGACGACATCTTCCAGGGATACAAAGGAGAAGCGTTGGAAACGCTGAAAAAGTTCAACACCCGGGTATGGGGGCAGGCGGAGATCATCACCAGCAGGGGCCCTTTTTCAGGCACTATATTGCCACGCTCGGAAAACGACGATGACAAGCATATCGTTTTGAAAATTTCCACCGGCTATAACATAGGCATCGATATCCGGACAATACAAGAGATGAAAGAAACGGGGTACAAAAAAGCCAGTTACAAGATCCCTGAAAAAGAGTTTCCCTATACCCCCGGCCTGCCAAAAGTGAAATTATTCGGGACCGGGGGCACCATTGCCTCCCGGCTGGATTACAGGACCGGGGCCGTGATCCCGGCTTTCTCTCCCGGGGAGCTTTACGGGGCGGTGCCGGAACTGGCCGATATCTGCAACCTGGAAACGGAAAAGGTGTTTGCCGTGTTCAGCGAAAACATGGGCCCGAAGCAATATATTGCGTTGGCCAAAGCCATCGGGAAAGAGATCGAAAAAGGTGTTGACGGCATTGTGATCGGCCATGGAACAGACACCCTGCACCACAGCGGCGCCGTCCTGACATTTATGGTTCAGAACAGTCCGGTCCCCATTATACTGGTGGGATCACAGCGGTCTTCCGACAGGCCCAGTTCGGATGCCGCCCTGAACCTGATGCATGCCATGCATGCTGCCGGCCATTCCGATATTGCCGAGGTGATGGTTTGCATGTTTGGCCCTACATCAGATGAATACGGATTGTTGCATAAAGGAACCCGTGTCAGGAAGATGCACTCATCATACCGGTCTACCTTTCGTACCATAGGCGATGTGCCGATTGCCATGGTCAGCCGCAAGGAGATCACCCACATTCAAAAAAAATACAAAAAGCGGCGGACTGACAGAAATGTTGAGATCTTTCCCTATTTCAGCGACGAGGTGACCATGCTCTATTACTACCCGGGTATGAAACCCGACACCCTGGATGCCTTGGTTGATGCAGGCTACCGTGGTGTCATCATCGTGGGGACAGGCCTCGGACATGTGAACAAAGAACTTTACCCGGCCATTGAAAGAGCCCATGCAAAAGGGGTTCACATGTTCATGACCCTTCAGACCATCTGGGGCTTTGTGCATATGTTTGTTTATGACACCGGGCGTGATATGATGGCAAAGGGCATTATTCCGGCAGGCAATATGCTCCCGGAAGTGGCATTTATAAAACTCGGATGGATACTTGGACAGACCGACGATCCGCAGAAAGTCAAAGAGATGATGCTGACCCCCATTAACGATGAGATCACCTCCCGTGAGCCCTATAACGGGTACCTGGTTTACCAGGGCGGCGTCCCGGAGACGGAGGATTTTATTAGGAGAGTACATAAATGAGTTTTGATTTTTACAACTTTTGTCTTTTGTCTTTTGTCTTTGAAAAATGAGAATATACAATAATATTCACATTGCCCTGCCTGTCTTGAATGAGTCGGAATGCCTTCCGGATGTGGTCAGGAGCCTTGAAGACCAGTCTTTTCGGAATTTCAAACTGTTCGTTTGTGTAAATCAGCCGGATAGTTGGTGGGATATCGGGGAGAAGAAAAGTATTTGCATTGACAACGAGAAGTCGATAGCATATCTGAAAGGAATAACATCTTTTCCGGTAACCGTCATCGACAGGAGCAGCAGGGGACAGGGTTGGATTGGTAAAAAACATGGGGTGGGATGGGCCCGCAAGACAGTAATGGATGTAATCGATAAAGAAGCTTTTCCGGATGATATCATGATCAGCCTGGATGCCGATACCGGTTTCAATTCATACTACCTGGAGTCAGTCCTTCATAACTTCAATGAACATGCCGATGCAATTGGATTGTCAGTGCCTTATTATCACCAGCTTACCGGTGATGAGGCCGCCGACCGGGCCATCCTGAGATATGAAATATATATGCGGCATTATGCAGTCAATCTCTGGCGGATCGGCAGCCCCTATAGTTATACTGCGCTCGGTTCGGCAATGGCTGTACCGGTCTGGGCATACCGGAAGATAAGGGGCCTCACACCTGTGAAGAGCGGTGAGGATTTCTATTTTCTTCAGAAGCTGGTGAAAGCCGGGAAGCTATTACACTGGAATAAAGAAAAGGTTTATCCGGCTGCCAGGTTCTCCGACAGGGTATATTTTGGAACAGGGCCCGCCATGATCAAAGGCAGGGCAGGAGACTGGGATAGCTACCCCATTTATAATACCTTACTCTTCGATGAAATCCAGGGAACCTGCAAGCTTTTTCCGGTCTTATTTGAAGGTGATGTCAGTACTCCAATGGATGATTTCCTCAAGAGTGTCTTTAAAGAGAAGGACTATTGGGAACCGATCCGGAAAAATGCCTCCGGTGAGCAGTCTTTTGTGAAGGCCTGCCACCAGAAAATTGACGGGCTCAGGATATTACAATACCTGAAAAGAAAACAACAGCAATTAGATAATAGTGATGAATATTACATGTTTGATTTCCTGAACCGGTATTTCCCCGAAAAACTAGAATCCTTGAATTGTTCGCCTGCTTCGTTTAGTTTTGCAACAGCAGGAATAGCAACACTCAATAATATACGCGATCTTTACGTGAAAATAGAGGATGATTTCCGGCAGAAACACACTTATTTATGAGGCTATAATATTACATATTGGGGATTTTAAAGTTTATCGTCCTCATTATCTGAATTGTTTTGGAAGAATGGAATACTGGAAGAATGGAAAACATGAGTGAGCCCTTTCCATTATTCCATTATTCCATCATTCCATTGCTTATTTCAGATTTTCAAATCATTTCTTATAGCCACAATATTTTATATAACAGCTATTTATGATCGTCATTTTAGGACCCACCGCAACCGGTAAAACAAAGCTTGCAGCCATGGTTGCCGCGAAGATTGGGGGCGAGGTCATCAGCGCTGACTCCCGCCAGGTATACAGAGGCATGGATATCGGTACCGGCAAGGATTATGATGATTACATGGTAGAAGGGATCAACATCCCTTATCATCTTATTGACCTGGCTGACCCGGGTGAGGAGTATAATGTTTACCGTTACCAGGAGGATTTTCTGAAGGTTTATAATGACATCATTTTCAGGGCAAAGGTTCCGGTGCTTTGTGGTGGCACCGGCATGTATATCGATGCTGTTCTAAGGGGATACAAGCTGGTCAAAGTCCCCTCGAATAAAATACTGCGGGATGCAATTAAAGATCTTTCCCATGATGATCTGAAAAAGGAGCTGGCCTCATACGGGCCATTGCACAATGTAACCGATACTGAAGACAGAGACAGGACAGTCAGGGCCATTGAAATTGCAGCCTACCATGCAGATCACCCTGAACTTGAAAAAGAAACCCCCGTTATCAGGTCGTTTATTTTCGGAATTGATATGCCGCGGGAAGTTGTCAGGTCATATATTACGAAAAGGCTCAAAGAGAGGTTGCAACATGGTATGATCGATGAAGTACGGGAGCTGATCAATAAGGGTATATCACCGGATAAATTAAAATTTTACGGACTGGAATACAGATATCTCACAGAATACATTTTAGGGGAGATCAACTATGATGATATGGTGCAGCGCCTGAATACCGCCATTCACCAGTTTGCCAAAAGGCAGATGACCTGGTTTCGCAGGATGGAACGGCAGGGGGTCAGGATACACTGGGTTGATGGAACCATGGAGTTAAAACAAAAACTTCAGTTTATTTTGAAAACATGCAACCTGTAACCCGCAACCTGCAACTTGCAACCTGTTAAATACTGATCCGAAACCTTGCGTTTAATGCCGGGGCGGTTTTGGTTGTGCCACCCTTTTCTACTTTAACATCAATGTTTATGTAATCACCACGGCCATTGATTGAGTTTAGCTTCAGAAACCCTTTTTTGTCATCAGCCGTTTTGAAGTAGATCACATCATCTTTTTCAAGTTTATCGGCAAATGTTTCTGACTCAGAGTCCTCAAATTCAGGAAATTGATAAGTATCTCCAATAGCATCGAATTCAGCATATCCTATCGGAGCCGGTGAGATTATCCGGGTATCGTTAAAAGTGGTCCATGCAGGATCGTTATTCAGATTGAAAATATCCTGTACCGTTGGGTCGGCGGGCGCGGCAAAAGTTGATCCATTGACAGCACCAAGGTAAAAGATCAGGTCAATAATATCTTGATGATCAAACGCTTCTACCTTAACATAAACACCTCCCGTGGAAGTGGCCAAAAAGCTGCCTGTAGGATCATTATATGAGCCCATATCAACATTTAGCCAGGATGTGACATTTTGTTCGGTTGTGATGGTGATGGAAACCGCATCGGACTTTCCTGCCTGGTCAAAAATTACATATTCAAATAATTCCTGTCCGACTTGCGGGTAAGCGTTAGTCGTTAGCTCAATCAGCACTTGCTCCTCGTTATCTATGTTAAATATGTAAGTTGTATCGGCATTCTCCGATTTTGTGGCAGGTGTGAAGGACCTGGTAACTTCCAGCCTGACAAGCTTTTTCTCTGTGTTTATATTCATGGCAGCTGAGATCTTAACAGTGAATTCAGCATCCGCAGGCAACTGTGTGTCACCCGAAACAAACCCGGCCTCGTTTACAAGAGTAATAGTCGGATCCCCCAGTATTTCGGGATCATCATCTTTTTTACATCCGGCCATAAATATGATAGCTGAAAGGATCACTATTCCGGATAGGTACATTAATTTTTTCATAGGATTAAAATTTTTATTTATACATTAACATTAATTCATGTAAAAAATTGCGCGGCAAATGTAAACATTCTAATTGGAAATTGGAAATTAGAAATTAATTGACGGTTGACGGTTGACGGTTTACGGTTGACAGTTGGCGGTTGACGGTTGACGGTTGACGGTTGGCGGTTGACGGTTGGCGGTTGAGGGTTGGCGGTTGACGGTTGGCGGTTGAGGGTTGGCGGTTGACAGTTGGCGGTTGACAGTTGGCGGTTGACGGTTGACGGTTGGCGGTTGACGGTTGGCGGTTGA
>DAOWEV010000024.1 GCA_030638325.1 Bacteroidales bacterium
GACAAATCATTTTACAAGCAAACATCGTAGCTACTTAGGTGTAATATATCATAAAACGGGGTTTCTTCATATTAAATCCTAAGCACCAAATCCTAAATTCTAAACAAACTCAAAACTCAAATAACCAAATGTTCAAAACAAAGGATTTCCTACAGAACATACGGTTTTGAATTTTGTACTTCTGTCATTTAAATTTGTTTAGGATTTAGATATTCGGATTTAGTGCTTTATTAACACTGATGAAATATACGTCACAGCTAAATAATCACCAAACATCTTTAATTAACTGATAATAAAACATTTGGCGGGAATCCTGAAATTATTGGATAGCTTTTACCAGTATGACAGCATAAGCCGAAATTCCTTCCTCCCTGCCGATAAACCCGAGATGCTCTGTCGTGGTTGCTTTCACTGATACAACATCAACATCACAAGAGATAGCAGCTGCAATGTTTTCTTTCATCAAGTGAATGTATTCTGTTATTTTCGGTTGTTGCAGGACGATTGTGGAATCAATATTATGGACTTCCAGGCCCTTTTCCCGAATCATTTTTATCACATTTTTCAACAGCAGGATACTTGAAATATTTTTGAATTCACCGGAAGTATCCGGAAAGTGATATCCGATATCACGCAGGTTTGCAGCGCCCAGCAGGGCATCACATATGGCATGGATCAGAACATCGGCATCGGAATGTCCGAGGAGGCCTTTGGGGTAAGGTATTTTTACACCTCCAAGCACCAGGTCACGGCCTTCTTCAAGGCGGTGAACATCATATCCGAAACCAACCCTAATGTTCATAAATCCAAAATTAGTATCTTAATTTTGATATTCGTGTTTTTTTTCAGAAAAAGTTACGCGATACGGGATACGCGATACGGGATTACAGAAATATTTTTAAATGTAATTTTTTCGAGAAATTATGAAAGGCTACAAAGATTTAGTAAAAAAATTAATAAATTCATTCAACATGTTTACTGTTCGATAGTTCATGGCTAAATTTTATTTTGGTGTGCCGGCTCAATTCCCAAGGGGCAACGCCCCGTAATGTAATAGCTCAGGGCGAAGTGAAACGAAGTCCTGAGCCAAGGGCTTCGTTTCACTTCACCCTGAGCTTATACCTTGAATCCTTTCAGGATTAGAACAAAAATATTTTTTTTACCCAGCACATCAAAATAATATTCAGCCCATTTCACGCAGGTATGTAGAAAATAAAACGAAGTTGTACAGGGGATTGTCCAGGTTACGAATAAGAATTAATCCGGCGTTGTACTCGGTCCTTGTGACCTGTTAAAGTTAAACAGGAGCGTAAACCTCAAAGTATTTTCCAGCGGATTCTGCTGTTCTATCGGGATGAGGTATGACAGGTCAAGCCCAAACACATTGTACCGCAGGCCTGCGCCAAGGGTAAAGAACTTGCGGTTTCCCTTGGAAGCATCTTCGTAAAAGAAACCACCTCTGAGGGCGAACTTCTGATCATACCAGTATTCCATCCCCATGGCAAGGCTGAATTCCCGCATCTCTTCATTGAATCCGTATGGGGCATCGTACCACGATTGTATCATCCCCTGAACAACCGAAACATCGGGGTCTCTCCCCTTTTCGACAATGGGATTGTTGGCATCGTCATATATCGGTTGACCGGTTGAGTCGGTCAGGTAAATGGGTGGAGTGGGCACCAGGAGCTTATTCACATCGAATGTAAAGGAAATGGTGTTAAAATCGTCAATGTTTATCCCAAATAATGCTCCCAGCCTGAAATTGGTCGGGATGAAATCCTTTTTGATGGCGGTCTGGCTGTAAGATATCTTATTACCTATATTGGAAATATTGAGCCCCCATGAAAAGGTACCATCCACATTTCCGAGGTCAACTTCTTTGGTGTAGTAGATCGACACATCGGCGGCAACGGATATGCCGGCGCTGGTTGCCGCTCCCTGTACATATTGCCCCTGTGTCAGGTTAGAATATATGAAACGGGCTGCCACAGCGCCTGAGAAATACTTACTGAATTTTCTGGAATAAGCTCCGTCAATCGCAAACTCATTCGGGCGGTAAGTGCCCAGGTTATTGCCAAATTCATCGGTAAAAGTGATGTCGCCAAGGCTAAAATACCTGAGTGAAGCGGCAACGGTTGAAAGATCATCTATTCTGACATACCCTGAAAGGTAAGCCAAACTGATGTCATTAACCAGTTTCCTGAGCCAGGGACTGTACGAAACACCAAAGCCAAAATCATTCTCGATGAAAGCAAATTTGGCAGCATTCCAGTGCATCGAATTGGCATCGGGCGAGGTAGCCACCCCGGCGTCTCCCATGGCGCCATGCCTTGCATCCGGCGCTATCATCAAAAAAGGAACGGCGGTAGTTATGACCCGGGATCCTGTTTGACCGGCAAGATCATTATAAGATTGAGCTTGTATCTGTCCAACAACAAATAGTAATCCAATAAAAAGAAAAAGTCTGCTTTTCATATAACTGTCACTTGTCTAAAAAAATGAATGTGCAAAAGTAACGATAATTTATTTACAATATTGTGTACCCGGAATAATCTCAAATCAAACCTGCATTACCCATGTAGCGTTAAAAGTTGAAAGTTGAAAGTTTATAAAGTACATTGATACTGTGAAGTATGCATATTTTGTAAAAAGTTTACGCTATTATTTTTTTAGCCACTTTTTGTACAGAGATTAACTTCCAACTTTCAACTTTCAACTTTCAACTTTCAACTTTTAACTCCTATATCGATCACCTGATAATCATCATTTTATTGGTGAGGGACTCCACTTGTCCCATCTCACTTTTTACGATGACTTTGTAAATATACATGCCTGATGAAAGGAGGTCTCCCCCTTCATTCCTGCCATTCCAGACAATGGGGTCGGAAATGAGGAATTCCGAAGAAAAAGAGTCTTCAAGAATGGTTACCAGTTGACCGGTAATATTATAAATATATATCTTGATATCAAGCTGCTGGCCCGGCTTTCTGTGCCTGAAGGTAAAAGTGGTCGTATGGCTGAATGGGTTGGGATAGTTATATACCATGGACAGGTCAACCGGCGCATTTTCATCGATCATAAACTGTATCTCCGTTTCAGATGAATTATTGTAGACATCCCATGCTTTAAGTTTCAGGGTATGTTGTCCATTCTCCAGGAAACCAAGCGGATACCTGATCCGGCCTCCCTCGTAGCTGTCCTGGTCAGGTTCAAAATAATCATTCAGGATGAAGGGATTGTTTTCATTGCCATCCAGGACCCCGGTGATATCATGCCCGATGCTGTTGCCGACAGTGTTCAGCCCGCTCTCATCATAGAGATAAGCCAGCATCACCGGATTGTTAGCCGTGATATCTCCGGAACGGAACTGGGTATGGTTGATGAACAGTTCCAGATCAGGGCCTTTATTATCCTGAGGTGCCAACATGTTTACGCTGCCTACAAAAGGTTTACACAATCCGTGTCCGTCGCGATAATTGACCGTATCATAAACATAATAACTGATCTTACCGGTATCCACCTGGTATGCAATATCTTTCGGGACAATAAATGAGTATGTAAAAGCGCCTTCCTGCACCGTGACCTTTCCTTTGTACAAAACTTTATTTTGCAATAAGAAATCGGTTATCTTGCTGTCGTAATCATTGCCAAGGGTACTGTATACCGATGGCTTATCATAGACAATGGGATACAACAATCCATTAAAATCCTGAAGATCAATGCCATGATGATCTGTCACTTTTCCATTCACTGTGATCTTGCTAAGCGCTTTTAATGTATCTGTTTCAACCCGGGCATATTCATCATAAATACGCAGGGTTGATACGTTTTTTTGCGGATAAGCCAGCATCAGGGCCGGGTCGCCCAGCAAGACAATATTCCTGATATTGACACCGGATGGTGTTTTTGCATGCCGGATCAGGTCGCCCAGGCGCTGATAGGAGCCATCCACGGTATCAAAAGCATTCAGGTAGAATTTCTTGTTCATACCGAAGTTAGACTGTGAATAAGCCAGCCTGGTTGTGGTAAACAAGGCAATTCCGGCGCCTTCGGAACTCAGGAAGATCAGTTCCCCGCCTGAGGTCAGACCGGGGTCATCAAACCTGCTGAACTCACAGGTGGCAGTCATGAACACCGGCATATTATCGATGTTTTTCCAGGAATTGATCGTGGGTATGTCCAGCACATACTCGTCGGCCCATCCCAGTTCTCCTCCATGCCCTGTATAGTTCACGATCAGGGCTCCGTCCATGACCGCTTTGTCGATGGCTTTATTGACCTCCGGGTAGCGGTTTCCGCTGGGTGTACTCACTTGGGTGTAGGCATCTAAGTAGATCTTATTTATATTATACACCTCTTGTATGGTATCTATGATCACTGCAAGCTCTTCAGCCTGTTTCAGGTGAACATTGAAGTCCCCATCATCAGCCACTAAGCATATCCTGTTACGCCATTCACCCATCACGTTTGCTGCACGCCTGGAATAGTGGATCACCTTGTCCACGGCAACCTGAGCCTGTTCAACACTCCTTACCGGGAACCTGCCAATGCCGATATCAACAGTTCCGGCGGCATTGCTCCCTTCGCTCAGGTCAAAGCAGCCGAAGTAGTCATCTGTCAAAAAGGAAAGAGCATGCTTCAAAGATTCT
The DNA here is from genome assembly GCA_030638325.1 of Bacteroidales bacterium. Lineage (GTDB taxonomy): Bacteria > Bacteroidota > Bacteroidia > Bacteroidales > JAGOPY01 > DAOWEV01. Next base: position 4,650 of record DAOWEV010000024.1, read on the forward strand.
TTGGACTGAAAGGTCGGCACAAAATTGGAATTATCAGGCACCCGGTCCTTATAATCATATGACCCGTCTCCGAACATCAGCAGATAAGCCGGCTCGGTTCCGCGGGGAGCCCTGTCGTAAAGCATCTTAACAAAATCCCTGATCGCCGAAACGTCCTGGGCCCCTGAAGAAAATTCATTATACACCTGTTGCGGGGTAACGATGAGCACGCTCAGGGCATCAAAAGTTCTGTGGTGATCGGCAAGCTGTTTTGCCTGATCCATGAACAACGGATGGGTCACGATAATCATATCTGTATTGGCGCAAGTATGTAAATCCTGATTTTGGACCTCTTCCACAAAACTTACCTGATAATAATCGGTGCCGTCTAAAGCAAGGAATTCCCTC
>DAOWEV010000067.1 GCA_030638325.1 Bacteroidales bacterium
AAGTTTGCCAATAAGCCTAACTTACATCCTGAAAGTTTTAAATAAGTAAGTATTTGCGCCATTTTAAATTTTTTCTTTGGATACTTTGTGAATTCCTTTGAGGCCTTTGTGGTTAAATATAATCTCAACCCTTGATTCGCATTATCTACTATTTACCAATCGCTCCTTACATCCTCGGACTTCCGACTTCGGACTTCTGTCTTCGGACTTCCGACTTCGGACTTCCGACTTCGGACTTCCGACTTCGGACTTCCAACTTCTGCTCACATCTCAACTCTCAACTCTAAAATCTTTTCACTAACTTTGATCTGTCAATCGCGGATAGTATGAAACGGATGAACCAATATGCTCTTATTGTTGCTGGTGGAACAGGAAAAAGAATGGGCATGGAAGTGCCTAAGCAATTCGTGCCCGTTGCAGGGAAACCTGTAATCATGCATACCATCCGGGCTTTTTACGAATATTTCCAGGATATTCAAATCATTCTAACCATCAGAAGTCATGATGTTTCTTATTGGAAGAAGCTGTGCCTTCAATATGATTTCAGGATAGAACATACTGTGGTTAAAGGAGGGAAAACACGCTTTCAATCAGTTAAAAACGGCCTTCTTGCCATTCAGGAAGAAGGCTATATCGCCATTCACGATGCGGTCAGGCCATTGGTTGAAAATAAGCTGATCACCGAATCTTTCAGGCTGGCAATGTTACATGGCGCCGCAGTTCCTGTCATCCCGGTGAACGACACCATCAGGGAAATTACCGGAAACTTCAGCACAATAATAGATCGCAGCCATCTCCAAATCGTTCAGACTCCCCAGACATTTCATACAAGCCTTATCCGGGAAGCATACAGACAGGAATATCACAGTAGCTTTACCGATGATGCAGCCGTAGCAGAGGCCACCGGCCTGAAAGTACATTATTTCCCCGGACAAATAAACAACATTAAGATTACACGCAGGGAAGACCTTTTGTTTGTGGATGCGTTGTTACGAGTGGGCGAGGGAGCGGAAGGGCGATAGGACGGGGGAGCGAAAGGGCGAGTGGGCGATAGGGCGAAAAGGCGAAAGGGCGAATGGGCGAACGGATGACTGTTAACCAACTGTCAACCGTCAACCGTCAACTGTCAACTGTCAACCGTCAACCGTCAACCGTCAACTGTCAACCGTCAACCGTCAACTGCCAACCGTCAACTGCCAACCGTCAACTGTCAACCGTCAACTGTCAACCGTCAACCGTCAACTGTCAACCGCCAACCGACTTCACGATCATCACGCTCCCTTCCATATCCGCCACCGGGATCAGGCTTTCCGGAATGCTTTCAGCAAATTCATCCACTGCCCTCCGGATGCCTTCCCATTTATAATTATAATCGTGAATGACGATAACACCACCGGGAGATAACCTGGGGTAAAAGAATTCTAAGCCTGCTTTTGTCGGATTATACAGGTCGGCATCCATATTGACGAAAGAAAAAACCTCATTTCCCAGGTCCCTAATTGTATCCGGAAAATACCCCGGGCAAAAAATGATATTGTCATTGCCATTTATGGAATACCGGACCTTTTCGATATTTGTATCCGCAAAATTACCAGAGGTATAAGAAGCGGCCTCCCCGGTTTCCTCACGCAGGTCTTTTTCAGGAAACCCCGAGAAAGTATCGAAAAGATAGAATTTACGATCCGGATCCATCAGGTGTATGATGGCTGCGCTATCTCCCTTGTAAACGCCCAGTTCGGCAAATGCTCCGGGTATTTTTTCTTTCCTGATCCTTTCGATCTGAAACCACCAGTTGAAGAAGCGTACCTTGTCGGCATACCTTTTCTCATGTCTTAGCAGCTCCCGGGAGATCAACCCCAGTTTATCACTATGCTGCCATTCCACAGGCTGGTAGTTCTTATCGAATATCATCCCCCAGACATAGCGGGCCAGGATGACCAGCACGATTAGGATGATGATGAAGTTGATGATCTGGAAGAGTGGCATAGGTATGATTTAAGAACAAGGGTCAATCAGTGTTGATTTTAGAATTATTGAACACACGAACACATTTCGTTACTGAATCATTAATCGGTATTATTGAGCGCGCGGATACAAAAATAAAAGTTTTTCCTTACTTTTGGAAGAATTAGACGAACTGCAAGTTGAAATACTAAAATTATAACCTATGAAAAGAAATATCTTATTAGCCAACATCCAGGATGATTACAGTTTTGCTCCGGACGTTCAGACTTTTTTACAGGAAGAAATTAATGATATGTTTCTCACTTCACCGAGGAAAGGTGATGTGGTCTTCATCCCTTTTGCATGTGATGGATTTGATCTGAATACCTATCATCAAAATGTGGATTCATTATTTCCTAATGACCATGTGAATATGGCCAATATGAAGGATATTATGGACCACCTCGATAACAACCCGAAAGCAGTGGTGGTTGGGGGAGGCAGCCTGGAAAAGCTCAGGCAGAGCATCTCCAATCATGTGCTTGAAAAAATTCTGGAGCTTGCTCAGCAAGAGGTTCCCCTTCCCCTGCTTGCCTGGAATTCCGGCGCCGTCTTTTTCTCTCCCTTTTATGTTTTTGAGACCACCGGGAGTGTAAGCCTTGCCGAAGTGGTGCCGTTTCATATGCAGACAAAGTATATTCCCAGTAATGATGCCAACATCCTGAGTTCACTGACATTCATGAACAACGAAAATAACCGGTTCAAAAAGGCCGGGTGCATACCCCCTCCCGGGACTGATGCAAGCGGCGGGATCAGGATCAAAGACTCCAGGGCTGGTATGGCGGGCCCCGGTGGTACTGACAGCAAGGGAGGTTCTGTGTCTGCAGGACCAAAGGCGCAAATTTTCGAGTTGCAGGGTGGCAACCTGGACCCGGTTAGCTGGACTGACCCTTCAAACCTGCCTTTGCTTTGAGATTATATCCGTAGAACTGACTTTTGAAAGCCCTTTTTAACATATTTATTTTGACAGGCTTGTTGTTTTTCTCCTATACAGCAAGCCTGAATGCCCAGTCAGAAAGCCTGTCTGATACCTATTTTAATCTTGCCGACTCATTGATCCGGGAAGGAAAATATAATGAGGCTGCAGAAATGTATGAATACTGCTTAGAAGCTGAAAGAGATCTACCAGTTCCCGACCTGGAAAGGATTTCGGAATGCCAGACCAACCAAGGAGTATGTTATTTTTACTTACGGGAATATGATAAAGCCATTGTCTCTTTTGAGGCTTCCCTCAGGGTTCAGGATGAACTGGGGAACCGGGAAAATATTGCGGACTGTTTCAGCAATATAGGCCTGGTTTATAAGAAAAGAGGTTATTACAACAAGGCTCTGGATTATTACCGGCAGGCACTGGAAATTGATAAAGAACTTGGAAACGAAGAGAGCATTGCTATTTCTCTGAACAATATCGGGGTGGTTTATGACCTGTGGGGAAGGTATGGCAAGGCCATCGAGTATTACCAGAAATCACTGAGACTCGAGCAAAAACAAGACAACAAAGATGGTATGGCTGTCACCTTGAATAACATTGGTTTGGTTTACAATACCTGGGGGAAATTTGAACAGGCCCTGGGGTACTTTGAAGAGGCGTTGGCCATAGACCGTGAACGGGATGATCAAATGGATATTGCCAACCGCTTGAACAATATCGGCCTTGCTAATTTTAATATGTCGGAATATGATACGGCCCTCTATTATTATAAGGAGGCGCTGAACATCAACATCCGGCTGGGGCAGAAAGATATGGTAGCCCTCCAGTACAATAACATCGGCATGGTTTACTATGACCGGAAAGACTTTGACCAGGCCATCTATTATCTTGAACAGTCAGTCCGCATCTATGAAGAGCTTCAGCTAAAAGCAAATATTTCCAAGGCATACTCCAATATTGCAGAAATCCATTTTGCCAGAAAAAATTATGATCTTGCCCTGGCATACCAGCAAAAGAGCCTGCAAATAGCAAAAGAGATAGGCCTCAGAAATCAAATTAAGGAGGGGTATAAGATGATCTCCGGGGTGTATTTGGCATTGGGAGATCATACCACAGCCTTACGGTATTATCAACAGTTTACAACGCTCAAGGATTCTCTTTTCAGTGAGGAAATGCACGCACAGATCGCCAATTTCGAGGTGATGTATGAAACCGAAAGAAAAGACAAGGAAATCAGGCTGCTCAGGCAAAATGAACTTATTAAGGATCTGAAGATCAGGGAAGACCAGATCATGAGGAACTCCCTCATCGGGGGTTTGACACTTTTGTTTTTGCTGATATTACTGATCTGGATCAGCCTCTGGCAAAAGACCCGTGCCCACCGGATCATCGCAGCGGAAAAAGCCAAATCAGATAAGCTTTTGCTGAATATTTTACCCGATAAGGTCGCCAGTGACCTGAAAGAAAAAGGACATACCACCCCCCAGAAGTTTGATGAGGTAACGGTGTTCTTCTCCGACATTGTTGGTTTTACAGAGATAGCTGCAAAGCTGGACCCACAGGATCTTATCCGGGAACTGAACGAGATTTTCACGGAGTTTGACAATATCATTGAAAGGAACCATTGCGAGCGGATCAAAACGATTGGAGACGGCTACCTCGCCGTCTGCGGCCTGCCGGAAGCCAATAACATGCATACAAAAAACATCATTAATTCGGCCCTCGAGATCATTCGTTATATAGAGCAACGAAACCGCACCTCTGAAATCCAGCTACCCGTCAGGATCGGCGCCCATACAGGGAAAGTGGTTGCCGGGGTGGTCGGGGTGAAGAAGTATATTTATGATGTCTTCGGTGATACCATCAATACGGCATCCCGGATGGAGTCCTCTTCAGAAGCCATGAAAATCAACGTTTCCGAAGCTACCTACCTGCTGGTAAAAGACCAGTTCACCTTCATCGACAGGGGCGGGATCGAAATCAAGGGGAAAGGAAAGATGAAGATGTATTTTGTGGATAGTCTCTGAATCACTCATTTTCCTGGAAGATTCATGATTTATTAGTAAAACGAAACTATTTAGGTGTTATACATCATACGAATGTTTATTTTCATGTTAAATTCTAAATCCTAATTTCTAAATCCTAAACAATCATAAAATTCAAATTTTCAAATGTTTAAAAAGGTGTTGTGGTATTCATCTTTTCAGATTTCACTATTATTGACCCATGCACCAGTAAGCAAATCATCAACAAAGTTCTTTCCTCAAGGTACACTGTTTTGAGTTTTGTATTTCGGACATTTAAATTTGTTTAGGATTTAGGAATTCGGATTTAGTGCTTTATCAGATACTTAACTATTAAAATTATCGCTAAATAAGTCCAGTAAAACTATACAAAAGCGAAGAAAATACCTATCAGGGAACCTCCTATGTTGGCAAACATATGCACCAGTATGGCCGGGATCAGGCTTTCCGTCTTCTCCCGGTAATAGCCGGCAACAAGCCCTAAAATAAAAGCAAAGGCCACAATTGCGATCACCTGAACGGTGTCTCCCCCCATGAAAGATTGTGCCGTATGCACCAACCCGAAAAGGATAGCGGTTATCAGTACCGGCAGGCTGATCCTGGTTTTAAACACAACAAATCCATATTTTGAGAGAGCCCCCAGGGATGTCTGGATAAGTCCCCGCATTAATACCTCTTCACAAATGCTGGCCCATATCCAAATGAATATCACCACTTGCAGGAATGAAAATCCCTCCGGAAGCTGGCTTTCTTCTCCGGGCAGAATAATCAATGTCAAAGTTGAGATGATGCCAATACCGGCTCCCCACAAGACGACTTTCCATAACCGAAGATCTTTTGTTATTCTAAAGCCGTAGCGGGTGAGTTTGCCTTTGCTAACTATCAACATCACTACCAGGGAAAAAACCAGCATGGCAGTGTGGTTGATAAAAACGAGGAACCAAAGATCTGTTTCCATAATGCTACTCTTTTAATTTGAATTAGAAATCCATTCTTCCATCCTTCCCCGCCACCTTCTTAGAGGGTGGATTTTTACTGTTTGGAATTAGTAAAAACCAATGATCAGGTAAATATAAGAAATTTAACAGGTTGATGCAAGTAAAAGCGGGGTAATTTATACAAATAACATGAAATGAACATCGAAATAGAAAGACCTTTAAAGGATAATGAAGAGGTAATAGATCTGAACCCGGTTCAGTTTTATGCAGCTCAAGAGTCTGTAAAAGCCGAAGGCTTCATTCCCATTGCAAACGAGGAGATTAAAAAAGCGTTAATACGGAAAACATTTTGGAGCGATGAATTGAAATATCCGGGATTTTTCACCGAATATTGCCCAGAAAAAGATGAAAAGGGAAATATAGCAATTTTCATTGTCAATTCCTTCATGAGTTTGATTGTTTATGGAGTGCTCGATGATGTAATGACAGTCGGTCATCTCAGAAAAATTGCTCCGGACCTGATCCAGCAGCCCCAGCTGGATGAAGAAGCAGAAGATTCCAAAAATACGGAGTGGCATGATATCGCTCAGCAAATGGGTAAGCTTAGCGAAAAGATCGATAAAGCTCGTTTTGAAGTACCCGAAGGAGTAAAAGATGCCACAGATAAAGAGCTGCAGGATATCGCTCAGCAAATGGGTGAAGTTGGTGAAAAGATGGATAAAGTTCTTTTTCCGGATTAACAGATCTGTTATTGTAGTGAAATTATACTTACTGCATAAAATCTCTTAAAATGAGAACATAAACCGTTAAACAGCTTGATTTTTAGTTTTGTTTTAATGAAGCCGGCTTTTCACCTTGAATTGCCGGCTTTTTTCATGGTTAACTGCTGGAGAATCGATTATTTGGCTGGGCCCTGGGTAATTGTACGTATATTATATTCTCCGGAGCATCCGGGTCATAATTTAATCAGTTTCGTTTCCATGAAGCCGGCTTTTCACCTTGAATTGCTGGCTTTTTTTCATAGTTAACTGTAAGAGAATTGGATATCTGGCCAGTGCTCGAGTAACATTTTTTTGTATCTTTGAAACAACA
>DAOWEV010000009.1 GCA_030638325.1 Bacteroidales bacterium
ATTTGATATTGTTTCGGATTTAGATATTAGGATTTCGGATTTAATATTTTAATTATCTTCTTGATTCTGGCTTGTCCAGGTTAGGATTTAAAAATTAGTGCTTAGGATTTAATATGAAGAAAAACATTTGTATGATATATAACACCCAAATAATTAAAAACAATGAGACAGTTCACTGTATTACTCTTTATCCTGTTTATAACAAATAACCTGGTCGCCCAGGAGGCCTTCGATTGGGAAAACCCCGGTATCACCGGGATCAATAAGGAAGCTCCGCATTGTACACTGCTACCATACACTGATGAGCGCAGCGCAGTGGACAATATCAGGGAGGAATCACCTTATTTCCTGTTGCTGAATGGTTACTGGAAGTTCAACTGGGTCAGAAAACCGGAAAACAGGCCAAAGGATTTTTACCTGCCTGAATTTAATGATGCCTCATGGGATGAGATACCGGTGCCGTCAAACTGGGAAATTGAAGGTTACGGAGTCCCAATTTACGTGAACCATGCTTATGAGTTTACATACGATCCGCATCCTCCCGGAATACCTCATGATTATAACCCGGTCGGGTCCTATCGCACCACTTTCAATATACCTGAGGATTGGAGAGGCCGGGAGGTGTTCCTCTATTTCGGTGCAGTGAAATCCGCCATGTATGTTTGGGTCAATGGTAAAAAAGTGGGATATAGCCAGGGCAGCAAAACACCCGCTGAGTTTGATATTACTTCTTATATCAGGGAAGGTAAAAACCTGCTCGCTGTGGAAGTTTACCGCTGGTCGGATGGAACATACCTGGAGTGCCAGGATTTCTGGCGCATCAGTGGGATCGAACGGGATGTGTTTCTGTATGCAACGCCTTCTGTGCATATCAGGGATTATTTTGTGCATGCAGACCTGGTCAACGATTATCAGGACGGTGATTTTAGCATCGACATGGAATTGGCCGGTTATAAAAAAGCCGGGCCTTTTACGGTTGAAGTGAAGCTTCTTGACGGTGAAGCCACAGTGCTTGAGTTTCAGCAGAAAGTTAAAAAAATGGATAGATCCGGAGAAATGACGATCAGCTTTGGATCTGCATTGGACAATCCCAAAAAGTGGACAGCAGAAACACCCAAACTATATACCCTGATATTGATGCTGAAAGATAAGAAAGGCTTTGTAATGGAGGCGTTGAGCTGCAGGGTAGGATTCAGAACGGCTGAAGTCAAAGACGGGCTGTTCCTAATGAATGGCAAACCTATCCTCATCAAAGGGGTGAACAGGCATGAACATGACCCGGTGACAGGCCACGTGATAAGTGAAGCATCCATGATCAATGATATCACCCTGATGAAGCGGCATAACATCAACACTGTCAGGACAAGCCATTACCCGAATGATCCCAGGTGGTACGAGCTTTGCGATGAATACGGACTATATGTTATCGATGAAGCCAATATTGAATCTCATGGAATGGGCTACCGGCCGGAAAGAACCCTTGGCAACAATCCCTTGTTCATGCAGGCGCATCTCGACCGGGTAATAAGTGTGGTGGAACGGGATAAAAACCATCCGAGCGTTATCATTTGGTCCATGGGCAATGAAGCCGGCGACGGGGTGAATTTCGATACCTGTTATGCGTGGATCCATGCCCGTGATGCCTCCCGCCCGGTGCATTACGAAAGAGCGGAGCTAAGGCATAATACCGATATTTATTGCCCGATGTACCCGGGTATCGCGTACCTAGAAAAATATGCTTCTGAAAAGCAGGAACGGCCGCTTATCATGTGTGAATATGCACATGCCATGGGCAACAGTACCGGTAACCTGCAGGAATACTGGGACGCCATCGAATCTTATGACCAGCTTCAGGGGGGCTCCATCTGGGACTGGGTCGACCAGGGTCTTTTGAAAGTGGATGATGAAGGCAGGGAGTATTTCGCCTACGGTGGCGATTATGGCCCGCCTGATGTACCCAGCGACAGCAACTTCTGTATCAATGGACTGGTAGGCCCTGACCGGAAAATACATCCCGGATTGCTGGAAGTGAAAAAAGCATACCAGTATGTTCAGATAGAGCCGGTTGACCTGAAACAGGGAATTATTCTGATCCGGAATATGTACGATTTTATTGACCTGAGCCATGTGAATATACAATGGGAACTGAAAGGTGGTGGAGCGATGATCGCTAAAGGTTCTGTTAAACAACCGGAAATAGGGCCAGGGGAAGAGAAAATATTCAAACTTGACTTTCCGAAGATCTTCCCAAAGCCGGGTATGGAATATTTCCTGGATTTCAAGGTAAAGACCAGGGAAGCCGGACCGCTTATTCCGAAAGGATATGAGATCGCGGCAGAACAATTGCAAATGCCTTACTACCTGGAACCTACTCAACTTAATCCTAAGGGAACCCTGGAATTCGAGTGGAGCAAAAGCAGGAACAAAGTCAAGATCACCGGGATCGATATCAATATCGAGTTTGACACCACTTTAGGCACCATGACCGGTTACCAGTTTGAAGGCATTCAATACCTCAGGCAAGGGCCCCTGCCCAACTTCTGGCGGGCTCCAGTGGACAATGATTTCGGGAACAAGATGGACCGGCACTGTGATATCTGGAAAAGGGCAAGCAACAACCGTGAAGTGAAGGAATTCAATGTGAGGAGGCTCTCTCCGCATGCCATAGAGGTTTCAGTTGTTTATTTCCTGGAAGGCATCAGGAATGAACAGTACATCAAATATGTAGTGCTGGGAAATGGTGAGATACAGGTCTACAACCTGCTCGATACAGAGGCAAAAGAACTACCGGAGATTCCACGTTTTGGTATGAATATGAGGATGCCTGCTGAATTCGTAAATGTAAAATGGTATGGCAGGGGCCCTCATGAAAATTATGCCGACAGGAAAACCTCAGCATTTACAGGTGTTTATGAGAGTACCGTCGATGAAATGTATTTTCCATATGTGAGGCCACAGGAAAACGGCAACCGGACAGATATCCGCTGGATGGCCCTCACAAACGAAGATGGACATGGCCTGTTGATCGCAGGTATGCCTCTGCTGTCAATGTCGGCGCTGCGTTACTCAATTGATGACCTTGATTTTTGTGAATCCCAAAATAAACATACAGTAGATCTGGAAGAAAGAGATTTTATCGATATCAATGTCGACCTCAGGCAAAGAGGCGTTGGCGGGAACGATAGCTGGTGGGCAAAGCCGCTTCCGGAATACAGGATCCCGGCGGGAAGGTATGAGTATTCCTTCCGGATCATCCCGCTGGATCAGAATAGTGATCCTATGAAGATGCATAGGGTTAGGTATGGGTTGGAATAATTGAGAGAGTTGAGAGTTGAGAGATGAGAGTTGAGAGCAGACGGTTGACGGTTGGCAGTTGACGGTTGGCGGTTGGCGGTTGGCGGTTGACGGTTGGCAGTCGGCGATTTATTAAATTGTTATCAAAAAAACATATGAAAAAAAATAGCATTGTATTTCTTACCGCATTACTCATGATGGCGGTCATGCCTGCTTGTGAAAAAGCGACTGACCCTGCGGACATTAACATCATTCCAAAACCTGTTGAACTGGAGATTAAAAGAGGTAAATTCATTATCAAACCAGGCACCAAGATCCTCGTTGATGCCAGCGACCTGGAAGTTAGAAACCTGGCCATTTACCTGGATCAGATCTTGACGAATGTTACCGGAATGGATATTCAGGTTGAAGAATACCATGACACAGAAGCAGATAATGACATTGTATTAAGCATTCACAAAAAGTTTGAAAGAATCACAGACCTGGAGGGTTATCTTCTTGAAATTCAAAAGAAAAGGATCAATATTAAAGCTGCCCATCCTGCCGGGCTTTTTTATGGAATGCAAACCCTCTTCCAGCTATTACCGCCAGAAGTGTTTGCAGGCCAATATGTTCCGGTCGAAGTGGAGTGGTCGGTGCCCTGTTTGGAGATTATTGATAAACCAGCCTTTTCATGGAGGGGAATGCACCTCGATGTGTCGCGCCATTTCTTCCCGAAAGAATTTATCAAGAAGTATATCGACATGATCGCCATGCATAAAATGAATGTGTTCCACTGGCATCTGACGGATGATAATGGCTGGCGTATGGAGATCATGAAGTACCCGAAACTGACGGAAATTGCTGCCTGGCGGGTGGACAGGGAAGAGGAGCCCTGGCGTGAAAGGGAGCTTCAAAAGCCGGGAGAAAAGGCTACTTATGGTGGATATTATACACAGGCAGATATAGAAGAGATCATTGAGTATGCTCAAAGTAAATACATTACTATCATCCCGGAAATAGAGATGCCCGGACATACTTCCGAAGTATTTGCAGCCTATCCTGATCTGTCATGTACAGGAGAAAAATTAACAGTTCAGCCCGGCTACTATTGGCCGAATGAGGATATATTCTGTGCCGGAAAGGAAGAAACCTTTGAATTCCTGGAGGATATACTGACTGAAGTGGCTCTTATCTTTCCTTCCGGATACATTCATATCGGCGGGGATGAAGCCAATAAGGCCAGGTGGAAAGAATGCAAATTCTGTCAACAAAGAATTATCGATGAAGGGTTGAAAGACGAAGACGGGCTTCAAAGCTATTTTATAAGACGCATTGAGAAGTTCCTGAATGAAAAGGGGAAAAAGCTGATTGGCTGGGATGAAATCCTGGAAGGAGGACTGGCCCCGGAGGCAACGGTGATGTCGTGGAGAGGATTCGAAGGAGGTGTGGAGGCTGCCAGGATGGGACACGATGTGGTGATGTGCCCCACATCATATTGCTACTTTGATTATTACCAGGCCGATCCGGAGTTTCAGCCGGAAGCGATCGGAGGGTTCCTCACCCTGAAAAAAGTGTATTCCTTCGACCCGGTGCCACCTGATTTGAGTGCTGAAGAGGCAAAACATGTGCTTGGCGCACAGGGTAATGTCTGGACGGAATTTATTCCCACCCCCGAACATGCTGAATATATGGCTGTGCCAAGGATGACAGCCCTTGCAGAAGTGGTCTGGTCACCCAAAACATCCCACAACTGGTATGATTTCCAGCACAGGATGCAGGAGCAGTTCAAAAGATTTGACATGATGGAAGTGAACTATTGTGAAGGTTCTTACAGAGTGGAAATAATTCCAATGTACAATCTTAAAAAGGGAAAATATGCCGTGAAACTGGAAAGCGAGGTCCCCGGCGGAAATATTTATTATACCCTGGATAATTCTGAGCCAGGAACTCAATCCAGCCTTTATACCGACTTTATTCCGATTGACTCAAATACCATTATCAGGGCGGCATACTTTAAGGGAAGCAAGATGATGGGAAAACCCGTCTCGAAGCAAATTGAATTTCATAAGGCCATCGGAAAAAATGTTCAATACCTGGCTGGTTACAGTTATAAATACCCGGGAAATGGCTTATTCCCACTGGTGGACGGGATACAGGGATCCCTGAAACATACGGATGGTACCTGGCAGGGTTACCAGGGAGACGATGTGGAAGTAGTGATAGATCTCAGGAAGAAAACAAGCTTCAGGGAAATCTCCGCGGGATTCCTGCAAAGTCAGAACAGGTGGATATTCCTTCCGGAAGAAGTGGTATTCTCTGCCTCATACAATGGAAAGGATTTTGAGGTGTTTGGCGTGATCACTCATGAGGCTGATAAAAGAGTTGATGAACCAAATATTAAAAGATTCAGGTTATCTCTTGAAGAACCTCTCACTGCGAGGTACATAAAAGTGCTTGCCAGGAATATTGGTCATTGCCCTGACTGGCACCGGGGAGCAGATGATGAGTGTTGGATATTTGTCGATGAAATTGTTGTCAAATAGAAGTAATTATGAAATTTGTGAAACGGATATTGTTTGTTGCCACCGGGATCCTGATCTTCACCCTGGCCCATGCCCAGCCAGGCATGCTGCTGACAGAGCTGGCACGGATGAGTGGAGTGGAAATCAGGGAAATGCAATGTGATGATTTTTTCAGTGAAAAATATGAGTTCACCATTACTCAACCCCTTGATCACCAAAATTCTGAGAAAGGAACATTTCAGCAGGTATTCATCCTTTCTCATCTTGATTTCAACAATCCTGTAGTTTTTGTAACTGAAGGATATGCCGCCGGCCATGCAGAAGACCCCCGTTATGTGAATGAATTGAGTTACTATCTGAAAGCCAACCAGGTTGTAGCCGAACACAGGTATTTCGCCAGATCAACCCCTGATACGATCGACTGGCAATACCTTACCATTGAAAATGCAGCCACCGATCATCATCGCATAGTGGAGTTCCTGAAGACTCTGTATCAGGGAAAATGGATCAATACAGGAATCAGCAAAGGCGGACAGACGGCCATGTACCATCGCTATTTTTACCCGGATGATGTAGATGCCACAGTGGGTTATGTTTGTCCGCTGAATTTCTCGACTGAAGACCTGAGGGTATATGAGTTCCTGGATCGTGTCGGGGATTCTGCCTGTCGCCAAAAGATCCACGATTTTCAGAAAATGATGTTCGAAAGAAAAGCAGCATGCCTCCCGGTATTTGAAAAGATGGCAAAAAAACAGCATTTACATTATAAAATGGGACTGGAAGCCGGGTATGAGCTGCTCGTGCTGGAGTATTCCTTTGCCTTCTGGCAGTGGGGTAATTTCAGTTGTGAAGAAATTCCGGGATACCAGGCCAAACCGAAAGACCTGGTAAGATACCTTGATGAAGTAGCCGGCATCGACTGGATCTCGGATGAAGGAGTCCATGATCTGCAGCCGTTCTTTTACCAGGCACTCACCGAGATCGGTATGTATGGCTATGATCTTACCGAATTTGATGGACTGATCACAGCCCTCACAGATAATACTTTTTCTTTTACCTGTCCCGAAGGGGTTGATTGTATTTATGACCCTGTTCCCATGCAAAAGATAGACCATTTCGTAAGACATGAGGCACACAACATGATGTTCATTTATGGGGAGTGGGATGCATGGTCATCCACGGCCGTACAATGGTCGGGAAACCCCGGTGTGGTATTGGTGATCAATCCCGAAGGCAGCCACCTCACCAGGATCCGGAACCTGCCGGAAGAACAAAAACAGAAAGTGTTTTCAACACTCGAAGATTGGCTTGGTCTGATTATGAATCAAAAGAATAAATAAAAAAATGACTTTAAAGAAAATGAAACTTATTGCGGCTGTTATTTTATTCTCCCTTTCCAGCCACCTTACTGCACAGGACAGCTATCAGGCATTCAGCCGCTACGATTATTATACCTCTGAGCAGTTTGGGGAGATCATTGTGGAAGTCCCGGAATCAAAAATGGGGATGAGTATTAAAGTAGACCTGGTCTTTGAATATGATTTTGTACAGAAGGGCTATATTGTGCCGGCAGGCCTGCTTTCAGGGGTGCCTTTTCCCATGGAACGGCTGCACCAGGGTGATAACGAGATCACCTGCTCTTTTTATGAGAATGAAAAATGGATTGATTCCCGGAAAGTGAATGTAGTTCTGCGGGAACGCAAGCCGAACGAAGTCAGGATTGACAGGACATCAGGTGGTTTGCTGGTGGATGGCTTACCGTTTTTTCCATTTGGCTTTTATTGCTACTGGCCCGTTCAGCAGACACTGGCAGAAGAGGAAGTGGTGAAAGGCTTCAACATGATGTCTCCATACTGGAAAATTGAAAAGAAGAATTTAAAGGAAAGAAAAAAGTTTATGGATCGTTGTGCAGCCTTGGGAATCAAGGTGAATTATAATCTTTGCAGTGTGGCTGGCGGGGGCGGGGCAGGATCCCAAAAAGACAAGGATAAATCGCCTGATGAGTTAAAATCACTTTTAATAAAGGAGGTTGAGGCTTTCAGGGATCACCCTGCCTTGTTGTCCTGGTATATATCCGATGAACCGGTGGGGCAGGGGGTTTCTCCGGAAGAATTGCAGGAACCCTATGACCTGATCAAGGAGTTGGACCCTTATCACCCGGTATCAGTGGTTTTTATGACTCCCGCGAAAGCCAGGGAATATGAGCATGTCATGGACATTGTAATGGCCGATCCGTATCCCCTTCCCGGAGGGTCGGTAATGGAAGTTTCCCGTGTTATCAGCATGCTTAAACAGGAATTCCGATATGAGAAGCCTGTATGGATCGTGCCTCAGGCCTTTGGAGGCAATGAATGGTGGACCAGAGAACCCACCGCTGATGAACTGGAGGTCATGACTTACCTGGCTTTGATCAATGAAGCCACAGGGGTGCAATATTTTATAAGGCATGGATTGAGTTCCTTCCCAAAATCGGCCGCTGCCTGGGGTAACTGTGGTGCGATCAGCCTGGAAACGGCTGAACTGATACCTTTCCTGCTGTCAGGGCAGACTCTGTCAGGCCTGATAATCTCCCAGGAAAACGTTCAGGCCAGGGCCTGGTATAACAAAGGTAAGATCATTATCCTGGCTGCCAATGCCCGGAATGAACCTGCGGAATATACGTTGAAACTGCCTGAAATTGCTTTTTCCGGTGAGGTTGATGTGTTGTTTAAGAACAGGAAATTGCAGATCACGGAAGGGACTATTACGGATATTATCGACGGATATGGCACCAGGGCATACCAGATTACCCTGAAGGAGGACATTCATCAGGAAAGAGCAATAAATACAGCCAACCTAATCATGGATCCTGGTTTTGAAGAAGTTGTAAGTCCGGGCATCCCGGCATCATGCTATGCCCGGCCGGGCCATGACAAGGGAGCAACTTACTTTATTGACTCCAGGATCGCATTTACGGGGGAGCATTCCCTGCGGTTAAATACGCCGGAAAAAGGGGCGGGGATAAAACTCTCATTTTACCGTACCTCGCTTCCTGGCAGGCAAACTTATACGCTTTCGGTTTATGGCGCCACCGGACAATCATCCAACAATTATGAATGGCATAAGAAATTGTTCGGGAAAGGATCATGGCAGGAAAACCCGGAGAAGCCATTGGTCTTTCAACTATCAGCGGGCGATATCACATCAGAACAATTTACTCTTTCAGAAATATGGAGAAAATATGAGGTCAGGATAGATCTGACTGATGAAGTTTCAGATTCAACAAAGGTCATCCCCATACTCGAACTGCTCAGCAAAGGGACAGCCTGGTTTGATAATCTGTCTGTTGTCCCCGATCTGGAGCTTCGGTCTGATATCGATGCCGGTAAGAATGTTATTCATGTTGAGATCTCCTCAACGCATGATGATGTCCGGATATTTTATACCCTTGACGGTTCCCGGCCCGACTCAACTTCTGCTGAATATATTAGTGAACCGGTAGAGATATCTGAAACAGGACTATTAAAAGTAGTAGCCTACAAGCAGCATGAATTTTCGGGATACCTGGAAAAGGAGTATTCAGTTCATTAGGCCCTGGGCAACAACCTGGCTTTTCCTTTATGAGATTATGATACGGTGATTCCTGATTGAAAAACTGATAATCACGTATTACCTTTTTAAGTTTTTCCAATTAATATTATTAGACCCTAATTATTATATTGAAACAAACAGAGTGGTTTATACGTACAAGTCACTATTACTTACCCAAAACTTTATTAATTATGAAAAGATTTACTCAGAAAACAATGCTCCTGTTGATCCTCGGTGCATTGTTCATGCCTGGTTTGACCTCAGGCCAGAAGGTGACAAATGTGAATGCATTACTCGACTTTTCAGAAAAGAAGGCTGTTGAATGGCAGCAACAGAGAGATGTTGCTGTTGAGTATGCGAAACAAAACAATATTCCGGTCAGCTTTGAAACAGATGAGGGAACATATTTTGAATTGCAATATGTTACCAGTGAAGGGATTCCCATGTATTACATCACTGACAATGCAAATTCTGCTGCCACCATCTCAACGGATGAGGTTTATGGCGGGGGTAGTGCCGGGTTAAATCTCGATGGAACTGGTATAATCCCTAGGGAGTGGGATGCGGGAGCTGTTCGCCTGTCGCACCAGGAATATGGTGGTCGTGTAGTGATGGGCGATGGCGCCACCACCACACATTATCATTCAACCCATGTTGCCGGTACCATCATGGCATCCGGGCTTGTGCCAGGCGCAAAGGGAATGGCCTACAATGCCAGCCTGCGGGCTTTTGATTGGAACTCAGATGAGTCGGAGATGGCTTCTGAAGCTGCTGCCGGCGCTCTCATGTCGAACCACTCTTATGGCTACGGCAGGGGCTGGGTCTGGATAGGCTACTGGTCTTGGTATGGAAATACCAGCATTAGCACAGATGAAGATTATCTTTTCGGATTTTATGATACACATGCCCGCGACTGGGATCAGATCGGTTATGACGCCCCTTATTATCTTATCGTTAAATCGGCCGGCAATGACAGGGGGAATGGTCCTACAAATGGAGCTTATCCGCAGGATGGCCCCTATGACTGTATTTCCCATGCGGGAATCTCAAAGAATGTTATGACCGTTGGGGCTGTCAATGACATACAGGGAGGATATACTGGCCCTTCCAGCGTGGTGATGAGCAGCTTTAGCTCATGGGGTCCGGCCGATGACGGACGTGTGAAACCGGATATCGTAGCCAATGGTATCGGCCTGTATTCAACAGATGACGATTCAGATACTGATTATGCTTCACTGAGTGGCACATCCATGGCCGCGCCATCCGTTACAGGTTCCCTAACATTGCTCCAGCAGCACTGGGAAAACCTGAATGGATCTGGTAACTATATGCTTGCAGCCACTATTAAAGGACTGGTGATCCAAACGGCTGATGAAGCCGGATCCAATGACGGCCCTGATTGCGAGTTTGGCTGGGGACTGATGAATACTGCAAATGCCGCTCTCCTGATATCCGAAGACCAGACCCTGAATGTTATTGATGAGCTATCTCTTAACGAGGGGGGTACATATACACGGACTGTTCATTCCGATGGCATAGAACCCTTGAAAGTTACCATTTGCTGGACTGATACTCCCGGAACACCGGTATCTGCCCAGTTGGATCCAATTAACCCCATGCTGGTCAATGACCTTGACTTGAGAATTACGTTTGCAAGCAACACATATTATCCCTGGAAACTGAACCGGGATAACCCTGCAAATGCAGCAACCAATAACGGTGAAAACAATGTGGATAATGTTGAAGTTGTTTATATTGCCAATCCGGCAGCCGGAGATTACCTCGTAACGGTTGACCATGACGGTACACTTAGCGGAAGCTCCCAGGCCTTCTCAATTATTTTTAGCGGCATTACTGATAATGTGATACCTGTACCCCCTGTTGCTGATTTTATAGCCGATAACACCAATATTTTTGAAGGGAACAATGTGAATTTTACAGACCTTTCAACAGGCAACCCAACTTCATGGTCATGGAACTTTCCCGGGGGGACACCAGCCACAAGCACGGATCAAAACCCGACCGTTGACTATAACACTGCTGGTACATATGATGTAACATTAATTGCAACGAATGACGAAGGCAGTGACACGGAAACTAAATTGAATTATATCACAGTTACTGATGGTTCTATAACATATTGCGAATCAATGAGTACTAATTATTCCAGTGAATACATTTCCAGGGTTGACTTCGGAAGCTTTACTAAAAGTTCAGCCGGATCATATTATTCTGATTTTACCGGCGATATGATCTATGCCGAAGCCGGGTTGTCCTATGGTATTACCCTTACACCATGGAAGTCTAATCCATCCAGAAAAGAAGGCTGGAGAATGTGGATCGATTATAATATCGACGGGGATTTTGATGATGATGGCGAACTTGTTTTTTCTGCCAACAATAAGAGAAACCCGGTTAGTGGCACAATAACAATTCCATCCAACGCTTCAGGACAGACCAGGATGCGTGTATCCATGCAATTAAGTGCTGGACCGGGACCATGCGAAACTTTCACTTATGGTGAGGTCGAAGATTATTCGATCGTTTTTGCCTTAGCTGTACCACAGCCACCCGTTGCTGACTTTACTTCTGATAAGACTACGGTGGTGGTTGGACAAGACGTTCAGTTTACGGACCTTTCTTCCAATGATCCGACCTCCTGGTCATGGTCGTTCCCGGGTGGAACACCGGCCTCAAGCACGGTCCAGAATCCGGTTATTACTTACAATACTTTAGGACCATATTCAGTAACACTGACAGCTACAAATGCTGAAGGATCGGATATTGAAACCAAGGTAGATTATATTACTGTAACAAATACCGCGGCATATTGCGCTTCTCAAGGTAACAGTAACGCATATGAGTGGATTACCCAAGTGGATATCGGTGGTTTTACTAATGCTTCCGATGCTTCCGGTTACTCTGATTATACATCAATGCAGATCAATTTGACACCAGGTTCTTCAAATGCCCTTACTTTGACACCTCAGTTTGTTGGTAAAGCCAGGAGGGAGTTCTGGAGGATATGGATCGACTTTAACTCAGATGGTGATTTTGATGATGCGGATGAACAGGTTTTTGTAGCGAATAACAAAAAGGCTGCAGTTACCGGAACTTTAAACATCCCTTCAAATGCAACCGGGCAAACACGTTTGAGAGTCACCATGAAATATGGGGGATCCCCCTCAGCCTGTGAAACTTTCGCGTATGGAGAAGTGGAGGATTATACAGTGAACTTCAATGGGGGTACTACAAGTACTGCACCGGCTGATAATTTTGATGTCAGGATCTATCCAAACCCCGCCAGAGACGTACTGAACCTGTATATTGCCGGCCATTCTGAAAATATTACCGTTCAGATATATAACTCAATGGGTAGTGTAATGGAATCGTTTACTATGGAAAGTATTGATAAACAAATAGATTTAAGCCGTTACTCAAAGGGTATCTACTTTATTAGGATCAATGATGGCGGTAAAGTGATGCTCAGGAAATTTATTGTCAGATAAAATTTTAACAGACTCTTGCCACAGATTCACAGATTATTTTGTTTTTCTGTGAATCTGTGGCATTCATAAAATGAGCTTATGGCACTCCGGCTGTGAGCTCTTTTTTTTGTAGATTTACTGCTTCTAAAGTTAAACTTAATTCCATTTTTAAGAAGATGACATCCCCAAGCCATCAATAAGTAAAAAGCAAATGAAAAAACTACTCTTAACAACATTCATTGTCTTTCTGCTACCATTTGTGCAGTTGAATGCAAAAGACTTCCAGGTTCAATCGCCTGATGGAAAAATTATTGTGACTATTAAGAATACCGAAAGAATATTCTATTCAGTTAGTTTTGAAGGGGGAGAGATTATCAGTGACTCACCCATATCCCTGACGGTAAATGATGGTATTCTGGGCATTAATGCGAAAGTAAAAAGGAGTCATACAGAGGAGGTATACCGGGAGATACACCCGGTTGTACGGCAAAAATCAGCAGTGATAACAGATCATTATAACCAACTCCGGCTGGATTTCAAAAGGGCATATTCACTTTTGGTGAGGGTTTATGACGATGGCCTGGCATTCCGGTGGGAAACCGGCTTTAAAGATGATATTACTGTTCTTGCTGAGGAATTCACTGTTTGCCTGAGAGCAGATCAGGAGGTGTTCTTTCCACAGGAAAACA
The DNA here is from genome assembly GCA_030638325.1 of Bacteroidales bacterium. Classification (GTDB taxonomy): domain Bacteria; phylum Bacteroidota; class Bacteroidia; order Bacteroidales; family JAGOPY01; genus DAOWEV01. The sequence continues at coordinate 13,546 of DAOWEV010000009.1, forward strand.
GTATGTATACCCACCAGGAAAGAGAATACCTGCGGCTGGCTTTAAGCGGGATCACCCCCGAAATATTCAGCTCAATCCCTTTACTGATAGATATTAAAGATGGCCCCAAAGTGGCTGTGACGGAGGCAGGCCTGTATGATTATCCCGGAATGTATCTAAGTGGGACAGAAGATGATCCGTATTGCCTGAAAGGCATCTTTCCCTATTATCCGTTGGAGACAAAACAAACTTCCGATAGGGATGTGAAAATTATCAAACGGACTGACTATATGGCGAAGACAAAAGGAGACATGAGCTTTCCATGGAGGGTATTGGTGATTGCCGGGAAAGATGGGCAACTGATTGAGAGCCAGATGGTTTTTAAGCTGTCTGGCGAAACCCGGCTTCACGATCTTAGCTGGATCAAACCCGGGAAAGTGGCCTGGGACTGGTGGAATGCCAACAATGTTTATGATGTGGATTTCGAAGCGGGTATCAATACGGAAACCTATAAGCATTATATCGATTTTGCTTCTGAATATGAAATTGAATATATCATCATGGATGAAGGCTGGTATGAGCTGGGCGACCTGATGAAAGTGAACCCGGAAATTGATATGGAAGAGCTGACTTCCTATGCGAAGCAGAAAAATGTTGGTATCATCCTTTGGGTTATATGGAAAACGCTCGATGATCAATTGGATGAAGCCCTGGAGCAATTTGAAAAATGGGAAATAAAAGGAATAAAAGTAGATTTTATGCAACGCGATGACCAGTGGATGGTTAATTATTATTGGAGAATCGCAAAAGCAGCAGCAGATCACCATCTCCTCGTCGATTTCCATGGTAGTTACAAACCTTCAGGCTTGAGAAGGGCTTATCCGAATGTGCTTACGAGGGAGGGTGTACGTGGACTGGAATGGAGCAAGTGGAGTGACGGGGCATCTCCTGAAAATGCTGTTACAATACCTTTCATCAGAATGCTGGCCGGCCCGCTGGACTACACGCCGGGAGCCATGATCAATGCCACTGAATCTCAATTCAAAGCTGTTTACAGTAAACCCATGAGCCAGGGGACACGGTGTCAACAAATGGCAATGTATGTAGTCTATGAAAGCCCGCTGCAAATGCTCGCTGACTCCCCAACCCATTATATGAAAGAAGAAGAGTGCATGGAGTTCCTGACTGCGGTACCCACGGTATGGGATGAAACTGTTGTGCTGGACGCGAGCGTGGGGAATTTTGTTTTGCTGGCGAGAAGATCAGGCAATGAATGGTATATCGGGGCCATGACGGATTGGGACCCCAGGGATCTGAAAGCAGATCTGTCGTTTCTACATGACGGTGAGTATACCCTCACCTCATGGCAGGATGGGTTCAATGCAAACCGGAATGCAGAAGATTATAAAAAATCAGTCATGACCGTTACCATGGATAATGTGCTGGACATTCACCTGGCCCCCGGTGGTGGATGGGTGGCGCGGATCGTTCCCCGATAGTTCAATGTACAATTAGCAACAAATAACCATCATGCTTTATTTCCTTCTTTCTAAAACTTTCCTTTCCTTTGCTTTTTATAATGAAAACGGAAATTCATGAAACTGATCACTGTCGACTGGGTCATTCTAACTGTCTTTTTCAGTATTGTTCTCATCATTGGCTGGGTTGCATCCAGGAGAGCGGGTAAGAGTACTTCCGAGTTCTTTCTTGGAGGCCGGGGGATGCCCTGGTGGTTGCTCGGTATATCCATGGTAGCCTGTACCTTTTCTGCCGACACTCCCAACCTGGTAACAGGTATGGTCAGGGAATCCGGGGTGGCTAAAAACTGGGCCTGGTGGGCATTTCTCATTACCGGAATGGTTACGGTTTTCATATATGCCAAACTCTGGAGGAGGTCAAATGTGATGACCGACCTGGAGTTCTACGAGCTGCGGTACAGCGGTAAGGCCGCATCGTTTCTGCGTGGCTTCAGATCGATCTACCTCGGTGTTCTTTTCAATACCCTCATTATGGGATCGGTGTCGCTGGCTGCCATAAAGATCGGTGACGTAATGTTTGGAATAGATCCCTGGGTGACGGTTGTTGCAGCCTCCGTTGTCGTGGTGATCTACGCCGGCCTTGGAGGATTGAGAGGGGTTGTCTGGGCTGACTTTTTCCAGTATTCTATTGCTATGTTCGGGGCTGTGCTGGCTGCGGTTGTGGCCGTCAGGCAACCGGAGGTGCAAGCTATCGGGGGGTTCCAGGGAGTACTCAGCGAATTGGGGAGCAAGGCAAATTTTATTCCCGACTTTACCGATCCTTCGGTTTATGTCCCTTTGATGATCATACCGATTGCCGTTCAGTGGTGGGCTGTATGGTATCCGGGCGCTGAGCCGGGAGGCGGAGGTTATATCGCGCAGCGGATGCTTTCTGCAAAGAATGAGAAAAATGCCGTGGGAGCCACCATGTTATTCAATTTTGCACATTATGCCCTGAGACCCTGGCCATGGATCGTTGTCGCTATGGTATCTATGGTTATCTATCCTGATCTTCAGTCGATCCGGGAGGAATTTCCGGACATCTCCGAGACCTATCTCAAAGATGATATAGCCTATCCGGTGATGCTTTCCAAATTAGGCCCCGGCTGGCTTGGGCTGGTGGTGGCATCCATCATTGCTGCCTATATGTCGACTATTGGAACGCACCTGAATTGGGGTTCTTCATACATAGTAAATGATTTTTATAAGAGATTTATAAAACCCGGCGCCTCAGAAAAAGATATGGTACGCATGGGCAGGATCACCACGGTGGGACTGATGCTGATAGCCGGCATTTTTGCCCTGACATTCCTGAATAATGCTACCCAGGCTTTCAATGTATTGCTAATGTCCGGTGCAGGTACGGGAGCCATCTACCTGTTACGATGGTTCTGGTGGAGGATCAATGCCTGGACAGAGCTGGTGGCCATGCTTGTAGCCACTGTGGTGGCGGTGGTCC
>DAOWEV010000124.1 GCA_030638325.1 Bacteroidales bacterium
ATCATCAACAAAGTTCTTTCCTCAAAGTCACACTGTTTTGAGTTTTATATTTCTGACATTTAAATTTGTTTAGGATTTAGGAATTCGGATTTAGTGCTTTATCCGATACTTAACAAACAAAATTATAGCTAAATAAATACATTTTATCTTTTATTTCCGGACGAATTTCCGGGTCAATACATTCTTACCGTCAGTGATATTGATGAGATAAATACCTTTTGACAGTTTGCTGACATCGAACTGCCATTCGCCACCATAGATATGTTCTTCCATAACCCTGCGGCCTGTCAGGTCGGTGATGCTGAAGGTCACCTCTTCGCCATGGTTGTTGGGCAGGAACAAACGGATGTTATCCGAAGCCGGGTTTGGCCCGAAGGTAAAATAAACCGGGTTATCCACCTCTTCCATACCCACGATCAGACTGTTCAGATCATGCAGTATCCATTGTTCGGGATCCATCTGCATTTGAATGACTTCTTTATCCAGCGAAACGGCATAATGATTGTAATTATCAGTCTGGTATAACAGCAGTGTGGAGTCGGTGCCGTCGGAGAATTTGACATAATAGGGAACCAGCATTTTGAATAATGGGGTGATCGATGTAGATGTTGTTTGCGTGGAGTTGATGTTTAAAGAATCATCGACCTGGTTCCAGGTGATGTCGAAAATGGGATAACCCTCGCCGAAATACCACTGGTCGAAGAAATCGGTGAAGTCCATGCCCGAAACATCCTCAACCACTTCTTTAAAATCCAGGCCGGTAGCGGTAGAATCACCGTATTGTGCCGTATAATCATGAAGTACCTGGAAGAACATATCATCGTCCTGCAGTTCGAACCTGATCATATGGAGGAGGAGGGAGCCTTTGTTGTAGGAGAGCCTGCCGTCGAAGATGCGATAAATGTTCCAGGTCTGCTCAGGTGGTACATAAACACTTCCTCCAGGTGCCGACTTCACCGAATTATGACGACCTAAAAGCCAGTTCTGGGCGGCAGCATAACCATTGATGAATTCATTGGCGAGGTAATCCGAATAAGTCGCGAAGCCTTCGTTGATCCAGATGTCGCTCCAGGTAGCACAGGTGATGTTATCGCCCCACCACATATGGCCGAGCTCATGGGCCACAAGGCCAAAGCTGAAACCGCCGATGGTGGTCATGGTCTGGTGTTCCATGCCACCTCCAAGCTGTGTCAGGCAATGCCCGTATTTTTCATCCGCAAAGGGGTATATGGAGAACAGATCAGAGAAAAGCTCAATGAACTCAGATGTCTGGTCGATACCTGACTGGTAGAATGAAAGGCAGCCGGGACTGTCGTAAATATAGTTTTGGATCAGGATGGAATCTGCATAGCCATCAGGATATGCATAGGTGTTGTATTCCTGGTATTCGGCCACGGCATACGAGATCAGATAATAGTCTATGGGGTAGTTTGATTTCCATTCAAAACGTAACTTATTGTTGGGCATGGGGGTTACTGCTGTGAGCAAGCCTTGTGAGCCGGCTAAATTGCCATTGCTGGTAGTCAGAAATACCCAGCAGGAATCAGCTTTGTCCTGCAGATCCTGTTTCGTTGGCCACCATTCTTTGGCAGCATAAGGCTCAGCGAGGGTCCAGGTAACATGCTTGCCCCATGTGGAAGAATAAGAAGTGGTAACCCCTGAAAAGAAACCGCTGTACGGGGGCGTGCCATGATAATATATTTGGGCCGATAACATATCGCCGTTGACCAGCCCTGAAGACAAGGGGATCAGCACATCATCTTCCTCTCGTTCAACTGCAAGCATTGTTCCATTCACAAACGCAGAGTCTATGGTCATCTCCGGGATCAATTCACAGGCAAAGGTGTCCAGGGTGGCCGCTGTGACCAGGGCATTGATAGTGACATTTCCGGAGAGCGTAACAGTGTTGTTTTCAATATTCAGGTCAAGGAAATAAAACTTCACATCATAATAATCCAGTAATGGATTCTGAGTGAGCGGCTCGTAATAGGTGTTTTTCAGATATCGCTGCTGATGGATACAATAATGGTCAAATTCATCTTCAGGGTTGTTGAACTGACTGTATACAGCAGAAAAGAGTAGTGTCAGCATGAGTAAGATAAGTAGTTTTTTCATGATCTTTTTTAAATAACGGATTAATAAATCGAGTTAAATTGCTTGTCAACCAAGCTTCTTTGTATTTAAGGGGAAACAAAGGTATTATTTTTTGTTTGATTGTTTATTTGTAAAAGGAGAGAAGGAGTCGGAAGTCCGGAGTCCGAAGATGGGAGACCGAAGCTACTTCGGACTTCGGACTCCGGACTTCCGGCTTCCAACTATCAACTAAAAAAACGGCAGTACCAATTAAAGCAGTACTTTTGCGTTATATTACTGTAGACACTTAGTTAAATGACAAACTACGACCTTCTCTTACGGAAACTGGACGAGTTCATCCGGAAGTATTATAAGAATATGCTTCTGAGAGGGGGAATATATTTTGTCGCCATTTTCCTGATATTTTACCTCCTGGTCAGCGTCATAGAGTATTTCGGACGGTTTGACACCCTGACAAGGACGTTTATCTTTTATATCTACCTGTCAGTTAACGTCATTGTCTTGTGGAAGCTGGTTATAGTACCTGTTTTTAAACTGTTACACTTCGGCAGGATCATTTCGCATGAGCAGGCGGCGGAGATCATCGGAGACCATTTCCCGGATGTGCAGGACAGGCTTTTAAATACCCTGCAGCTCAAACAACTGGAAGGATCAGCCGGAGAAGCCGGGAATGCCCTCATCTGGGCCAGTATAGATCAGAAGATCAGCACCTTGAAACCAGTTCCTTTCAAAAAGGCCATTGACCTCAAAAAGAACAAAAAATACCTGAGGTATGTGGTTCCGCCGGTAGTGATCCTTTTAATACTGCTGGTCATAACACCCCGGGTGGTTACCGAACCGGCCGGCCGGCTCATACACCACTATGATCATTTCGAGATACCCCTGCCCTTTGATATTTTCATCCTTAACGATGAACTGAAAGCCATCCAACAGGACGACTTTACACTGGAAATCATGGTTGAAGGAGAAGAGGTCCCCTCCGAAGTATTTATCGAAATAGACGGCTTGAGTTACAGGTGCTCCAGAGATAACCCGGTCAGGTTTCATTATAGCTTTATCAACATTCGAAATGACCAACACTTTTTCCTCGTGGCCGGCAGGTACCGTTCCCCGGAATATAAACTGACCGTCTTGCCCAGGCCCATTATCCTGAGTTTCGAGACGGTAATGGATTATCCTTCCTATACAGGCAAGAAAGATGAAGTCCTTGAAAATACGGGCGATCTGGTCATCCCTGCCGGAACTTCCGTGACCTGGAGGTTTCACACCCGGGATACCCGGAAGATTAGCTTTACCCTGGGCCAGGATAAACCCACATTGATCCGGAATGAAACATCCAACACTTTCGAGTATGAACAGAAGATACTGGAAAGCAATATTTACTCAGTGGTCACTGCCAATCAGTTCATGCGCAACAAAGATTCGCTGGTCTACTCAATTAGCGTTATATCGGATCAGTATCCCGTAATTATTGTGGAAGAATTCCAGGATTCTCTAATTGATAAACGACTTTATTTCAAGGGATTGATAAAAGATGACTATGGATTTAACAGGCTGACATTCAACTATATTCTCAAGCCTTATGAGGAGCCTGAAGAGCTTACAGGAAAATTAGTAACGAGCCGGTTGCCGGTCAACCGGAGTGCAACACAACAACAGTATTTTCATTATTTTAATCTTGACTCTGTTGGTGTTCAACCGGGCGATGCGGTCAGTTATTATTTTGAGGTATGGGACAACGATGCCGTAAACGGCAGCAAGAAAACGAGATCGCAAATGATGGTCTTCAAAGCCCCGACCCTGGAAGAGATAACGGAACAGACATCCGAGAGCAACGAGGAGATCAAAAGTGAAATGGAAAAAGCCATTGATGAACTGCAGGAGCTGCAAAAAGATATTGATGAACTGAACCGCAAGCTTATTGAGAAAGAAAACATAGGCTGGCAGGAGCAACAGCAGATACAGGAATTGCTGAACCGCCAGCAGGAAATTGAAAAACAGGTTGAGAATATCAGGCAGGAAAACCGCATGAAATCACGCAGGGAAAACCAATATAAAGAGATCGATGAGGAATTGCTCAGAAAACAGAAAATGCTTGAAGAACTTTTTGAGAAGATCATGACCGATGAGATGAAGAAGATGTTCGAGGAGCTTCAAAAATTACTGGAAGAATTGGATAAGGACAAGATCAACGAGATGCTGGAGCAGATGAAGATGAGCAATGAGGATCTTGAAAAGCAGCTTGACCGCAACCTGGAACTTTTCAAACAACTGGAATTTGAAAAGATGCTGCAGGATGCCATCGATAAACTCGATGAACTGGCTGAAAAGCAGAAAAAACTGGCAGAGGAGACTGTTGACAAACAAAAGGATAAAGAGCAGCTTACGGAAGAGCAGAAGAAACTTAACGAGGAATTTGAAAAGCTTCGTAAAGAACTGGATGACCTTCACCAGAAGAACAGCGAGCTGGAAAACCCGAATAACATAGAACAAACCGATTCCGAGGAAGAGGATATTCAGGAAGATATGGACCAAAGCCTTGATGAGTTAGAAGAGGGCAAAAGCAATAAAGCTTCCAAATCACAAAAGAGCGCTTCCGGGAAAATGATAGACCTGTCGGGTAAACTGAAGCAAATGCAGAGTGATATGTACGCTGAAAACCTGGGTGAAGACATAGATGCTTTGCGGGAGATACTGGAAAACCTGATCCAACTTTCATTTGACCAGGAGGACCTGATCAACAATTTACGAGAGACATCATTGCTTGACCCAAAGTATGTCGGGATCATCCATGATCAGAGCAGGATCAAAGAAGACCTGGTGATGGTTGAAGATTCGTTGTACGCCCTGTCTAAACGGCAGGCCTCCATACAGCCATTTGTAAACCGGGAAATTGATGCCATCAACAGGAATGTGGATAAAGCCCTGTTCAACCTGAATGAACGGAAGAAAAGCCCTGCAGCGGGCAACCAGCAATTCGTCATGACCTCTATCAATAACCTGGCATTATTGCTGTCGGAGGCATTGAAACAGATGATGTCAAACCTACAGATGCAAAGCTCCGGCCAATGTTCAAAAGGTTGTCCCAAGCCCGGAGGCAGTGGCAAATCAATGAAGGGCATGAAACAACTGCAGCAACAGTTGAATGCGCAGATCGAAGCGCTTAAAAAGGGAAAAAAGACTGGAAAAGGTCAAAAATCTCAAAAGGGAAAAGCCAGCATGAGTGAACAATTGGCCAGGATGGCTGCAGAACAGGCTGCCATACGCCGTTTGCTGGAAGGATATCAGGATGAACTGAAAAAACAGGGACTGGGCAACAGCCCTGAATTGAATGATCTGATGAAACAGATGGACAAAACAGAAACGGAGTTGGTCAATAAGATCATAACACAGCAAACACTGGAACGGCAAAAAGAAATTCTTTCACGGCTGCTGAAACACGAAAAGGCTGAACTAAAGAGAGAAAGAGAAGAAAAAAGAGAATCCAGGGAGGCAAGAGATGAAATTATTAGTAACCCAAATGAATTTTTGGAGTATAAAAGATTAAAGTCCCAAGAAGTTGAATTGCTCAAAACAATTCCTCCGAATCTAAGACCATTTTATATAAAGAAAATAAATGAGTACTTTTATAAATTGAATTAAAAAAAAATCTGTAACTTTAACACCTCGAACAGGCTCTAAAAGTTCGCGATTTTAAGAACAGATAAACCCAAAAAGCAAGACGCATGGAACTTAAATTTTCTTCCAGCCTTGAGAGTATTCATGAAGTAGAAAGATTCGTTGAGGAGATATCTAACCAGTACCATTTAAACGACAATTATTTTGGCAACATCATGGTAGCAGTAACAGAAGCTTGCCGTAATGCTATCATTCATGGAAATGCTGAAGATCCTTCAAAGAATGTACACATATTGATGGAGTCTAAACCTGAAGGCTTAACTTTTTCTGTTATTGATCAGGGCGCCGGTTTTAATTATAAACCTTATTCCAACCTGGATTCCCTGCTTTTATCAGATGATATCAAAGGAAGAGGTATTTTGCTGATCTTATCGGTGGCCGATGAAGTAAAATTCAGCAACAAGGGGCGGGTTATCAAGATACTGTTTCGCATAGCAGGCGTTGAAAATGAAGTTATGGACGAACGCAACCGGCTGATGAAGGAATATTTCAAGGAAGCCAAAAAGGTGAAGTCCTGACAGCCGTCAACCAGTCATTTCCCATATATTTTACCACAAGCAACTATATCAATTACGAATTAGGAATTACGAATTAGGAATTGAAACCGCTATGCGTGAATTAATTGGTTGTTACAGGTTGCAGGTTGCAAGTTGAGAACCAGCAACCTGAAACAATAAACAAACAACATGTTGGTTAGTTTTGCGAATCAACTGCCTAAATCTTGCTTAAATTTGCAGGATAAACAATCATGCATGGGTTTTTATAATGCCGGTAAAATCAGACATACACAAAGAGTTAGAGAAACGGGTGTTGATACTGGATGGGGCCATGGGCACCATGATCCAGCGATACCGGTTATCGGAGGAGGATTTCCGCGGGGAGAGGTTCAAAAACCATGCAGTGGATCTGAAAGGAAATAACGACCTGCTTTGTCTGACCCAATTAGATATCATACGTGAAATTCATGAAGCATACCTGGAGGCCGGAGCCGACATCATCGAAACCAACACCTTTAACGGCACCTCCATTTCCCAGTCGGATTACCAGCTCCAGGACCTGGTTTATGAGATCAATAAGGCAGCTGCAGAGATTGCCTGTGAAGCGGCCCGTAAGTACACCCGGTTAACTCCTGAAAAGCCGCGCTTTGTGGCCGGAGCCATGGGCCCTACCAACAGAACAGCCTCTATGTCGCCGGATGTGGATCACCCGGGATTCCGGGCGGCTACTTTTGATGATTTTTATAAGGCCTATTATGAACAGGCAGAAGGCCTCCTGGATGGAGGTGTGGATATTCTCCTCGTAGAGACAATTTTCGATACCCTCAATGCCAAAGCAGCCATGATGGCCATTGGCGATCTGTTCCGGAAGAGAGGCGAAGAAGTCCCGCTCATGATATCCGGAACCATTACCGATGCCAGCGGCAGGACCCTTTCAGGCCAGACATTGGATGCTTTCCTGTATTCCGTATCTCACATGGATTTGTTGAGCATCGGGCTGAACTGTGCCATGGGAGCTGCAGCATTGCGGCCGTTTGTAGAAGAACTGGCTCACAAAGCTCCTTTTTACACCAGCGTTTACCCAAATGCCGGGTTGCCCAACCAGTTCGGAGAATATGATGACACACCGGAAAACATGACTGTCCACCTGAAAGATTTTCTTGACCATAGTTTTGTGAATATCATAGGTGGATGTTGCGGAACCACTCCCGAACATATCAGGATGTTTGCTGAAGCGGCTGCCGGAATACCTTCCAGAAAGATCCCGGAACAGAAAGACTTGCTTCAGTTAAGTGGTCTCGAACCCCTGCTGGTATATCCGGGAAGCAATTTTATCAATATTGGTGAGCGAACCAATGTTGCCGGATCCCGGAAGTTTGCCCGCCTGATCAGGGAGGAAAAATATGAAGATGCATTATCGGTTGCGAGGCAACAGGTAGATGGTGGTGCACAGATCCTGGATGTCAACATGGATGATGCCATGCTGGATGCCAGGGAAGCCATGCAAAAATTCCTGAATTTGTTAGCAGCGGAACCGGACATTGCCAGGATCCCGGTCATGATCGATTCGTCCGACTGGAACGTTATCGAGGCCGGCCTGAAATGTATTCAGGGAAAGGCAATCGTCAACTCCATCAGCCTCAAAGACGGGCCGGAGGCCTTTAAAGACAGGGCCCTGAAGATCAGGAACTACGGGGCTGCTGTTATCGTAATGGCCTTTGATGAACAAGGACAGGCCACCACATTCGAACGAAAGATCACCATCTGCCGGAGAGCTTATGAGATACTTACCAAAGAGACCGGTTTTCCTGCCAGGGATGTTATATTCGATCCTAATATCCTGACCATTGCCACTGGGATAGAGGAACATAATAACTATGCAGTGGAATTCCTGAATGCTACCCGCTGGATCAGGAAAAACCTTCCTCATGCCAGGGTTAGCGGGGGTATCAGCAATCTGTCCTTCGCCTTCAGGGGAAATAATGCTGTCAGGGAAGCCATGCATTCAGCCTTCCTTTACTATGCCATACAGGCGGGAATGGATATGGGTATTGTAAATCCGGGAATGCTGCAAGTATATGATGATATCCCGGAGGATCTGTTAAGGTTGGTGGAAGATGTGATCCTGAACCGCAGGAAAGATGCCACTGAAAGATTGACCGTATTTGCTGAAGCTGTTGCCGGAAAAGAACAGGCTGACAAAATAGAAGAGAAATGGAGGAGCCTGCCGGTAACTGAACGTTTGAATTATGCAATGGTCAAGGGTATTGTCGATTATATTGAAGAGGATGTTGAAGAAGCCCGTCCGTTGTATAGCAAAGCCTTGGATCTGGTTGAAGGCCCCCTGATGAAGGGTATGAACACGGTGGGAGACCTTTTTGGATCGGGGAGAATGTTTCTGCCACAGGTTGTGAAGAGCGCCCGGGTCATGAAGAAGGCTGTGGGGTTGTTGGAGCCGTATATTCAGGAAGAAAAGGAGAAAGGGCAGAGGGGAGAAAATGAGAAAAAGATATTATTGGCTACGGTGAAGGGAGATGTGCACGATATCGGCAAAAATATTGTGGGTGTTATCCTGAGCTGTAGTAATTATGAAATCATTGACCTCGGTGTGATGGTTCCGGCAGAAAAGATCCTGGAAACAGCGAGAAGAGAAAAAGTGGATGTGATTGGCCTGAGCGGATTGATCACCCCGTCGCTTGGGGAAATGGCCCATGTTGCCACGGAGTTGGAACGCAGGAATTTCAGTATCCCAATATTGATAGGGGGTGCAACGACCTCCGAAATTCATACCGCGGTTAAGATAGCACCGCTATACGGCTCACCGGTGATACAGGTAAGAGATGCTTCTAAATGCCCGGGCGTATTAAATAAGCTGTTGTCTGTTGATGCCCGGGATAATTATTTACAGGGAATAAAAACCCATTATCAGTCTTTACGTGAAAAACATGAATCCGGTAAATCCCGTGCTCAATATATTTCTATGGAAAAAGCGAGAGCCAACAAACTGAATGTTGACTGGAAAACGGTTTCTTTTGTCAGGCCTTCAATTACCGGAAATAAGGCATTCCCTGATTTTCCGCTGGAAAAACTTCGGGAATATATCGACTGGACATTTTTTTTCCATGCCTGGAAGGTTTCCGGGAAATATCCTGCCATCTTTAGTGATCCCGTAAAAGGGACTGAAGCGAAAAAGTTATATAAGGATGCCAATGATATGCTGGATGAGATCATACGGAAAAAGATGCTCAGGGCAAACGGGGTGGCCGGATTGTTTCCTGCCAATTCATTCGGAGATGATGTCATTATTTACAAGAATGAAGATAGAAAAGAAAAGTTACGCATATTCCATTTTCTGAGAAACGAGGAGGTAAAGGAAAAACATGTTCCGAATCTTTGCCTGGCGGATTTCATTGCTCCTGAAGGAGCTGATTATCCTGATTTTATAGGAGGATTTGCCGTGACTGCAGGCATCGGTATAGAAACATGGCTGGATCATTACAGGCAACAAAATGATGATTACAACGGTATCATGATCAAGGTACTTGCCGACCGGCTGGCCGAGGCTTTTGCCGAAAAAATACATGAAATGATAAGAACTGAATTGTGGGGTTACGCATCCAATGAAAAGCTGGATACAGGCAAACTGCTGAAAGAAAAGTACCAGGGCATCCGGCCGGCACCCGGCTATCCGGCCTGCCCCGAACACTCGGAAAAAAAGACCTTGTTCGGCCTGCTTGATGCCGAACGGCAAACAAATATAAGGCTAACGGAAAACTATGCCATGTATCCCGCTGCCTCCGTGAGCGGCTATTATTTCATGCACCCTTTTTCCAAATATTTTAAGCTTGGGAAAATTAGCCGGAGACAGGTGGAGGATTATGCCGGGAGGAAAGGAATAAGCCTTGCTGCTGCTGAGAAGCTGCTGGCCCCGAACCTTAGTTACTGATTGTAAATTTTAAGTTATAAATTTTAAATGTTGGGTTATGTACAGTTTTTTGTGTTTCTTCGTGTCCTTGTGGCAGACGAAATGGTAGGATGGTAGGACTGTAAGACTGTAGGACTGTAAGACTATAGAACTCTAATTTAAATTAAACGAATAAACAAATAAAGAAGGACTGTAGAACTCTAATTCAAATTAAAACCCGACATAAAATGCGTGTAGTAGAAGCAATAGAGAAAGCCAATAAAACATTATTCACCTTCGAGATCCTGCCCCCGGAAAAAGGCTATGATATTCATTCCATATACCGGACCATAGATCCTTTAATAGAATTTGAACCGGCATTTATTGATGTGACCTATCATCGTGAGGAGATCAAATATAAAGAGTTGCCGAACGGTTTGCTTGAAAAGAAGATCATCCGCAAGCGTCCCGGAACTGTTGGTATATCTGCTGCAATCAAGTTTAAGTATAAAGTGAATGTTGTTCCGCATATTATATGCGGAGGCTTTTCCAGGGAAGATACGGAAAACGGCCTGATCGACCTGCATTTTCTGGGGATCAGTAATTTGCTGGCAGTACGGGGTGATAACCTGCCGGGAGAAAAAGTTTTCCGGCCTGAAAAAGGAGGACATCATTATACCTTGGACCTGATCCGGCAGATCCGGGATCTGAACAATGGAATATACCTGGAAGAAGAACTCCAGAATCCGGCCCCTACTAACTTCGCTGCAGGGGTGGCCGGATACCCCGAAAAGCATATTGAAGCGCCTAACATAAAGACAGACATCAAATACCTGAAGAAAAAGATCAAAGCCGGCGCTGAATATATAGTCACCCAGATGTTTTTTGACAATGCAAAATATTTCGAGTTTGTAAAGATGTGTAACGAAGCAGGAATACATGTACCCATCATCCCCGGGTTGAAGCCCATATCGACAAAAAGCCAGTTAACATCCCTTCCCCGGACATTTAATATTTCTATTCCCGAAGAGCTGCAGAGAGAGGTTGAAAAATGCAAGGATAACAAACAGGCACGGCAGGTTGGAGTGGAGTGGGGGATACAGCAATCCAGAGAACTCATCAAATTCGGCGCTCCCGTAATTCACTACTTTACCATGGGCAGGAGTGATAATATCAGGGCTATTGCGAGGAAAGTGTTTTAATCATTATGTTGCCCTTTCAGGGCGACACCAGCCTCACTCTCGTTCACCATCTCAATATTTCGTTGCAGCTGCGCTGGATTCATCACTCCCAGTACATCTCCCCCGAACACCATGATACTGAAAATAATCAGGGGAAAACTTGCTTTTCGTATCCAAAAAATGTATATTTGTTGTCTTTAAAGCCATTATCTTATTAATTAAATCAAAAAGTCATGAAAAAGTTTACAGTTCTTTTGACTGTCACTTTTGCGATGGCGTTTTTCTTAATCACTTCTTTTACCGGTGCCCAGACGATTATTGTTGTGTTGAAACAACCCCCGCCAAACCAGTGGCATGTTGAGGATCTGTGGCAATTGACCCTTATAAACACTTCCCAGGAATCTTACAATGTTTACCTGTATGGAACGGTAGAAGAAGCAGGTGCGGGATTCGTTTTTGAAGGAATAACCGCTTCATTTACATTGGAATCAAATTATTCAGGACCTGTTTACCCGGGCGATCTGGAGCCAGTGGATGTAGGATATGTAAATAGCGACTATGAGGATATTGTTCAGAAAACCGGTACGCTGCCGGCAGGAACCTACACCATCTGTATATATGTGAAAAATTAAGAAACAGATGAAGAATTAGGATATGACTGTATAACCCAGTATATTATGCACCCTTCCCCGCCGGAACTTATTTCTCCAATTGAAGAAACAATAATAGAAGAAGAGCTGCTGGTTTTTATGTGGATGCCGCCGATGCCAATACTGCCAGGCGATATGATCACTTATAATCTAATCATTATGGAAATCATGGACGGCCAGACAGCAATAGAAGCGACGGAAGCCAATCCCGCCTGGTTTGGGGAGACAGGAATCTTTTCAACCTCTTTTCAATTCCCCATTTCCGCAAGGGAGTTTGAGCAGGGTGTAACATACGCCTGGCAGGTAACAGCAGTAGTAGAAAATAAAAACTGGGTGATTGGAAAGAGTGAGGTATGGTGGTTTACTTATTATAAAGAGCAGCCTGAAGGAAAGCCTTTGATTATCAAAAACATCTCAGAAGGAGATACCGTGGGAAGTGTGGTAGTGATTGAAGCCGACGTGGGAGAAAGGCCCGATATTGTTGAATGCTCTTTTTATGTCAGGTGGGATAAGGAATGGTTACTTATTGCAAAGGATAGCGCATTTGAGGATGAGTGGTGGACTCAAGTAAATACGTATACATGGGTCAAATCAGGAAATAAAAATGGTGAGCTTAAAGTAGTAGCAAAAACGAAAAAAGGAAAAGTTCTGGAAAGCGAACCAATAAAAATAATCGTTTCAAATTAAAAGGAGGTGAAAAATGTTTAAAATTAGTAAAATGTCAATTTGGATAATAGTACTTATCCTTTTTAGTGCAGCCGCAAGTGTTAATGCCCAGAAGATTATTGTCGTGCTGAAACAACCGCCGCCAAACCAGTGGAATGTTGAGGATCTGTGGCAATTAACCCTTACTAACACCACAAACGAAAGTCTGGAAGTGTATTTGTTTGCTGATGTTGAAGAAACTGACGCAGGAATAATATTTGAAGGAACAAGCGCTTCATTGACATTGGATTCAAATTATTCAGGCCCTGTTAACCTGCGCGATCTGGAGCCTGTGAATGTGGGATATACTGATCGCGAGTATGAGGAAACAGTTATGAAAACCGGTACCTTGCCAGAAGGAACCTACAAAATCTGTGTATATGTAAAAGATTATGAAACAGATGAACAATTGGGATACGACTGTATAACCCAGCATATCATGCCCCCTTCCCCGCCGGAACTTGTTTCTCCTATTGATAAAACAATAATAGTAGAAGACCTGCCGTTTTTTACATGGATGCCGCCGATGCCAATACTACCAGGCGATATGATCACTTATAATCTGGTCATTATGGAAATCCTGGACGGTCAGACAGCAATAGAAGCGATGGAAGCTAATCCTACCTGGTTTGAGGAGACAGAAATCTTTTCAACTTCTTTTCAATACCCCATTTCTGCCAGTGAGTTTGAGCAGGGTGTAACATACGCTTGGCAGGTAACAGCACTATCAGGCGATGGCTTTGTGATTGGGGAAAGTCAAGTATGGAGTTTCACTTACGGAGCAGCGGCAGTGGTGTTATATGAAGAACCTTTTCCTATTGAACTTATCTATCCCTTATATGGCGAAGTGATTGATTCCCTTATACCCAGGTTCGAATGGGCAACAATTGATACTACCGCCGGGGTTACATTGACATGGAAAGTTACTCCCACAGATACTCTTACAGTTACACCCACAATTACCCCTGAGGTATCTTACAATTTGATAATCTGGCAGTTGCCTGAAGACCTCGCAGAAATAGTAGTGGAAGGACACACACTCACTGAAGAAGATCTCTCAGAGTTGGAGCCATATTTTGTTAATGAGGAGATTGAAGGAACATCTTTCGTTTATAATGATACTATTGATTATCCCTTGGTGCCAGGACCATATGCTTGGAAAGTAGAAATCAGGGAGGGCGGAAGAAGCGGGTTAGGTGTTTTTTGGTACCACAGTGTCCCAAGGTGTTATTGTCACCGACTAGAATATAAAGGTAAGATATATGCAGAATTATTCGACGCAGGAGGTAATCTGATCACCCCAGTGCAGTTTTTACGAAGCCCCAATACTATTCTGCTCCCGCCGGGTCCGATCACCGTTAGAATCACGGGGGCTGACCTGCCTTGTGGCACATGTGGGAGTGCTGAGTGCGTACCAGGGAATATTAATTTTAATCCTAACCCTGCCGTTATCAACCCGGGCAATAGGACTTCGACCCTAGATGTGAATGTCACCTGGGACTGCACTTCCCCTGAGTGTGAAGACGCCTCTTGCGAGTACACCTACAAACTCAAATACAGAAAAGTTGGTTCAAAATGCTATTGCGGCGGTGTGAATGCCACAGTGACAGTCACCAATGTTAGAGCTAATAATCCTGCAAACCAAGGTACAAGTGCCGCTGCAACGCGCAATTGCCCCCCTGGAGTCAGGGGCCAAAGTGTACCTCTTGCCGGGAATCTAAGGTGGGACGATGGCGATGTCTTGAGAGTTACGATCAGCGGTATATCCGTCAAATGCTGGTGTGAGCACGGTAATTGCATCCCCGTTCCAACGGATCGTGCAGACGCTCGTGCAGGCCGCCCCGTCACTATTGATCTCGGCGAAAACGACCCAGAAGCCTCCAATGACAACTTCAATCTCACAAGGGTCAGGACTCCAGGCTGGCAACCAGCCGGAGGTTATACGTTCGATGTGCAAATCCGCAACCGTCACGCGCTTGAGGAGAGCATCTATCAGTGTTTCACGATAAAGTTCTGGTGCGACAAAGACGACTGCAGACGAGTACTCTGCAGAAAGCGGTTCCGAATTAGGTTTGGAAGAGTTGGTGCAGGCGGTGTTCCCCCTCCTCCTCTATGTGGTCCAGCTAATCCACTTACACCGGCAGCATGTGGTCCAGCTAATCCACTTACACCGGTAGCATGTGGTCCAGCTAATCCACTTACACCGGTAGCATGTGGTCCAGCTAATCCACTTACACCGGTAGCATGTGGTCCAGCTAATCCACTTACAC
>DAOWEV010000015.1 GCA_030638325.1 Bacteroidales bacterium
ATCTCCGGAAATAAAATTTAAACGCATCAGCCTGGTAAATATTTTCTTTCGCCAATTCAATATTTATTTGTAAACTTGCACCCAAATTTTTAAGGCTGTACATTAGAGTAATGTTTTTGAAAATCAGCTTAATGAGAACTGTTTATTTGTTTGTTTATGCCTTTAGCTTTTTTCTCCTCACGACCCTAGTTTTTTCCAGTACCGCTCAGGAGCAACACGGATTTGAGGGTGAAAAAGCTATCGAGCGTGGGGAAGAGGCTGAGTATGATGCCGGTAAAATGATCATAGAGCATATCATTGATGCTCATGAATGGCATATCATGGATATAGGGCAGAAACACATCACGGTTCCCTTGCCGGTTATCCTTATTGATGAAGGCAAACTGTATATTTTCATGTCGGGTAAATTCCATCATGGCCAAAATGCTTATAAAGGGTTTTCATTAGAGACTGAAGGCGAATACAAAGGCAAGATCGTCAGGGTGAAAGAAGGCACGCTGGAACGCGATCCGGAAAAAGCTCTCCCACTGGATTTCTCCATCACCAAAACTGTCTTTGCAATCTTTGTGAGTGTCTTAATAATGATCATCGTTTTTGTTTCAGTGGGAAATTCATATGGGAAACGAAAAGGAAAGGCTCCAAAAGGGCTTCAGAGTTTTCTTGAACCGCTTATATTATTTGTTCGTGATGATATTGCAAAGGCAGCTATCGGAGAGAAATATGAAAAATATCTACCTTTCCTGCTGACCATTTTCTTTTTTATTCTCCTGAACAACCTGCTGGGCCTGGTTCCTCTTTTTCCGGGTGGTGCCAATGTAACCGGCAATATTGCAGTAACCGGGATCCTGGCCTTATTTACCTTTCTGATAATAGCATTCAGCGGGAATAAAGAGTATTGGAAGCACATTGTGAATACTCCTGGTGTGCCATGGTGGCTTAAATTCCCATTACCATTGATGCCCATTATTGAGATCATTGGTGTATTTACCAAGCCGTTCGTTCTTATGATACGACTTTTTGCAAACATTACTGCCGGTCATATCATTGTGCTCGGATTCATGAGCCTGATATTCATCTTTGGTAATATGAGCCCGGTGGCGGGTTATGGCGTATCCATAGTTTCGGTTGCATTTGCAGTTTTTATTGGGCTTTTGGAATTGCTGGTGGCCTTCATTCAGGCATATGTATTTACCCTGTTGTCTGCACTGTATTTTGGAATGGCCACAGAAGAACATCATTAAAAGACACATAAGAAATATTAAACAGTCTCTAACCTCTGAAATTTTTGAACTAAAGAGGAGTTGAAAGTTAAATCAGAGTTTCAATAAACACTAGTTATAAATTTTAATCAAAGTATTATGGAACTATTATCAATTTTGTTACAAGTAGCAACGGACCTGGTACCAATTGCTAAGATGGGTGCCGGTTTGGGTGCAGGAATTGCCGCCATCGCCGCCGGCCTCGGAATCGGACAGATCGGTGTAGCTACAGTTGAATCCATTGCCCGTCAGCCGGAAGCTGCTGGTGATATTCGTGCCAACATGATCATTGCTGCTGCGTTGATCGAAGGTGTAGCCTTTTTCGCCATCGTGGTCAGCCTGCTGGTGCTGTTTGTATAAAAAAACTTTCAGTTGTATCCCAACGGTTGGTTGGGATGCGGCTGATTTATTAAAGTAAAAACCCAACTATATGGAATTAATACAACCGGGAATAGGCCTTATATTTTGGATGACACTCACATTTGCTTTCCTGCTTTTTATTCTGGGGAAGTTTGCCTGGCCGGCTATCACAAAAGGGCTTAAGGAAAGAGAACAATCCATCCATGATGCTTTAAATGCTGCCGAGAAAGCGAAAGAAGAGATGAAAAAACTCCAGCTTGATAATGAACAGCTTTTGAGAAAAGCTATGGATGAGCGGGATGCGATTTTAAGCGATGGACGAAAAGTTCGGGATAAAACGATTGCAGAAGCCAGGGAGAAAGCCAGTGAAGAAGCTAACATGATTGTGGAAGGTGCAATGGAACGAATTGAAAATGAGAAGATGGGCGCAATCATCGACCTGAAGAACCAGATAGCGACGCTTTCCATTGAAATCGCTGAAAAAATCCTGAAGGAGGAACTTTCTCACGGCAAGAAGCAGGAAGAGCTGATCAAGAAGCTAACTGAGGATATTGAACTGAATTAAGAATACTGAAGATGCACGAAAAGCTCCTGGCAAAAAGATATGCTAAAGCTGCCTTTGACCTCGCTGTAGAGATGAACATTATGGAGCAGGTTAAAACAGATATGATCCTGGTACTGGATACCTGCAACAAAAGCAAGGATCTGAAACTGCTGTTGAAAAGCCCGGTCATCCATACAGCTAAAAAACTACTTATCATCGATAAGATCTTTGAAGATCATGTAGAAAAGCTGACCAGAAAGTTCCTGGACCTGATTATCAAACAGAAGCGGGAATCTTATATTATGGAGATCGCCAGGCAGTTTATTGAACTTTATAAAGAATATAAGAACATTACTACCACCTACCTCAGAACCCCGGTGAAAATCTCAGATGACATCCGAAAAAAGGTAATCAGCCTTATGGAAGAACATACTCAGGGTGAGATAGAGCTAATTACAGAAATAGATAAAGACCTGATCGGGGGTTTTGTACTGGATTTTGATGATAAACAATTCGATGCAAGTTTGCAAAGCAGGATAAATAAGCTCAGAAAAGAATTTGAAGTCAATTATTATTTTAGAGATTATTAAGGAAACAAATTTTATATCACATGGCAGAAATAAAACCGGCAGAGGTATCAGCAATATTGCGTCAGCAGCTTGCAGGATTCAAGGATGAAGCAAAACTTGAGGAGATTGGTACGGTACTGGAAATTGGAGACGGTATCGCTCGTATTTACGGCCTCACAAAAGTACAGGCCGGGGAACTGGTTGAATTTGAAAAGACAGGTCTCCGGGGGATAGTTTTAAACCTGGAAGAAGATAATGTGGGTGTTGTATTATTAGGCGAGGCCACTGATATCAACGAAGGTGATACCGTTAAAAGAACCCGGAAAATCGCTTCCATTGATGTTTCGGAAGGCATGCTCGGACGTGTTCTGAATACACTCGGAGAACCGATTGATGGAAAGGGTGAGATCAAAGGTAAGAAGTATGAAATGCCGATCGAAAGAAAAGCCCCGGGAGTGATCTTCCGCCAGCCTGTGGACCATCCTCTGCAATCAGGTATCAAGGCTATCGACGCCATGATCCCTATCGGCCGCGGACAGCGTGAGTTGATCATTGGTGACCGGCAGACCGGGAAATCATCCATCGCGATAGATACCATCATCAACCAGAAAGAGAATTACGATAGAGGAGAGCCCGTTTATTGTATATATGTTGCTGTCGGACAGAAAGGTTCGTCGGTGGCTACAACCGTTAAGACCCTCGAAACATATGGCGCCATGGATTATACTATCGTCATCTCAGCCACCGCCTCCAACCCGGCTGCGATGCAATTCTATGCACCTTTTGCGGGCGCTTCTATCGGTGAGTACTTTCGCGACACCGGCAGGGATTCCCTGCTGATCTATGACGATCTTTCAAAACAGGCCGTGGCCTATCGTGAAGTATCCCTGCTGCTGAGACGGCCCCCGGGAAGGGAAGCTTATCCGGGAGATGTGTTCTACCTTCATTCAAGGTTGCTGGAGCGTGCAGCCCGTATCATCTCATCGGATGAGATCGCAAAAAAAATGAACGACATTCCTGATTCTATCAAAGGAATGGTGAAAGGCGGAGGCTCACTCACAGCCTTGCCCATCATCGAAACCCAGGCAGGAGATGTGGCAGCCTATATTCCGACGAACGTCATCTCCATCACCGACGGACAGATCTTCCTTGAAAATAACTTGTTCAACGCCGGTATCAGACCGGCTATTAACGTAGGTATTTCCGTGTCGAGGGTAGGAGGAGCGGCACAGATCAAATCCATGAAAAAAGTTGCCGGTTCCCTGAAACTTGACCAGGCGCAATTCAGGGAGCTTGAAGCCTTTTCCAAATTCGGCTCTGACCTCGATGCAGCTACCTTGAGTGTACTTGAAAAGGGCCGCAGAAATGTTGAGATACTTAAACAGGACCTGCATTCGCCCATGCCGGTTGCAAAACAGGTGGCCATCATCTTTGCAGGAACAAAAGGCTTGCTGAGTAGTGTACCGATTCATGATATCAAGAATTTCGAAGATGAATACCTGAACTTTTTGGAGACCAATCACCCGAAAGTTCTTACAGAACTGGGAGAAGGTAAGCTCAGCGATGATTCCATGAAGCTGATGGAAGAAGCAGTTAAAACTATTGCCCGCCATTATAGTAAATGAGATCAGAAAATTAAATAAAGAGACGTGTCTAATTTAAAAGAAGTCCGGACAAGGATTGTATCCATAAAATCCACACAGAAGATCACCAGTGCGATGAAAATGGTGGCTGCTTCCAAGCTGAGGAAGGCACAGCAAGCCATCCTGAAATTGCGGCCATATGCTTCAAAACTGCAGGAGATCCTGCAAGACCTGAGCACCAGTCTTGATGATACGGATGAAGCTGTTTTTTCTGCAAAAAGGAATATTGAACGCGTATTACTTATTGTCATTACCTCTAATCGCGGACTCTGCGGCCCGTTTAACAGCAATGTGGTCAAAACTGTTATGGATCTTATCGAATCACAATATGCCAACCTGAATAAAAATGGAAAACTTGACCTGTTTTGCATCGGTAAAAAGGGTGCGGATTTCTTTACCAAGAACAAATACAACGTAGTTAAAGTCAATAATGAAATTTTTGATGACCTGACATTCGAGAAGGCTATGGTGATATCAGAAGAACTCATGGATAAATTCTCTGCTAAGGAATACGATGAGATCAAGATTATTTATAATCAATTTAAAAACGCTGCCGTTCAAAATCTCATTGTTGAACAATACCTGCCCATTCTTCCGCAGGAGATGAACGACACAGATAAAAAAGAGCAAACGATAGATTATATTTTTGAACCTGACAAAGCCGAGATCGTCAGGGAATTGATACCAAAATCGTTGAAAATACAGCTTTTCAAAGCCATCCTTGATTCATTTGCCTCTGAACATGGCGCCCGGATGACAGCTATGCACCTGGCCACCGAAAATGCAAATGAAATACTCAAAGAATTACAACTGTCATACAATAAAGCCCGTCAGGCAGCCATTACCAGCGAACTCCTGGAGATCGTCAGCGGCGCCGAAGCACTTAAGGGATAAATAGCCGCTGGGCGCTGAATGATGGAAGGGTGAAAGACTGTAAGACGGTAGGACAGTAAGACGGTAAGACGGTAGGACGGTAAGACGGTAAGACGGTAGGACGGTAAGACGGTAGGACGGTAAGACGGTAGGACGGTAAGACGGTAGGACGGTAAGACGGTAAGACGGTAGGACGGTAAGACGGTAGGACGGTAAGACGGTA
>DAOWEV010000195.1 GCA_030638325.1 Bacteroidales bacterium
ACGAAATTTTTAAAACTCTGCACTTTGAGGCGCCCGCGGAAAAGGAATAACATCTCTGATGTTTCCCATCCCTGTGATAAAAAGCATCATCCTCTCAAAACCAAGGCCAAATCCGCTGTGTGGTACTGTTCCGAAAATTCTGGTTTCGAGATACCACCACAGGGAATCTTCAGGAATATCCATTTCCAGGATGCGCTGCCGAAGCTTATCAAAATCCTCTTCTCTCTGCGAACCACCAATGATCTCTCCAATTTGCGGGAATAGCACATCCATCGCACGCACAGTTTTGCCATCATCGTTTTGCTTCATGTAAAAGGCTTTTATTTGCTTCGGATAATCCACAATGATGACCGGTTTTTTATAATGTTTCTCAACAAGGTACCGTTCATGCTCAGATTGCAGATCGGTGCCCCATTCTTCTATTAGAAACTGGAATTTTTTCTTTTTATTGGGCCTTGAGTTTCTCAATACCTGAATGGCCTCGGTGTAAGTAATCCTGACAAAGTCACCGGCGAGAATGAATTCAAGCTTTTCAATGAGGCCCATGGGTGATCTTTCTTCCTGCTTTTTACTCTTTTCTTCGTCTTTCAACCTCTTATCCAGAAATTCCAGGTCTTCCATGCAATGGTCCAGGGCATATTTTACCAGGTATTTAAGCATCTCTTCGGCAAGGTCCATATCATCATTGATATCGTAAAAAGCCATTTCCGGTTCGATCATCCAAAACTCGGCCAGGTGGCGGGTGGTATTGGAGTTCTCTGCCCTGAATGTTGGCCCAAAGGTATATACCTCTGACATGGCCAGGGCGGCCAGCTCAGCCTCCAGTTGGCCTGAGACCGTGAGATTGGTCTGCTTCCCGAAAAAGTCATTCTTATAGTCCACATCGCCATCTTCAGTAAGCGGAGGGTTCTTTGGATCCAGTATGCTTACCCTGAACAATTCCCCGGCGCCCTCGGCATCTGATGCAGTGATGATTGGGGTATGAATGTTGTAAAATCCTTTATCATTAAAGAATTTATGTATGCCAAAGATCATGGCATGCCGGATGCGTGTGATGGCGCTGAAAGTGTTGGTTCTGAACCTCAGATGAGCTTTTTCACGCAGAAATTCCAGGGAGTGTTTTTTTGGCTGCAATGGATATTTTTCCGGATCAGCTTCTCCCAGCACGATGATATCTGCAGCACTGATTTCTACTTTTTGCCCGGTACCCGGGGATTCAACCAGTTTTCCTTTTACAGAAAGTGACGCCCCCGTATGTATCCTGGCCAGAACATCCTGAGATATAACTCCGGGTTCCGCTACGATTTGAATATTCCTGATCGTCGAGCCGTCGTTCATCGTAATGAAAGCCACGTTCTTACTTTGACGGATCGTTCTTACCCATCCTTTTACAACAACTTCTTTGTCAACTCCACCTGACTGCAGTATCTCTTGTATTTTTTTTCTCTTGCCGTGCAACATTTTATAATTATGATTTCATAGTTTTTATGTTTGAGTCGGAAGCCCCAGTTATCAGTTGTTAGTTCACTGTTAATTGTTTACTGTTCCCTTCTTCCGTCTTCGGACTTCCATCTCTCAACTCTCAACTCTTAACTCTCAACTCTTAACTCTCAACTCTTAGCTCTCAACTCTCGTATTTTATACTGCAAAAATATAACTTAATTCGAATATCTATCCCCATCAATCTTGAATAAATTTTCAATCACTATCTTTGCCCCGGTGAAACTGGAATTGAATATATCTCCCCTGGAAAACTGGATACCAGGTATAAAAAGGCCGTTGATCTGTGCCGGGCCCTGTAGTGCAGAAACCGAAAGGCAGGTTTTAGATACGGCAAAAGCCATTGCTAACATACCGCAGGTAAGAATATTCCGTAGTGGTTTGTGGAAGCCCAGGACGAGGCCGGGAGATTTTGAAGGCATTGGAGAAAAAGGACTTCCCTGGCTACAGCAGGTCAGGCAGGATACGGGCCTGTTAACATGCGTGGAGGTAGCCAGTCCCTGGCATGTGGAAGCCTGCTTAAAACATGATATAGATATCTTATGGCTGGGCGCCCGGACGGTGGTGAATCCTTTTTCTGTAAAGGAAATATCTGCATCCTTGAAAGAGGTTGATATTCCCGTAATGGTAAAAAATCCCATGAACCCCGATCTGAACCTCTGGATCGGTGCTGTGGAGCGATTACAGCATGCCGGGATCCATAAGATCATTGCCATCCACAGGGGTTTTTCTGCCTATAAAGTTGCACCCTACCGAAACATTCCTTTGTGGGAAATCCCCATCGAACTCAAAAGGCTTGCTCCTCAATTACCAATTATTGTAGATCCCAGCCACATTGGGGGCCACCGGGACCTGATCTCTCAATTAAGCCAGATTGCGATGGATCTGACATTTGATGGCCTGATGATCGAAACTCATATCAATCCCGGTGAAGCATGGTCTGATAAAAATCAGCAGATCACTCCGGAAGCCTTGCGTTTGCTCATTGAACGACTTTCTGTCCCCACCCAGACCTTGAATGGTAAAACGGAATCTGCCCTGGGGCTCATGAGAGAACAAATCGACGGGTTTGATGATCTGCTCATCGAGACCCTGTCACAGAGAATGAGGGTCATAAAAGATATAGGAAAGGTTAAGAAAGAGAAGAATATTTCGGCTTTCCAGATTGAGCGATGGAATGAGATACTGAACAAGCGGCTTGAGCTATCGGAAAAATATGGCCTTAATACCGGATTCATCAAAAAAATACTGGAGCTTATACATAAGGAAGCGCTGCGTATTCAGACTGAAGGGGGAGATCAAAGTGATAGTGTTACCGGCAAGGAGTAGCTGGTTGCTGGTTGAAAGTTTTGATTGTAAGTTCCGGGATAATCTTTAAAACAGAAGACGGAAGTCCGAAGACCGAAGACGGGAGTTACTTCGGACTTCCGACTTCCCCCGAAAGCTTTCGGGGTCCGGCTTCAACAACCCTATCCGCTAAAAAATGGCAGTCCTAATTTCAGAAATCCAGACCTATCGTCATTTATTCTATCGTAAAAATATCGAATAATGAATATCGAATAATGAATATCGAAATTTCAAGAAGACAATGAGCTAATCTCAATATTTGAAAAAGTATAGAAACATCTAAAAAAATATGGCAAAAAGGGGGAAAGTTGATTATTCGGTGTTCGGTGTTCAGTATTCATTATTCAAAATGCAACAATTTCAATTTACGAACAAACATCTTCAATTAACTGATAACAAAACATAAGGTCAGGAGTTCTGAATTTTAATCAATCACCTCGCTACAGCCATTTCTTTCTCCTGAAATAAAGCAGCATTGTAAATATTACAAGGAGCATAACCACGATAATGATCCAGAACGACTTTGGGTCATTTTGTAAAGGCAGGCCAACATTCATGCCATATAAACCGGTCAGGAATGTGAGGGGCAACAGTATGGTAGAGAAAAAGGTGAGTACTTTCATGATCTCATTGATCCGGTTAGCCTGAAGGGAATCGAAGGTTTTTGACAGCCCTTCGATCAATTCTGCATCATCCTCAACCATATCCCACATTTTCTGGTAGTAGTCGAGGATATTGCCCCAGTAATCTTCCATATTCTCAGCAAACCCTTTTATCTGACCAGACTCAAACTTATGGAAAAGCGGAAGCTGGGGCTTGAATATGGTATTTAGCAGGATGATGTTTTTTCGCGTGACAGAGATCATCTCAATTGTCTTCTGTGCTTTTTTACTGAAAAGGTCGGCATTGATCCTGTCAACCTCCAGGCTGATGCTTCTCAATAATTGCAGGGTAGCTGTCATGAGACGCTCCAGGATGTTATATAAAAGGGCATCACTGGTACCTATCTCAAATTCCTCATTATTTTCCTCCTGCTTTTTTGCCTCTTCAAACATATTATCTACCACCCAGTGCGATTCACCGATAGTGATCACATAATCTTCTCCCCAAAAGATCTTGACCTCTTTGGTAGTCAGGAATTTATTTCTCCTGTCGAAATTTGGAAAATGAAGGATCAGGAAATAATAATCATCATAAATATCGATCTTGGGACGTTGGTTGGTGCTGCGGCAGTCCTCTATATCAAGAGGATGAAAGTAAAAGTTGTCTTTCAGGTAGTTAAGGTCTTCATCCAACGGTTTGTGTATATGGTGCCATCTTAATGTGCCAATTTTAATTGTTTCTACCATAGCTACCCCCTTTTTTAAAGATTATTCTTAATATTTCTACATCCCGGTATATTTTGAAGATTGCAAATGTATAAAAAAATCAGGGAGTCAGTTCAAATTTGTGATCATTTCACGACCATCTTCCCGGAAATCCGTTGTATTCCTGCGCCCTGCAACGAATAAAAGTAGACCCCCGGTTTCCAGTTTTCAACTTTTATAATAATCGTACCAGATCCTTCAGATAAATTGTGAGACTCAACCGTTTTGCCGGTATTATCATATAAAATCATTGTTGCATCGGCTGGCAGATCGTAGTTAAACCTGGCCATCCGGGTAGCAGGGTTCGGAAGAGGGTTTGAAACAACGCCGGCTTCGGAGAAACCCCGCTTATCAATACCAACCGGATCAGCAATGATAGAAACTTCCATATCATCCCAGTAGAATCCGTCGCCTGTAACCCATGAGTCGCTTTTCAACCGGAACCTTAACAGTATCTCACTCCCCAGGAACTCATTCAGGATCATTTCTTCTTTTACCCATTCTTCCTGGATGCCGTCATAAACCGGTTCACCGGTTGCCTGGTTACTGTTGCCTGTTTTTGTATACTTCCCGGCGAGTGGTGTCCAACTGGCCCCATCATCATCCGAAGCATAAACCTGCACATAATCATAGCCCGATTCGATATCCCATTTCGCCCAGAAACTGAGCATGGCAAAAACCGCATCCGACAGATCCACCGGATCATTCAGCATCATATTATTGTTTTCATAATTGTTATAGTTACCATAAGGTGAGTCTGTTATGGATTTAACAGGGGAATGAAAAGATGAAGTGGTCGTATTCCATTTACTGGAAGTCCATTTTTCAAAGGTTTCGGCATCGTCCTCAAAAACCACTTCAGCGGTTCCAAATACCTTGCTGATAGTATCTGAATCCGTGAATCCTCCATTGTCCACTGAGAGCAGGTATAGTATCTCTTCGCCGCTCTGAATACCTTCCTTCAGGGTATAAGAAATTGATCCATCAATAGTTTCAAGTATTTCCAGTGTACTGTATACCAGCGGATCACCAATAGAGGTGATGGCATCATTCAGGGGGGTGATCGAAACAGTAAAAGTACCGCCGTCTTCAAGCCCCAGCCGCCGTAAGGAAAAATCAAAATCACCGTTGGTATTTTCAATAATTACAGGACTCTGGTCTGTCAGCTTTGCATAAGTGCCGGATAACCTTGCCGCCATGATGCCCTGCCACATATTCTCCTGGCAGAGCGGAATGATCCGGCTGACCAAAGGCCAGAAACCATCATTGCTACTCCCTACTTCAGGCGTGTAAGCCAGTATCATATCCTTGGTATCCTGCTCTCCGTACATCCAGTCATCCGAACCTCCGTTGGTCGGATAAATAGTTGTACTGCCCGCACCGTATGTATATCCGTTTTCCTGGGTCATGATTGAAGCATGTACATTGAAAAGTTCATCATCAGGGCAAGGGTCATCTGTATACCCCCATGGGTATAACAAGAGGTTGCTATAGGAATGATAATTCAATGCTGTTCTGAACTCATGCGCTGTACAAAAGTCCCTCATATTTTGGTTACAGGGTTCTGAAAACGGGGCTGGGCCGCGGTATGTTTCATCTCCTGTATAAGGCGAGGAGCCGGTATTATCCAATCCCCACATATAGGCATAATTTCTATTCGGGTCAACACCCCAGGTGCCATCTTCATTGTCGCGGCGGTTCTTTCTCCACATACCGCCTCCGTTGGGACTGGTTGCAATATTATATGCATAACCATCCATATTGACTATGGGAACGATATACAATTCAAAATTGTCGACAATATACTGGATCTCCAGGTCTGTATCATAATTTTCAAGCAGGTAATACATAAAGAAAAGCAGGTGTTGCATACCGATTGGTTCACGGGCATGATGCATACCGTTATAAAACACTTCCGGTTCATCTTCATTCACATTGGGGTTGTCGGATATACGGATCCAGTATACAGGTCTTCCTTCATGAGTGAGGGTGTCGAACTGGTGGGCCACAGAGATCAGATCAGGATAGTCGGCAATCATGTTGTCAAGATGTGTCAGCATCTCATCTATACTGCAAAATCCACCTACAGAGCCAAGCTCAAAACCTTCCGGCACCGGCCAGCTACCGTTCAGCACATAATTGCTGTTTTTTAACAGCCCTAACTGATTCAAAAATGGCTTGTTCCGTTCCGTGTAATAAGCAGTCATATCTTCAATGAGCACTTCATATTCATATCCGGCTTCATTCAATTGGTCAATCTGCGACTGGGCAAGTTCAATAGTTAGACCTGAACTTTTGATGAATTCTCCATCATCTATGGCAATACCCATTGACATGATTTTATTGAAACCTGCCTGGTCAATGTGAATAAGTACCCTTGAATAAGGTTGTTGTTGAGCCTGTAACAAAGAAATAACAGCAAATGAGAAGATCAATATGAAGAGTTTTTTCATGATGGAAGTTTTTTTAAAAGAAATGTTTTTACATACTTACAGACGACAATTCATGTTAACAGTTGCCTGGTCATGGATTCTTAATTTGACTGACAAAATTAGCAAAAATGCGGATATCAGCAAGGATCACATCAAATTTCTTTCCATTCCAGGGTTTCTACGAGATGGTGAATATCTTTCCTGATGAAATCGATAACCGGGGCCATGGAATCATTGTTTGGGGCATGATTGAAATAAAGCGCTCCCCTCAGAAAATGACTGGCGCTGTCAGTCACGAAAAACTGGATGGGGGATGCAGCGTTTATGCCGTCAATCTCATAGATCAGCCCAAATACCTTATCTGCCCTGCGCAGGATAAGCGAATCCTGAATGCTGCTTGCTTTTGGAATAAGTTTCATAACAAACGTCCTGGAATCTTCAAGATATTCTATCAGGTTATCATTTATTACTTTATAGCTAAGATAAACCCGCCCGTTGAAACGGGGATAATCAATGTTGATCCAGTAGGGTTCGACACCGTTCCTATCGTCCGGAACTATGTTCGCATAAACAGGATACTCAAAAGAATATGGAAAAGCCGTATCAAATAACCTATATTCTTTTTCCGGCAGGTCTATTCTGAAATATCCGCGGGGCTTGGGCGAATAATCATTCTCACAGGAGATAAAAAGAATTACAAAGAAAGCTGTTAGAAAGGAATAACTATTATATCGGATGTATTTGATCAGAGGCATGATAACAGTTTAGTCATTAGTCTGGTTTTCGTCCGGCAATTTTTTAATAGTTACTTTAATACGTTTGATCCTTCTTTTATCAACCGATATCACAAGAAAAATAAAATTATCAAATTCAATACTTTCATTTTTCTCAGGAATTTTTCCGGTCTGCTCCAGGATTAACCCGGCCAGTGAGTCAGATTCTCCTTTGATGTCTTCAAAAATTTTATCTTCAATGCCAATGATCTTACAGAAGTCATTCAAAGAGGTTTTACCTTCGAAAATGTAATTCCGGTCATCAAGTTTTGAATAGATGACCTCTGTGGTTGTCAAATCATGCTCATCGGTTATCTCTCCAACGATTTCTTCAATGATATCCTCAAGTGTGACAATGCCAGAGGTTCCGCCATATTCATCTACAACAATTGCAAGGTGTATCTTTTTCTCCTGAAATTCGTGTAAAAGGTCATTGATCTTTTTATTTTCCGGCACAAAGAAAGCATCCCGCAATAATAACTGCCATTCCAGGTCATTCTCACTTTTAAGGTGGGGTAACAGGTCTTTGATATAAAGTATTCCTTTAATATTGTCAAAAGTTTCATGATAGGCAGGGATCCTCGAATATCCTGACTCAATGATGATCTTTAAAAGCTCTTTATAACTCATTTCAGTATCCACAGCCACCACATCGAGACGGGCTTTCATGATCTCTTTCACATCAATATCCGCGAACTTGACAATACCCTTCAGGATCCTGGTGTCTTCTTCCCTGGTGGATTCGTCTGAAGTCAGCTCAATAGCATCCGATAATTCACTCATCGAAATGTTATGGGCATGTTTGCTCATTTTTTTTTCAATGAGCATAGTAGATTTCATCAGGACAGAGCTCACCGGGTATAAAAACGTCACAAGCCCTTTCAATGGCAGAGCCACGAAACGTGCAAAATATACATTTTTCTGGGTAGCATAGACTTTAGGCAATATTTCACCGGCAAATATGATCAGTGCGGTAACCACGATTACCTGAATTGTAAAAGCCAGCCAGGGGGAGATCTCTTCAAAATCAAAAAGGGATTTTGTAAGAAATGTGGATAAAATAACAATGGATACATTGGTGAAATTATTGGCTATCAGAATGGTAGCCAGTAATCGTCTCGGTATTTCCATCAATTTCAGAATGGCCTTGTCGTTGTTTGATTCTGCCGGTTTCAGATTACGGATCTGCGCGGGCTTTAAAGAGAAAAATGCAATCTCCGAGCCAGACATAAGCGCCGATAGAAAAAGCAGCAGGATGATTACGGCAAAACCAATGATGATATCAGGTGTCATCGGTCTGATCACCGAACTAAGCAGTACCGGGAAGATCGAAGAGTAAGGTTCAATATCCAGACTTTCCAATGATAAGACGTTTTAAATCAAAAATATAAGATATACTGGAACTGCAAAATTAATAAAAAAGATGTCACTAAATAGTACTTAAAGTTATAAGAATGGAATAATGGAATATTGGAAAGGTGGAATATTGGACGAAAAACATATTAATAACCCCGCATTATTCCATTATTCCATTATTCCAATGTTCTATCATTCCATCATTCCATTTTTCCAACATTCCAGTGAATTTCAATTCAAATTAAAAAGGCAGGTCATTCGTCTGCTCAGTACCACTATCCGTTATTGGCTCCGGCTTAGGTTCGGCAGCCTTAGTTGCATTATCCGCCTGTTGACTGTTATTATCCCTTCTTCCACCCAACATAGTCATATTATCACCCTGGATCTCTGTCATATACCGGTTTTTCCCATCTTCATCTTTCCACGTCCTGGTTCTGATCCGGCCTTCCAGGTAAATCGTACTTCCTTTACGCAGGTATTTTTCTGCAACATCGGCCAGGCCCCTCCAAAAAACGATATTATGCCATTCGGTATGTTCTGTTCTGTTTCCGTCTCTGTCTTTAAAAGTTTCCGTTGTTGCAAGGGAAAATTTCGCAAGTTTCACACCACTTTCCAGACTCTTCACCTCAGGATCTTTCCCGAGATTTCCAACTAAAATAACTCTGTTAATTCCAGCCATAATTTTCAAATTTAAATATTTAACATTAGTACAAAATTAGACATAATTGAACTGCCATGTATATTAATCGGTGAAAATTCAAAATATACCCGGTTTGTTGATAACATTTTTTTTAAAGAGCAAGAAGGCTCTTTGCTATTTCGAAGCAAGCATCGAATTAGAACCACCTTTGACGGGAATTAATTGACTGTTGCAGGTTGCAGGTTGCAGGTTACGGGTTGCAAGTTGAGAACCTGCAACTTGCAACCTGCAACAAAAAACAATTCCCAAATCCCAAATAATAACCAAATCACAATATTCAAAACTCAAACGGTTTGGGTATTAGAGTTTGAGAATTGGAATTTATTTGGGATTTAGTGCTTGGGATTTAGGATTTCTGGTTTATCCAGGTTACGTATTAAGTAATGATGGTAAAAGACCTGTGAGGTTGATCTGCTTCTTGTGGCATTGCAAACCTGACAGGTCTTGTATTTAATGACTATGGGGCTTAGTCCTCTTTATTTAAGCAGCAAAAGTTTCCGGGTTTCAGAAAGTCCGTTCGTTTGTAATCTCAGGAAATACATTCCGGCTGGTAATCCTCCGGCATTCCATTCAAATCTATGAGTTCCGGCAGGGAGTTGTTTTGAAACCACTGTTTGAATTCCCCGACCTGTAAAATCAGTAATTGAAAGCTTTACAAAACCTGTTTGCGGGATGCTAAATTCAATGGCTGTTTTTGTCTTAAAAGGATTGGGATAAATAGAAAATTTAGGATCAGGAATAATGTCTTCTATCCCTATCGCCTCGCAAGCTTCTTCCACTTCAGGCTGGCTGTTGCAACCAGCCGCGTTATCATGAATCTCGATAACTCCATTAGGACTGACCAAGTAATCACATATACTTTGGACTTCACACGATGCTAAAGAGTTGTTATATACAATTGTAAGGTCAGTAATAGAACCTGCATCAATAAATTCCAGTTCAGATAAACCTGGTAAAGCTTCATTACCCACGATAAAAAGTTCTCCTCCCATTGAAGCTATATTTTCTAATCCTGATAAATTGACCAAAGAGTCATTACCGACAATCCCTAGCATTCCTTCTATTGAATCTACATTGTGTAAACCTATTAAATTGTACAATGCAGGATTGTCGCCAATGTGAAGACCGCCATTAATAGAAGATATATTTACCAGTCCTAATAAACTGTTAAGTGCCTCATTACTAAAAATTGCAAGTCCTCCAACAGAAGACAGATTATCCAATCCATTTATGTTAGTAAGAGATGGATTACCACCTTCAAGGTATCCTAACTCAAGATACCCCTCAATAATGGTCAGACTTTCTAATCCTGATAAGCTTGTAAGTTCATCATTATTACCAATTCCTAAATCTCCTCCAACATAAGACAAATTATCCAAACCTGCTAAACTAGTCACATCGCTAGCTGATATATTAAGATTTCCACCAATGGAAGTCACCACACTTAATCCATTTAAATTGTTGATATTGTTGCCCCAAATTTTAACATCCCCTTCCAATTCTGCACACCCAGGGTAATTTGTCTGGAAGTCATCAATATCGCTTTGGGTCAAAAAATAATAATTACCATAGGGTAAACAAGATAAAATAATTCCGCAAGCATTGGCCACCTCAGTTGGATTATTGCATCCAATGGCGTTATTATAGATAATAACAATACCATTAGGATTAGCCAGGTAGTTACAAATACATTCAACTTCACATGTAGCTAATGAATTATTATTAATAATGGACAAGTTACTTATCGAGCCCGAAGTTAAACTTTGCAGCCCATCTAAATTAGTGAGAGCATCGTTCGATTTAATCACAAGCTCAACCCCGATAGAAGTCAGATTTTCAAGTCCAGTTAAATTTGTTAGGACGTCATTTCTGGAAATAATAAGGTCTGCCCCAATCAATGTCACATTCTCCAAACCTGCTATACTGGTTAAAGAATTATTGAGTTCAATTTTGAGGTAGCCACCAATTGAATCCAGATTTTCAAGTCCAGATAAACTGGTCAGGTCTTCATTGTTCCAAATTGAAAGGTATCCCTCAATTGAAGTCAGGTTGTCCAGACCCATTAGACTTGTTAAGGCATTATTAAACTGAACTTCAAAGTATCCACCGATAGAGGCCAAGTTTTCAAGTCCAGTTAAACTGGTTAAGGTATCGTTATTCCAGATATCTAATTTCCCCCTGATGAGAATCAAATTATTCATTCCTACAAGATTTGTCAGTGAGTTGTTTTGATGAATCTTTAAATACCCCCCGATGGAAGTCAAAACATTTAGACCGTTCAAATTGGTGATGTCATTACCTTTAATTTTAACATCCCCCTCAATCTCCGTACAGTTTGGATAGTTGGCTTGGAAATTGTCTATTTCTGCCTGTGATGTAAAAATTATACCTTCAGGTAGACATGGCTGAGAAGATACAAGTGCTTGGATTACCAATACCAACACGATTGATAAAGCTAATTTTTTCATGGTAGTATATTTTAGTTTATATGCAGGCTTTTCTTATTCTAATATTAATTTCTTAGTTAAAATTCCTG
Source organism: Bacteroidales bacterium (assembly GCA_030638325.1). Lineage (GTDB taxonomy): Bacteria > Bacteroidota > Bacteroidia > Bacteroidales > JAGOPY01 > DAOWEV01. Next base: position 12,012 of record DAOWEV010000195.1, read on the forward strand.
AATCAGTTTCTAGAGCGATGAAATAGACTCCTGTAGAAAAGTCCTTGCAATTTATTTCATAGCTCCCATCCTTGCAAACTCCTAAGAAATTTCGCATTAGTTTTTGCCCGTTGATATTATACATTGACAAAGTGACTTCGGTATTTTCAACAAATTCAAAAGTTAAAGTTAGTACTCCTTTCGACGGATTTGGATAGATGTTAAATGAATAATGATCCTCAGTAATTTCATCTAATTCTACTATCCCTCCATTATCTGTGTGGAGGATTGTTCCCCAAAATCCGACAAGCCACCCATGTAAATCGTCTGTAAAAAACATGTCATTAATATATGTTTCTGTTCCACAATCCATTTCCTCCCAGGTAGTTCCGCCATTAGAAGTATAGTACATTTGTGTAAAATCACAAGCAAAATAGCAAATAATGTATCCGTGATTCAAATCGTTGAACCAAATGTGTCCTGTTAACAAATACCAAACTTCCGATTCCCATGTTTCACCGCCATTTGTTGTGTGTAAAACAATGCCAGCAGACCCACCACTTCCTACAATCCACCCATTACTTTCATCAATAAAACAGATATCTCTAAGTCCGAAGTTTGTTCCGCTAATTTGAGGAGTCCAACTGTTTCCACCATCTTCCGTATGAATAATAGTACCCTCCATACCGATAATCCAACCATTCATTGGGTCGGTATAGAATAGGTCCCTTAATACTGCACTGGTACCACTGTTTTGATAGGACCAATTTATTCCCCCATCAGTAGTGTGCATTATCATTCCATTAGCTCCAATGAACCAGCCATTCATCTGGTCTATAAAAAACACATTTGCGATTCCAAGTGAATCTAAATCTGTTCTTTGTATCCATTCATTACCCCCATTATCTGTGTAAAGCACTATATTTGAGCCGACTATCCATCCTGTTTCTTGAGTGCTGAAAAATACTTCAGATAAACCATGGTCAAAACCACTGGCTTGCTCCACCCAATTTTCCCCTCCGTCAGTTGTATGAAGGATCGTACCATATACTCCTACAATCCACCCATTCTCAGAATCTGTCATAAATAAGTCATTGAGTTGATTGATCGTACCACTGGAATACTCTTCCCATGAGTTTCCACCATCCGTTGTTTTAAACATATTACCGGAATATCCAGCCCCACCGGAATATCCAACCCCATATCCATTTCCTGAATTATGAATGTTAATGCTCAACAAATGACAATCATTTATTTGTGTTTGCCACGATATCCCACCATCAGTTGTGTGAAGAATTTCCGTTCCAACAGCCCAACCACTCAATGTATCACAAAAATAAACACCATTTAAAAACTCAGGCCAGAAACACGTGTATTGCGTTAGCCAATTATAACCCCCATCATTAGTCCGATAGATATTGTGGTAATCTACAGCCCAGCCACTTGAAGGGTCCGTGAAATAGATTTGGTGGGGATATATGTCCGAATTTACAATAGACCAACTATTACCACCATTGATGGTTCTCCAAATTTTGCCACCATTGATCCATCCATTATTGGCATCAACAAACAGGACATCTCTTCCGGACATATTATTTGAAATGAATTTAATTTGCCAGTTATTTCCTCCATCCAGGGTGTAAAGGACATCTACTCCATCACCAACAGCCCAGCCAACATTCTGGTCTATAAAATAAACACTTTTGAGTTCTATAAGTGTATTACTGATTTGTGGAGTCCATGATACTCCGCCATCATTTGTATGCAGGATCAATCCATATTCACCTACGATCCACCCAATATTGGTATCAAAAAAATAGACACAATACAGATCTTCAGTAATCCCACTATTTTGTTGGTTCCAGGTATTTCCACCATCACCAGAATGTAGAATTGTTCCGTATACTCCGACAGCCCAGGCATTGTTTTCATCAGCAAAGATGACGGAAAAAAGTGTGTTTCCCTGCGGTAAAGGATTTTGCCAATGCCACTGTGCAATTAGTGCATTAGCTATGAGCAATGCTGATAGGATAGTAATTAGTTTTTTCATAACGATTGCATTTGAAATAATTTCTCAGACTATCATAAAGATACTAAGAAATAATCCATATTCTATATTTGCTTGCATATAACAAAATATTCCACCACCTGGCTGTATGCTTTGCTGGCCTGTAGGGACATGGATGATCTGTGCCACTATGGTGAAGTTGACGCACAAAAATAAAGCTGAAAGAACATTTCTTGTTTTCATGACTAAGTTCTCCTTTCAATTATTTATGATTATTTTCAAGAAGTAAAATTACTTAACCACGGTAGCGAAATGCTAACAGAAATTTCACAAAAACTGACAATAATGTAACATTTGGAGAAATTCCAACACGAATCATCCGATTATTGAAAAATAACCGGACTAATCTTGCATTTGGGAGTTGGCTTTAAGGACATATTTACCTGGGAGATTGAGAATCAAATTTACCAGATAAAAATTCTGAAGGTGATAGTCCAAATTGTTCACGGAAGCACCTGGCAAAATAGGATAAATTATTGAATCCAACTTCGTATGCTACTTCTGTAACATTACCACTTTTGATTGCCAGGAGTTCCGCTGCTTTGTTCAATCTTAATGTTCGGATGAAAATATTGGCAGGCTGACCTGTTAAAGCTACCAGTTTGCGGTGTATTTGCATCCGGCTCATATTCATTTTTGATCCAAAAGCCTTTACATTAAAAGCTTCATCCGAAAGGTGTTCCTGCACAATATTTATGGCTTTTTGCATAAATTTTTGATCCATCGAATTGATGCCACTTTCCGGTAACTCCATTAACTCCTTGTACCCAATTTTAGCAGCATTTTTCATAAACCTTTCCTGAAGCTTTCTTCGCTGGTCGATGAGATTTTTGATCCGGATAAGAAGTTCTTCAGTGTCGAAGGGTTTGGTAATAAAATCGTCAGCCCCGGTTTCCAGGCCTTCAATTCTGCTTTCAGTTGAAGCACGGGCGGTCAGGAGAACAACTGGAATATGGCTGGTGCGTTCATCAGTTTTTAACTTTTTACACAATTTATATCCATCCATTTTAGGCATCATCACATCGCTGATGATAAGGTCTGGTACTTTTTCCGTTGCCATGTTAAACCCTTCTATGCCGTCCTTAGCTTCAAAGATATAGTGGTCCTTATCAAGACATCCTCTCATATAAGCCCGTAAATCAGCATTATCATCCACAATCAGTAAATAAGGTTTATCTTCTTTCCCATCAATTTTATCCTGACTTAGATGGTCTTCCTTTGTTAAATCACTTTCTGAAAATTCCAGTTCAGGAATGGGTTCAGGTAATTCTTCTCTTTTTACCGGGATGGCAGTTTTATCAACAATTTCGTCTTTCTTAAGGTGTCCTTTTCCTTTTGGCAAGAATATATAAAAAGTTGTTCCTTTCCCTATTTCACTTTCAACCGTAATTTTACCATGATGGATTTCCACCAGTTCTTTGGTCAGGGCTAGCCCAATGCCTGTTCCTTCCTGGTCTTTGGTGTAGGAATCATCGGCCTGGTAGAAGCGGTCGAAGATGTGTTCCAGTTTTTCGGGAGGGATGCCGCGGCCGGTGTCGGAGATTTTGATTTGCACCCCCCTTCCGTCCCCCCTGAAGGGGGGAAACTCCGCGCTTCGTTTTGAGAGGGGGTCAGCGAGCAGCAAGTCCCCCCTTGAGGGGGGATTTAGGGGGGTAATGCTGATCTCAATCGTCCCCCCTTCATCCGTAAACTTAAACGCATTCGATATTAAATTGTAAAGGATCTTCTCAATTTTATCTTTATCAACAAACAACTTAATGTCTTTTTCATCTGAATTGAATATCAAATCAATTTTCTTTTGTTTGGCCAGCGATTCAAATGATTGAGTATATCCATTTACCAAAGCCACAATATTTTCTTCCTTTACCTGCAATTTCATTTTGTCTGATTCCAGTTTTGATAGATTCAATAGTTGATTGATCAGGTTTTGCAATCGAAGTGCATTCCGCTGCATCATTCTCAGGTCTTGCTTAGATTTTGAATCTGTCGATTTAGAAAGTAAATTTTGTAAAGGCCCGAGAATAAGGGTTAATGGTGTACGGAACTCATGGGATACATTTGCAAAGAACCGGGATTTCATAGTGTCCAGTTCTTTCAGTTTTTCAGCTTCAATATGTTCGAGGTCCAGTTGATGTAATAGCCGTTGCCGTCGGAGGTAAAACCGTATAACAATATTCAATATTGAAATAATAAATAATAAATATAATAAATATGCCCACCAGGTCTTCCACGGAGGTGCTTGAATGATAATAGAAATTGATGTCCCTTTTTCATTCCAGTAGCCATCGTTATTAGAGCCTTTTACATGAAAAGTATATTTTCCGTGCGGAACCCCTGTGTAATTTGCAAACCTACGATTACCTGCATAAATCCAATCATTTTCAAGACTTTCAAGATAGTAAGCATATTGATTTTTTTTAGGATTGGTATAATCCAGTGCTGCAAATTCAAAGGAGAAAAAGTTTTCGTTGTGCTTAAGCCTTAGATTTTTTTTTTCGGTGATATTACTATCCAACGGGTAATTTCTATTACGAACCTTAAAATCAGTTATGACCAAAGCCGGAATATCTATATTTTCGATAACACTATCAGGATAAAAACTGAAGAAGCCGTTATTTGTCCCCCTGGCTCCTCCAATAAATATCCTCCCATCTTTTGCCTGGTATAATCCTCTATAGCTTAGATCACTGAAGGGCAAACCATCATCAGTACCAAATATCTTAATGGGATTTTGCATAATTTCATAGGGTTTAAACCTGATCAGTTGATGTGTGTATTGATTAAACCATAAATTTCCTTTAGCATCAGAAAAGATTTTCATGATCTGGTCTCCGAACAATTCTTTATGTTGTTTATACACTTCAAATTTATTGCTGACAGGGTTGAACCTGTTTAATCCTTTACTGGTTGTAATCCAGATCGTACCATTTATATCTTCGCAAATAGAATTGATGTATGTTCCGTAATATCCGTTTGAGTCGATATCTCGATTTTGGTAATGAATAAAGTTCATATTATCCCTGTTTTCAGGAGGCAGGCAGAACAATCCATGGTCATATGTCCCTATCCAGATGTTGCCTTTTGAATCTTCAAACAAATCCCTGATTTTAGTTTTACCCAGGATTTTATGTTTTACTCTTTTTACAGGTTCAAAGGTGTCATCATTTGTTTCTTTATAAAAAAGTCCTTTTTCAAAATCTCCTATCCAAAGCTTTCCATTATTATCTTCAATGATATCCCAGATATAAGTGGGTATGGTATCCTCTTTTTCCGGAATGCCTTCAATGGGAATGAATGACTCCTTGATTGTATCAAAAATGGTCAACCCAAGCGCCCTAAAGCAAACCCAAAGTCTATCTTTAGAGTCTTCCATCAGACATGATACAGCGGCCGTAAGAATGCTATCCGAACGAAAAGGAACATTAAAGTACTGCAAATAATGTGCAATCTTATTCATCTCCCTATCAAACTTAAATAACCCTGCAGCCCAGGCGCCTACCCATAAGAAACCATTCTTATCCAAAAGAAAAGCATTTGCCGGATATTGCAAATCAACCTAGTCCGATTCAAGAAAATATTGTTGAAAATGATTTTTTTGGATTTGTAATTTATTTAGCCCACTTCTCCATGTCGCTATCCATAAATTGCCGGTATTATCCAAGCACAGATCAGTGATATAATTTCCTGATAAAGAAAACGGGTCTGATGTATCCTGAAATATCCTGGTAAATTTTTTTCTCCCCACATCAAGTTTTTTTAGTCCCCTCGTTGTGCCTATCCATAAAAAATTGTCATCTCCTGATTTAGACCCGGTAATGCATTCAATTGGATGATGATCATCATCCTTTGATAAGTAAAGGGCTACTTCTCTCGTATCATTATTGTATTTGATCAAACCCGCGTAAGAACCAAACCACAAAATGTTATTTTCATCCTGGTAAATACATTGAAAAACTTTTTGCAGGGGAGGAATGTCCAAATCAAAATCGAATGTATGAAAGGTATCATTTACGCGATCAAATGTAAATAACCCGGTTTCAGTACCGATCCAGAAAACACCTGTATTATCTTCATACAAATCATAAATTCTATCCACAAAGTGATCCGGTTGATCGGGAAATTGCTTATAGACAGAAAAGGTTTCTGATTTGGAGTCAAACTTATTCAATCCACCTCCATAGGTGCCAATCCATATAGTTCCTTCTTTGTCCTGGCAGATGGATTTCACGTGATTGTGGCTCAGGCTTGTCGAATTATCAGGATCGGGTTTAAATCGTTTAAAATTATCCAGCCCCCTGTTATATAAGTTCAAACCTGAATACTTGGTTCCAACCCAGATATTTCCGTCCCGGTCTTCAAAAATTTCCTGAATTACAGCTCCTGTCAAAGAAGTGGAATCCTGATTACTTGTATAAATTTTAAATTTATTTCCGTCATAACGATTTAGCCCCCTACTGGTCCCAATCCAGATAAAGCCTTTAGAGTCCTGGAAAATACATTTGGTCATATTTTGTGAAAGACCCTGTTCGGTGGTAATGTGTTCAAATTTGTATTGCTGTCCCTGGGGATAACTCAATACAAATGGAAAGATTATGAATAAAATTATTAAATAGGATATTTTATCACAGCCTTTCATGAGGTTTGCAAGTAAATCTCTGATCAATAACAGAAGATAATTGATCTGTAATTAAAATTTAATGGTATAAATATATGAAATTTTTTAGAGACGCATAATTATGCGTCTCAACAAACCGCTCCACCAACCGGCTGACAGGATAATTTTGAATACTGTCAATGGGTATTTTAATCATGTCCGGATCATTGATTTCAAATATTCCGCCAACTTCAACAGTGATAAAGCGGCAGATGATCTCGCGGTGGGTTAATTTATGCCTGTATATTTTCGATCCGGCTACCTTGTGAATAATGGTTTTTCTGAAAATATCATGCCACCTCTCTTCATTCATAAGCTTTTGTAAAGAAAAATGCCGCTTGCTTTCGATCAGTGGAAAATCATACAAATTTTTCCAGATATCGCTGCCGGTCCTCTTATTAATAAAGGTACTCTTCTGACCTTCCTCATCCTGGGTAATGATCACAAGGTAATTGAAATAACGTTTTTTTATTCGTGTCTTTTCAGGCCTGGCAGGTAGTTTTTGAATGTCATTCCGGAGATAAGCTATACAGACCTTGTTAAATATGCAAGTCGGGCAGGAGGGGTTTTGGGGTTTACATTGCAACGCTCCAAATTCCATGATCGCCTGGTTGAACGAACCCGGATCCGTTTTATCGATCAAATCGTTGAGGATACCCAGCACCTTCCGTTTCATTCCGGGCGTATCTATTACAGCATAAATACCATATATGCGTGTAATAACCCGGTATACATTCCCGTCAAGGACAGGATAAACCTGATTGAATGCAAATGAGGCAATGGCGCTGGCAGTATATTCTCCAATACCCTTCATCCGGATGATATCCTCGTAAGCATCAGGAAATATTCCATTATGATCCTGCATGATCATCCTGGCTGCAGCATGCATATTTCTTGCGCG
>DAOWEV010000137.1 GCA_030638325.1 Bacteroidales bacterium
AATTCCTGAAGTATTTCATACAATTGATGCCGGTAAATACCTCTGGATCGGATATTGGATCACTGACCAACCTACTGAACAATATCCTGCAGGTGTCGACAATGGCCCTGCCATCGCCGGTTTCGGAGACATGATGTCATCTGATGATGGAGACACATGGGAATCAATGTATGAAGCCAATCCTGATCTCAACTATAACTGGAACCTTCAGGCTTACGTTACCAACGAAAAGGGCGAAGAAATACAAATTACAAGAAGCATGAATGTTAGAAAGACCAGCATGCAACGGGGTCAAAATCCCGGTCACCTGACATCTTCGGAAAATTCTAAACAAACAAGCAAATAATCTATTGAACATGAATAATCTCTTTGTTAAAACAGGCATCATTTTCTTAGTCTTTCTTTTAACCGGGATTCATGAAATCCGGGCACAATCCGGGGCTGAGATCCGGAATGTGGACTTCTACCTCGAAAATAACAAGCTCATTATCACATACGATATCGCCAATAGCAGCGCTGATGAGTCGTTTAATATCTGGATCAAAATAAAAACAGCATACGGACAGCTCATCCAGGCAACTTCCCTCACAGGAGATATTTCCAGTGGCGTGAAAGGCGGGTCCGGTAAAAGAATTGTTTGGGATGTTATAGCCGATAATGTGTCTCTGGACGATGATATTCTAATCGAAGTATTCGCCAGGGCTGAATCTGAAGAGCCCGCTGTCGTTGAGAAACCCGAACCTGAAATAACTCCTGCCGTTCAAAAATCTCCCACCGGAAAAAAAATAAGTGTTGGAAAGGCGCTCTTGTTTTCTGCTATATTACCGGGTTTAGGAAATACTTATGTGAAAGGAAAAGGAGCCGCCTGGCTGTGGGGTGTACTGGGTTATGGATGTATTGTTGGATCCGTTGTCATGAACAATATGGCCTATAATAATTATGAAGATTATAAAACAGCTGCTACATCTGATGAAAGGGATCAGCTATATGATAAAGCAAGCACATATGATCTGGGGTCCAAAGTTTTAATTGGCGCCGCAGCTACAATCTGGGTGGTTGATCTCGTGATTACAGGCATACAGGCAGGAAAAGCGCGAAAAACATCACATGCATCAAATATTCGGTTAAACTATCAGATCGATCCTCACAGTCAGCAATATATGGTCGGTTTGACTTATAAGTTTTAAACAGTCTCTATGCCTGTTACAGGTTACAGGTTGCAGGTTAAACCCGCAACCTGCAACCTGCAACAAAAAACAGACAACATATTAGTTAGTTTTGTGAATTAAGCACCTATATTATGAAACACTTTATTTTTGGTATATCCCTGTTATTTCTGACAACGTCAATACAGGCACAGGAAGTCATAAGCGGTAAAAGCAAGCCCAAAAGGATACAATTAACAATCCCAAAACCATCGTTTGTTACGGCATTACCTGACCTGATCATCGCTGGTGAAACTTTTTCCGATCAGGATAAAAATAATTTCATTGACGCTGATGAATTCAGTGAGATCCGTTTCAATGTCGAAAATATTGGGAAAGGTGTTGCTGAAAACGTGATGGTCAGAGTCTCATTAAAAAACGAGGATATCCGGGGCCTTTCCTTTGGAAAAGAAATCCCGGTAGGTGATATTCCTGCTGATACTAAAAAAGAAGTGTCTGTCCCGATAACTGCCTCTATCGACCTCGAGGATCAAATTGCAGAGTTTATCATCGAAGTGAGGGAAGAGAGAGGATTTGATGCTTTCCCGCTGGAGATCAAAATTGAGACCAAAAAGTTCAGGACCCCCGAGGTGATCATTGCCGATGCAGTATTTAGCACGGAAGACGGGGGACTGATCAAATTGAATTACCCGATCAACCTGAAAGTTATCGTTCAGAATATTGGAGATGGTGATGCAACCGGTGTGGTGACTGAATTTTTGCTGACCAATCCCAATTGTGTATTCCTCGGAGAGCATAACAGGTATGAACTTGGCCGGCTGGAAGTTGGTGAAACACAAGAACTTGAATTTCTATTTACAGCCACAAGGCGTTATATCGGGAGTGAAATACCGGTTTATGTGGATGTTACGGAACAGTATAATAAATATTCCAGGGATACGGCCCTGAATGTTGGATTGCAACAGCGGCTCACGGCCCGGAACCAGGTGGTTATAAGTGGAATCGTGACAGCTTCACAGGAAGTGAAGATCGCTTCTTTATCAGCAGACGTGGATAAGAACATACCGGTGAATAATTATAAAAATCAAAACAGGTACGCCCTGATCATTGGAAATGAGGATTACTCCAAATACCAGAGAGGGATATCCACAGAATCGAATGTGCAGTTTGCCAGGAATGATGCAAAGATCTTCAAAGATTATGCGGTAAATACCCTCGGTGTTGAAAATAGCAATGTATATCTTTTAATAGACGCAACAGCCGGTGAGATACAGCAAAAGATCGACCTGGTTTCAAAACTTGCCACTAAAACAGGTACTCAGGCAGAGATCATTTTCTATTATGCCGGACATGGCCTTCCTGATGAATCAACGAAAGAGCCTTACCTGATCCCGGTCGACGTATCCGGATCCAACCTGAGTTCCGCAGTAAAACTGGGGGATATATATGCCAGTTTCAGTAAAACAGGGGCCAAAAGGATCACGGTTTTTCTGGATGCTTGTTTTAGCGGGGGTGGGAGAAATGCGATGCTGATAGCCGCAAGAAGTGTCAAGGTTGTCCCGAAACAGCAATTAATTGATGGTAATATGGTTGTATTTTGTTCCAGCAGCAGCGAGCAATCAGCTTTGCCTTATGTGGATAAGCAACACGGACTGTTCACCTATTATCTGCTGAAAAAGCTACAGTATTCCAAAGGGGATGTTTCCTATGGAGAACTTGCTGATTATCTTACTCAAAAGGTAAGCCTGGAGTCGCTTAAAATTAACCAGAAAGAGCAGGATCCCCAGGTGAAATTCAGCCTGCAGGTGAAGAAGGATTGGGAAAACTGGAGATTTGATGAATAAAACTATGCTATTTCAAAACAAGTATGGAATTAATTGACTGTTACAAGTTACAGGTTACAGGTTGCAAGTTGAAACCTGCAACCTATAACCTGCAACAACAAAACAGTAATTATTGACCCTGAAAATTTTAAAGTTATATGCGATCAGCTAATTATATTTACTTGTCCTGCTTCATTGCCTTATTTTTACAAATTAACAACCCTTTATCTGCTCAGAAAAAAGTTACCGTAACAGCAAAGGGAAGTTATGTTTCAAGAGACCTTACACCTGAACAAACAAGGGCCAAAGCCATTCAGGAAGCCAAAAAGAATGCTTTGCTGAAGGCCGGCATCTCTGAAAATATTATGGTCACCGATTTCCTGTATACCTTTGAAGACAATGAAAAATTCCAGGAAATATTTCAGGCTTTTACTTCAACCGAAACAGGAGGGGAGATAATAGTAGATAACATCATAAGTGAAAGCAGAAGTTTTGATGAACACAACAATATGATCGTGGATGTTGAGATACAAGCCACCGTATTTAAACATAAAAAGAAAAATGATCCGGCATTAAAATTAAAGGTTGATGGTATCGACGAGTATTACAACGATCAGGAATATCTGAAATTTACGGTGACCCCCTCCCTGGATGGATTTCTTAAAATTTTTAACATTACCGATGATACTTCCCACTGTTTATATCCATACAGTGATCCTGTAAATAAGCATTGGAATGATAACCCCGGCTTCCAGCTCCACAAATATGAAACCCTTGAATTTCCGTTTAACCCTGTTTTCGATCAGGGATATTACCTCGGAATTGACGATCCCGGAAAAGATGTGGAATTCAACCTGCTGATCTTTGTATTTTCCGTGAAGAATATTCCTTTTATGGAGGACGAAACCGTTAATAATATTATGAAATGGATTTACACTATTCCCCCCGATGAAAGGGTTGTTGTTCAATATGGTTTTATCATAAAAAAGTAGTGGTATAATTGACCTATATTTGCATTTCAGATCATTCATCCTTGCAAAGCCGGATTATCGTGAAAAAACGACTGATGTTTATCTCTTTACTGATTTTATCATGTGCTGGAATGCTTAGCTCCCAGTCAAAGCAGGAGTTTCAGGATGATACTTTACCTGCCGGTTCATTCAGAGATCTAAGGGATGGAAGTACCTATAAATACATTCGGATCGGGGATCAGGTCTGGATGTCACAGAATATCAATTATCTTACATTCAAGGGTTCTGATTGTTATAAAAAAGACCCTGATAATTGTGATAAATATGGCAGGTTATATAATCTTGATGCGGCTATGATAGCTTGCCCCGATGGCTGGCATTTGCCTTCTGATGAAGAGTGGAAAACCCTTGAAAGATACCTCGAAATGCCTGAAAGAGAAGTGAGAAAACAAGGATTGAGAGGAGATACGGAAGGCCGGGATTTGAAAGCAGGAGGGAAAACCGGATTTGATGCATTATTAGCGGGAAAAATATTTGGGAACCTTATGGCTGACCAGAAATTGGATAAGGAAACTTATTTTTGGACATCTAAACAAAATAAGTATTCAAATGAGAGCTATATCAGGATGTTGTCAAAAAAGAGTGATAGAATATACAGATCGATCGATCCCGGGGAGTATAAGTATAGTGTTCGTTGTATTAAAGATGAAAATCCTTAATGATTATGAAAACAATAATTGACAGTCCTTATTTATTAGTTACAAAATCAAACGATCTTGCCATTGTTAAAATCAGGGGCAAGGTTTTTGAATTGATCACGAACCTGGATGAAAGCCAGCTCCTCACCGACTTTATTCGTGAGACTGAATATGACCGGGAGGTAAAAGGATTAATGATACTGAGCGAGCCTGAATGTCTTGGTGCAAAAGCCTACGATGAATTCATGGAAGGCATCATTGTTGAGGCAGCTGCTGATGATAAAAGTGAGATTACGAAATTTTCAGAAGGAAATATCAGGTTCAGGGAGATAAATATTTTGAATAAATTCATCAAACTTTTGGCAAGTTACCAGAAACTTTATATTGCAGGCATCTCCTGCGATCTGGCCACTCCATTTGCCGGGGTTTTCCTGGTGGCAGATTTCAGGATGGCCACTCCCGGAACCAGCTTTACTTTTGCTCATAACAAATACGGCTTGCATCCAAACGGAGGATTGCCATTTATCCTGAACCATTACCTCGGCCATTCGAGGGCGCTTGAGGTGATGCTGTCAACACGCATATCTGCTGAAGAGGCGTTGAAACTGGGACTAATTAATTATATCCTGCCGTGTGAGGATTTTGAAACCCAGTGTGTCAATAAGATCAAACCTTTCCTTCAAATCAATAGTACCTCGCTCAGAAACACCAAGCGCCTGGCCAATTTTAACAATAAAGCCCTCGAAGAGTATTTTGAATATGAAGCGAGCATTTTGAACTTGTAGGGAAAAAGGAAAAAAAAAGAAGAACACAGATTGTCTAAAGAAATAAAGATTGCTTACCGCCTGTTTGCCATTCTCGGTACCCTGATCGTAATATTGGTGCTCGGAGCTTATGTTTATCTGAAGCTTACTGCACCGCATCTGTTCAACTTTTCAAAGGTGATCCATGAAGAAAGAGTGGAGATCACGTTTGATGATCTTCCGGGAAGTGTTTTTATAGCTGGCATGCATGGATGTGAAAACATATACCTGATGCCAGCCTCCTTGAAGTTTTTTGTTACGGATCTCGGGGGATATATCCATTGTATCGATGGCCCTGCACATGATAAGCTGAAGATCGTGAAGTCGTTGAAATTGGGCAGACAGGCCATTGGCCTTTGCCTAAGGCCTGATGGGTGGCTCTACGCAGGCGTCTCAGACCTTGATAAGGAAGGATGGCAACACACAGGGGCTTATATTGTTAAGGTGGATACCCTGCTGGAGCAAATGGCCATTCTTTCCCGGCCTTTTCCATCCATGAACGGAATAGCATTCGATGATGCCGGTGATCTTTTTATTACATCCGGTAACTTTAATCCTCTTCACCCATCCGGAACAGTTTTTATCATGCGTACCGGGGCCGGCAGCTATTTGGATACGGTATCAGCGGTTATTCATGACATTGGCATGGCCAATGGATTGTTTTTCGATCAAAGATCCGGCATGTTATATGTGAGTAATACCATTGAGTGTGTCTATGCCTTCCGGGTTTCCGGTCATGATGCAATGAAAGTATATCAGCATACAAAATTCCTGGAGCTGACCGATGATCTGTGTGTTGACCGGGAAGGCAATATATGGATGACCGATCCGGGTCATTCAACCATAAAAAAATATGATCCGGATGAGAAATCCCTTACAAGATTTAATATCCGGGGCATCGGGCAGACTTCATCATGCAGGATACGTACCGAAGATGGGAAGCAGATCTTATACATCACGGAGATCAATAAAAAGCATAGTCCCCTGTCAGGATCATTTGACGGCAGAGGCGTTTTTGTTATACCATTGCAGGAACTGGAAAAATTTTAAGATTTGAAAGTTGAGCCTCTTCCGAAAAGCAGTAAAAAAATTGCCACAGATTCACAGATTTAATTTTTTTTAATAATCTGTGAACTTAACGAAGTGATTTCATGAACACCTTTGAAAATAAGTAATATTGTGAATAATCTGTGGCATATTTTTCAAATAATGTCTTTTTGAACCGACCTCAAATTTGAATATTATCTGCAAATTGTATACCTTTATCGTAAATAATCATTAAATAGATTTGTCATGAAAATTAAAAAAACAATATTTACCATATTGATGATAGCGTTATCATTTACGGGAGCTTATGCCCAGAACCTGATAGCATCAAAGCCTGCTCATATTATGCTGTTTGGCCAGCTTTCCGATGGAACAGATGTTACGGCAGAATCCCGGCAGCTTTCTGTTATTTATGATCCCGGATGGATGAAGGGCGAACTCCCCATCGCCTCCCTCAGTTCATCCGACCCACAGATTCAGTCTTACCTGGAAAAAATCAACATTGAATCGATTCGTTTTGAAGTGCAGTTGGAGGGAACCTTCGAATACGGTAATTCACTCAATCAGAAATTTACGGTCGAAGCTGAAATCTTTTCGGGCGAAAGCAGCAGCAAGGCCATGATGAATTTTCTTATTTCAAATAAGAAGACAAAGGACCTGAATAAGTTCCAACAGGTTTGTACCGGTGAATTGTCATTATCTTATCATTTTGGCCTCATCAATATACCGTATCTAAGTGATAAGGTAGGATTCCAGTTCACACAGAATGTTAGTTTTATAAAGAGATAAATGTTTAAATGGGCAATGCTTAAATGCGTAAATGCTTAAATGGGTAATTGCTATTTATTGTTCCTGCATTTAATCATTTTATCATTCAATCATTTGCCCATTTACACATTTCCATAAAAATAACAGTAAAACCTTTTATAAATTAACAGGGTTTTTACATTGTTGAATATCAGTATAATATGTTGTTATCTGATAAATTGTTGAAAAAAAACCGGAATCGACCGGGTATATTTGACCCCCGAAACCGATTAATACTACAAGATGACACACTACACGGAAGCAAGTATTATTGAAGGAATAGCCCGTAGACAGAATGAAGTACTTGAGTATGTGTATAATACATACTATCCCATGGTACGGCACCTCGTCATTTACAACAATGGTACTGATGAAGATGCAACGGAGGTCTTCCAGGAAGCCATTATTGTTGTGTTTGAAAAGATCATTAGCAATGAACTGGACCTTAACTGTTCATTAAAAACCTTTTTGTATTCTATCAGCAGGAATTTGTGGTTGCAACACCTGGAAAGGATAAACAGGCAGGTGTCATTTGAGGATATTGAAAAACACCTTGTGCTGGATGAATCTGAAATGTATGATGATTTTCAGTTTCACCGGAAAAGGATATATCAGAAGCATTTTATTGCCCTTACCGAAAAATGCCGCAGGATACTTGAATTGTACTTCATGAACAAATCATTTGACGAAATCGCCAGGGTTATGGGGTTCAGCAGCAGGCGTTATGCGATAAAGCGTAAGTATGAATGTGCTAAATCATTGTTTTCCAGGATTTATAATGATCCGGAATTCAAAAAAATAAAGTCATGAAAATAATATATTTTGATTTGATTGAGAGCTTTCTCAATGATCAGATGAGTGATGCCGAGGTCAGGAAGTTTAAAAAAAGTCTTGTCTCTGACCCTGAGCTTGCCATTGAATACGGCAGGCATATGGAAATTTATAAAGCCATTCAGGATACTGAGGCTATTAAACTTCGTGAACAGCTTGTCCGTATCGGCCGCGAATATAGAAATGATCAGGATACCAAAAAAAGTATTGTGAAGGATCGTAAGATGATTTACTGGATCGCTGCTTTGATACTGGTTCTCATCAGTCTTACCGTGATCGTTTACAGGATCACAAATACAATCCAGGTACAAGACTACGTGCTGGAAACCGGGGATGAAGACATTTATACAATGACCGGTGAATGCAGGGAATTAATGACTGTTGTTGCGAGGCAGGAGAACTTCACATTAATACAACCACCTGACTCAGCGATTTACCTGAAAGGCCAGACGGTGCCATTTCTCTGGAGGTCGGAGCTTGGAAGGCCAATATCTCTCGATATTCTGAACCGGCAGGGAAAGCTGGTAGTCAGCTTCAGCAAGTTTCAGGATTGCCAGTATGAATACCTCGCCATGGGAGACAAAGGTGTCTATATGTTTCGGTTCCGGGATGGGGAGGAAGTTATTAAAGTGGGTATTTTCTATATAAAATAAGGTTATTTGATAATTAACACCTCCAATAATTCTTAACATAACACAAGGCTGTAAACAAATTGATTAACGATTAACGATTGTGGATTAACGATTTAAGATTTTATTTAACCACAAAGGAACACAAAGGAATTCACAATACCGATAGCTATCGGTATCACAAAGTATCCAAAGAAAAAATTTCAAATGGCACAAATACGCACTTATTTAAACTTTCAGGATGTAAGTTAGGCTTATTGGCAAACTTTAATGTCAAACATTTGAAAGATGGTATTAAACGGGTAATTCTATAGTCCTTAGAGTGACTTTGTGATATCCTTTGTGACCTTTGTGGTAAAAAAAACCTATTTCAACTCTTGATTCGCATTACTATTGCATTACAATTATATTACAATTGCATTACAACTGTATTACCATTGAATGACCACTGAATGACTACTGAATTACAATTGAATTACCATTGAATGACTACTGAATGACCATTGCATTATAAAGTTATTATTCAGCCCCCCCCAAACTAAAAATAGCGCCCAGGAAAATACTCAGGCCATTATAAAACACCAGCATGTTGTCTTCCCTGTTTCCTTGTAAGGGAGCCATCTCCACAGTATTGAATTCAACAGGATCGGAAAGGTTAATGATCTGCGGCTGGTTTGGTTCCACCCCAATAGATTGTTGTAAGCCCACCATCAACACGTGCTTTAACAACTTGAACCGGAGACCGCCGGTAATATGATACACGTTGTAATTGATTTTATCGGTTACATTCAGACCCTCAGCTGTATAATAATCAACCCCTTTCAAATAGTTGAAATTTGTTTTAAAACCAGTCAGAAGCAGGGTGTTTTTTGAAATTTTCCACTGGTATCCTATGGCCAGGTTGAACAAGTCTCTTGCCCCGGTTGCATAGCTGAGCATATTAACGGAATCAACCTGAATAAGATCGTTGTTAATTGAAACCCTGGAATCCTCTGCCTCCAGAAATATATAAGGTGTGATGGAACTAAAGTATTCCAATGAAACATAGAAGGACTTTTGAATGTCTTTTGGTGAATGAAATGTGGCTCCAGCGGCAATTGAAAATGGAGTCTTCATATGCAGATTCAGTTGTTTGCCTTGCTGGTTATCCCCGATAAGATAGTTTGGGAGGAATTCTGAACTTCCCGGTTTTGTAATATTGCTTTGTTTGATCTTTTTTACAACGTTTTTGCCTCCCTGATAGACCTGAAAGCCAGGCGTGGCAAGCTTCAGTCCCAGGCTTACATTGTTGATCTTATAACTAACTCCAAAATGCCATATAATACTGAGTTGATCATAACGTACAGAATTCCTGTTTTCATAACTGGCAGTGTAAAACGGAATGCTGTCAAGCACCGCCTGATTAACAGGAAATGCATCAATACTAATTGATTCAGAGTATCTGAGTGATTTCAAGGAAACAAACATACTTCCCCCAAGCCATAATCTGTCTGTCAGTTTATAAGACACCCCAATGCCAACATAATCGTCCCGGTACTGATTTTTATATGTGTAGGTAGCAGAATAATCTTCCTTCCCGGGCAGGTTTTCCAATATATCGATGTGTTGATCGACAGTTTGGATGTAGTGCTGGTAAGTATTTTCGATATTCATGCTTGCCAGTTCAATACTCAGGCGTTCATTATTTTTCGGTTGTATCATGTAGGAAACGAATCTTGGCTCTACCGTGATATGGGACAGTTGCAGGTCGATGCCATCGCCCAGGGCATTTTGGTAATCATAAAAATTATATGAAAATAAACTGGCAGTGATGGATAAATTTGATTGGGTGATCTCAGAAATGTTTGCAGGGTTGTAATAGATGGCGCTTATACCGGCGCCTCCTCCGACAACGGCACCAGCCAGCATCGAAGATGCATCATTGAAGTTGTGAGACCAGTACCGGTCCGTCTGAGCTGTCATGGATGAGCTGAAGAACAGGAACAATAACAGCCATACGGATGTGGTTGGAGAAATGCCTTTTCCGGATATGGGTTGTTGTAAGATCATTGACAGAATAAAGGTATATTTTTTTAGTAAATATTCTTTAATTCCTCCATTAATTTCTTTTCAAATATTTTCCCAACCGGGTACACGTTCTTTTTCTGGTCCCAATAGGGTGTCTTGCTGTAAAACCAGTTTAGCTGAGCCCAGAAATTACTGGCGATCTCCGGGTTTTCTGATTTCATTTGCTCAAATTCCTCCATCAGAGAAGGGTCATCAGCCAGCATTTCCCTGGCCATCTTCTCCATGACATAGGATTCAGCGTATTCCTTTTGCTCGAATATGGCATTGAAAAATCCCCAGTAAAAGTAAGAGTCCGGAGCATCCGGTTCCAATATGTGGGCGATGACCCTGGCGTTGCGCTGATCCATCTGAATGATCACAGATCCGGCCGGAAACTCTCGTATTTCCTCAATAACTTCTTTCTTTGCATGGTTCGGGAACCTCCCTTCATAGGGCGTGTTATTCCATTCGGGGTCCATGAACCTGTATGACTGGATCATAACTGATTGTGGACGCTTAAGCACAAAGTAATCGATGCCATGTACATCTAATCGTTCGATCACTTCCTGCCATTCCGGGGGAATGATATAGGCTTCAGGTAATTGCACGGTCGCAGTGGGTTGCTGATCATTAAAATAAGGTAAAAGATATGTTTCAGGTTGATCCGGATGATACTGGAACCAGTTTCCGCCGGTCAGGTCACTCTCCACGATATCGTAATCAAATCCTTTGAAAGATACCATGGTGCTGTCGTGTGATGCCGTGAACTTTACCGGAAAAGGTTCTTTTCTGAATTTTTCATCTGATACCGTACTATCTGCCTTCCGGTTTAGCTCCTGAAGCATTTCCCCATCCCGGTTCAGGATATTGCATACCAGCTTTATTTGCGCATACGTGGCATCAACCCTGGTTTTATAGTCTTTCAACATATGATTTTCCATTAGGAGCCCGATCCTGTTCTGAAGGGCTGTATAGCCCTGCGACAGTCGTGGGGAAGCAACAGAAGACCTGAGACCGCTTCTCGGGTCATGCCATCTCCTGAACATCACATATGGGAAAACAGGATACCCGGCGAGCTCCATATTCTCTTCCAGGTAAGGTATGAAAGTTTTCCTGGTCCAGTTGGTCAGCCCTTTATCCATACTTCCCAGGATCTCCAGTCCGTAGGATGAAACATACTGGTAATCGGCGCCGTCGGTAGCATGTATGTCGATGAAGAAATCAGGCAGCCATTCGTTGAACAATCTCAGCCAGGCCCGGATCTCCGGGGTGTCTGCTTTCAGGAAATCACGGTTCAGGTTCAGGTTTTGGGCATTTGTCCGCCAGCCCATTTCTGCCGGTCCGTTTTGATTGATCCTGTTGTAGGGCCCGAACCGTTCGTGGCCGTCCACATTCATGATCGGAATGAAAAGAATAGTAAGGTGTTCGAGCAGCTCAGGATATTGATCCATGATCACCAGGTCGCGGAGGAACATCAACCCGGCATCTTTGCCGTCAATCTCTCCCGGATGTATGCCGGCCTGGATCAGCAGAATGGTATTGCTGCTTTCCCTCACAGAAGCCACGTCAAAATTCTCGTTCCGGTCAATGATCAATAATGGAAGCTCCCGGCCCTGGGGACTCAAACCAAATGATACATAACGGATCATTCCGGAAGCTTCATCCAGCTTTTTACAATATTCAATGGTCTCATCATACCGGGGAGTTTCCAGGTATCCGGATCTCTCATAATAAGTCAGCCAATCGTCCTGTCCGAATGTGCTCAATGAAATGACTGTCAGGAAGAATAAAAGATTACAATACTTGATCATAATAATTTTTTTCACACACACTATCGTTTACCCAGTGAAATAAATCCTAAGCACCAAATCCTAAACTCTAAACAAATTCAAAACTCAAATAACCAAAGTTCAAAAAAAGGATTTCCCACAGATCATACGGTTTTGAATTTTGTACTTTTGTCATTTGATATTGTTTAGGATTTAGAAATTCGAATTTAGTACTTTATTTAACACTGATGAAATATACGTCACGACTAAATAATTGCAATTTTTCATACTATATTCTCCAGCACCTCCCCTTCCGTCCGGGCAATCACAACAGCGCCGCAACTGTCGCTCCAGACGTTGGTGGCCGTTCTGAACATATCCAGGATGCGGTCAACGGCAAGGATCAGTCCCACGCCTTCGAGAGGAAGCCCGACAACCGTAAGGATGATGGTGATCATCACCAGGCCGGCCATGGGAATCCCGGCCGCACCAATGGAAGCCAGTAATGCTGTAACAACTATCAATACCTGTTGGCCCACTGACATATCCATGCCGTATGCCTGCGCGATGAACATCACCGCAACACATTCGTAAAGCGCCGTCCCGTCCATATTGATAGTCGCCCCGAGAGGCAGCGTAAAATTAGCGATCTTCTTGGATACCCCGTCATTCTCCTCCACAGCCTGTATGGTCAGCGGAAGGGTCGCGTTGGAAGATGAGGTAGACCAGGCTGTGATCAATGGGATGCGGAGTGCCTGGAAATGCTTCCGGGGATTCACCCGGCCAATGAAGCGGGTGATCAGTGGCAGGGTGATCACGGCATGTAAAAACAACCCGGTCAAAACCACCAGCATATACAACCCCATACTCTGCATCAGGCCGATCAGGTCATCCACCTCAGCAACCTTTTCTGCTACCAGCCCGAAAATTCCCAGGGGGGTGAACTTAATGATGAACATGGTCAGTTGCATGATCACATCGAAGACAGCGCTGAAGAAATCGGTGAGCATCCTCTTGCTTTTTTCATTGACCCTTGTGATAAAGAACCCAAACAGGATGGCGAAGAAGATGATAGATAGCATCTGCCCGTTATCCGACATGGCATCGAAGAGATTGTCGGGAATGATCCGGATGAGAATCTCCCCAAGGGAGGTGTCGATATGCCCGCCAACTTCCTGTGTAAAGTTCAGGTCGGCGCCTGCCCCCGGCTTGAAAATGTTCACCAGGATGAGGCCTGTGACGATCGCAAAGGTACTGGTTAGGATGTAGTACAGCATGGTCTTCAGGCCAAGCCGTCCCAGGTTCTCAGCACTTCCCATATTGGCTACACCCGTGATTATTGAAGCCAGCACCAGGGGTATGATGATCATTTTCAGGGCGCGCAGGAAAACAGTGCCCATCCAACTTACATAACCAATGTATTCAGGCAGGAAGATGCCATATAATACAGCTAAAACCAGGGCGATCAGGATTTGCCAGTGGAGTTGTATTTTTTTCATTAATAATTTATATAATTATGATCTATTTATGAAAACAGATAATAAAGTCACGAAAATACATAAAAATATAGCCTCTCGAAAAACAAAACATAGCTAATCAGTGTTCAAGTTAGCGATAACTTTCAGAGAAATTAACCTGTTTAATTCCTAACGCTCTAAAGCGCAAGTCGGAAGTCCGAAGTCCAAAGCAATTTTACTATTGGCTTCGTAATGGATCAATTTGTGAATTAAACAGGTTTAGCCTGATTAATTCACAAATTCAAATTTACATCAAAAATTGATTACGATCAGTTAAAAACTGTCACTGTATTTGGCTGACATGCGTTTCTAATTTGATTTACAGCCTATTAACTTTACGTACAGGTATAGTTTTTCCAGTCAGTTTTGGGTTTTCAAACTTAGGGGACTATAGAAAAATAGAAATATGTTAAAGAACAGCGGATTATGGTAAAAACCTAATTTCGCATGACCTCAAACATCCTGAAGCATTTTTCAAAGGCCCATTTACT
>DAOWEV010000023.1 GCA_030638325.1 Bacteroidales bacterium
GCATCCCCAGGTAGACACCCAGGATAAGGATCACCGTTAGTACCAGCGGTAAGTAAATAGCCTTTTTAGAATTCTGTATGCTCATGTTGAACTCCTTTGAAAAGGCAAAAGTACAAAGTATAAAGTTGAAAGTATAAAGTTAAAAGTTAAAAGGACAAGGTTATTGAGCAAATCGTAATCCGTAAACTGAAAAACAAGTCTATTTAATGATTTCTGCATTTTCCAGCAGGTGTTCCGGTATGGTGATGCCTAATTGCTGTGCCCTTTGTGCATTAATGTAATCAATCCCATTCTGTGGTGTTGTGATGGGAATGTCAGCCGGATTTTCTCCATCCAGGATACGCTGTGCGACCTTTGCTGCGAGGTTCCCCTGGACAAATCCGGTCTCGCTTGATCCGCACAAAGCCCCTGCTTTCACCGAAAAATCCAGTATGGCAAATTCAGGAAGATGATTGTTTTTGAGGGTCCAGTTCAGGATATCTTCCCCTGCCAGAGCCTGGCCGCTGGCCCTGTCTTTTATGGTAAAATAAACGAACAGTCCAATGGCATCCACGGTTCCCTGGAGCTCCTCAACTTTGGCTTTCCACTCATCGAAATAACTTATGGTATATATTCCATCGATCCCTACAGATGGATCAATGTTCATAATATGTCCGGCGGCTTTCAATGCCGTGGCACTGCTGTCCATAAGGATGGCTACAGTTTCGGTACCCGGTGCCAGTTCTTTTACCAGGTCGAAAGACTCTGCCCAGAATTCCCTTTCCAGGACACCGGTAATATTGGAGGCTGGGAATCCGTAATCGGATGGGTCAGCGTTCATGCCGCAAAATACAAATGGGAGCTCATCACCGATGAATTTCCGGGCTACCAGCCTGCAGGCATTATCATCAAATACGATAACTACATCAGGCTGGTAATCCATGATCATATCTATGGCTTCACCAGATACCTTATCCATCCATTCCTTACTGGTGTTCCGCTTGGTGTCCATATAAAACTTTTCTATACTGACCTGCTGGTTTTGGAAGGCCTTCAATGCTCCCTGAGTCTCTTCAACCACCCACTCATACTCAGGATGATAACTAAAGATAAACAAAACCTTCGCCGGCTCTTTCTGGCAAGCTGAAGTAAAGATCATTACAATAAGAGCAATCATTACGGTAATTTTTTTCATGGCAATTAATTTTAGTTATGTTTCTCTGTTTTACACTTAAATTTCACAAAAAAAGAATTTTTCCTCAAAGCTCTTGAAAATCCTGAATTATCCGGCAATATACCAACTAATACGCAAAAAAAGAGTCTCCCGGATAAAAAAAATCATTTACATTAGGCTCATTAACCATATTTTATATATTGGTTATGATGATTGTGCATTTAATAATGCTTGTGCAATGCATAATATCTAAGTTGAGGCGGACTATTTATTTTGAAGGAGAGTATAATCAGGAAGATAAGCTCCTGTATACTTCGTTACAGGGCAGGCAGAATTAAACAGGATTTTATTGTTACGGGCTACAGGTAACGGGTTTCAATTCGCAACCCGCAACCTGCAACCCGTAACTTTTTCTACCAAAAAAAATTACTATTTATTTGCTTTTCAGGATAATCTGCCGTATTTTTATAGATTATAACTTTTGCCAATAGAGTTTCATTGTACATATGGTACGATATTCTATTTAGGTTGCAAAACCTGACAATCGTTAAATAAACTTATGCTCTTTTATTACGTATAAAATAATATAATATAATCCGGAATAATAAATTCAGTAATGACAGATTTAGATTTTTCATTTTCCGATGATCTTAAACAGGCCATAAGTATAGCACAATCCCTGGCCAAGGAATTTTCCAATAAGAATATTTCACCGGCTCATTTATTAAAAGCACTGCTGCATAAGGATATTGGCCTGACAGCCTATTTAGAGAACCTCGATAAAGATGTATATTACCTCGAAGAATGGGCAGAGGTCAGGATAGAATCTTATCCTAAAACTTCAAAGATTGAGGAGAGCCCCCAGGCCGATGATAAACTGCTGGCAGTGATCAATGAGGCCGACAACATTCGCCTGAAACTATCCGGGGATAATATCGATGCCATTTGTGCACTGGCCTCCTTAAGCACACCCGGTGTTGGGTTTACCTACGAACAATTAAAAACATTCCCACTGCGTGGTGAGGAGATCATCAATTCGATGGTGGAAGAGTCAGACCTCAAACAGGTGATGGGTACACCTGATAAAGATATAAAGACACCATCAAAAAGAAAGAAACAAAATGCACTTTTTAAATACTGCATCGACAAATCCAGCATAGCCCGGCAGGGAAAACTCGATCCGGTAGTGGCCCGCGACAAGGAGATCAGGATGATAGCCGAAGTGCTAGGCAGGCGATCAAAACCCAATGTAATCCTTACCGGTGACACCGGGGTAGGCAAGACAGCCGTTGTAAACGGGCTGGTGCAAAAACTTGCGGATGATAAAATTGGAGGTACCCTTGCAGGTACGCTGGTTTTTGAACTCGACTTTGGCTCACTGATCGCTGGGGCATCCTACAAGGGAGAAGTGGAAGACCGCCTGAAGAATATCATCAAAGAGATCAAGCAGTACGAAAAAGCCATTCTTTTCATTGATGAGATACACTCCTTATTAGATAAACAGGGTGGTGCATCGGGTGCTTCAAGCCTCCTGAAACCCGAACTGGCCAGGGGTGAAATAACGATCATTGGCGCTACATCTATTGATAATTATACCAAATTCATTGAATCTGACGAAGCCTTCAACAGCAGCTTCGAGATCATCAAGATTGAAGAGCCCAATGAAATCGTTGCCCTTAGGATGTTAAAAAAGATCATTCCCAACTATGAAACACATCATGGGCTAAAGGTCGACCCGGAAGTAATAGAGGAAACAATCCGCCTTTCTAAAAGATACCTCAAAGAAAGGGCACTCCCGGATGCAGCCGTTGACCTGCTTGACCGTACCATGGCTGTGGTGAAAATGGTTTCCGTTAGTTCAACCGACGATCTAAATGCATTGAAGGAGCAGTTCGCTGAGTTAACAGCGAATGAAAAAGGCCTTAATGAGGATGAACTGATAAGCGAACTCCAGTGGTTTAATGTTTATTTGAGGAATAAGATCAGTGAAGTACTATTTACCGCCATCGAAGAAGATAAGGATGTTGTCAAGATGGAGACTTCAAAGGAGATTGTTTCCTACATTGAGGAAGTCCTTGGAAAATTAATTGAGTTTGCCGGTCAGACCCGTGAATCGATCGAAAAAACTGATGTTGCTGCCGTGGTGTCACACAAAACAGGGATCCCGCTGGGAAAACTGCAATCACAGGAACGTGAACGATTGCTGAATACTGAGGAACACCTTAAAAAAAGGGTAGTGGGACAGGACCACGCCATAAAAACAATCGCCGAAGCCATTCTCGAATCACGGTCGGGATTAAGCAAACCAGGCCAGCCTATCGGGTCGTTTTTCTTCCTTGGGCCAACAGGAACAGGTAAAACTGAGCTTGCTAAAACCCTCGCAGAATTTTTATTCCAGGATGAATCGGCTTTGATCCGTTTTGATATGTCGGAATTCAAGGAAGAACACTCGGCAGCCCTTTTATACGGAGCTCCACCGGGGTATGTAGGTTACGAAGAAGGAGGACTACTTGTGAATAAGATCAGGCAAAAACCGTATGCTATTGTCCTTTTCGACGAGATAGAGAAAGCCCATTCATCGGTATTCGACATTTTCCTGCAAATCCTGGATGAAGGAAAATTACATGACCGCCTGGGGAAGGAAGGCGATTTCTCCAATGCAGTCATCCTTTTTACTTCCAACATAGCCAGCCAGGTTATTATCGATGCTTTTAGTAAGGGAAAAATACCTAAATCGAATGAGATCATGGAGATCATGTCTGATTATTTCAGGCCGGAATTCCTGGGCAGGCTGACTGAGATCGTTCCCTTTGCCCCTATCAGTAAAGAAGTAGTTGTATTGATTTTTAATATACATCTAAAGAATCTCTATAAAATGTTGGAAATACAAGGCATTGAACTGCTGATTGATGAAAAAGCAAAAGAAAAGCTTGCCATGTCCGGATTTACGCCTAAATACGGAGCCCGCCCCCTGATTGGCGTGATACGGAATGAAATACGCAGGCCATTGTCAAGAAAGATTATTGCTGGCGATGTACATCGGGGGAGCCGGGTAACTATCAGCCTGGATGAAAATGAAGAAATTAAATGGGTGATTGCCTGAATGGAAACTTTTTAGTATATTTGTTAAAATTATAATGATAAAACTAATTTTCTTTTATAAACCTTAAAACTATAAAATATGGAAACTTATGGTATAGGCGGAACCGAAGTAAAAGGTGACGCCAGTGAAGCAGTGAGCGAAATACCGCAAAACAGGACCATAATGGTGGAAAAACTCACAACAGACCCTCCCATTAAACCAGAGGTTGTTGAAGGGCTGAAATCCATCGATGAGGTTTTCGAACATTATTCACCCGGTATTGAAATGGAATTTCAGGACAGCGAAGGAGGCACACGTAAAGAGAGCCTGAAGTTTAAAAACCTGGGCGATTTCGGGATTAAAGGGATCACCAAGCAAAGTGAATTTCTGAAAAACCTGACAGCTCAAAAGGAACAAAACCAGAAAATGATCAAGCAACTGAAGACCAATAAGCTTTTGAAAAAAGCGTTGGAGGACGAAGAGCACAAGGCAGCTTTGCTGAATGCGATCAATGCACTGATCAAAGAGCTGGAAGATAATAAGTAATAAATCGATTTAATACAATCTAAATCCTAAAGCAATGCCTGAAGAAGCAAAACAAAAACAAAATAAAGAACAATTCAAAGAACGTGAGGTATTATCCGTCGAAAAGATCGATAACCCACAAGCAGTTCTTGAAGAAAGTATTGATGCCCTGGCAATAGTTGGCGGATTCGATCTGTTGGAAATGGCGATCGAAGGGGTACAGAATGTTAACCCGGAACGGAAAGCCAGGAAAAAGATATTCCTTGCGGAATCGACCAGGAAGGATGATAGGGAAGATTTGAAACGCAGCCTTCAGATCTGGTCAGATATCCTGTCATCGGCTGCCAGCATTTCAGAAATAGTGGAAGAATGCGACAAGCAATCGGAAGTGGCAGATACCACATTAAAAAATAACCTCAAAAACGCCATTGACGAAACAAAAGATATGGAAAGGTCTTACCGGTCGGTTGCCTTGTTCTTCAAAAACACCACTATGGAAAAACTGAAGAATGTTTCGTTCCTGAATGCCGAGCTCGAGCAGCTTAAAGACCTCGACAACACTCGTTTTTTTGAAAAAGTGAATGAGGAGCTTGTGGCCAATTACGACAGGCTCGACCTGAGAAATAACTACAGTATCCTTGTTATCCCGGGCTACCTCGGTTCAAATAAAGTTGTAGAGAAGTGGGCAAAAATGGCACACGAGAATAAAGTAATGCTGGTTACAGATTTTGAACACCTCGATAACCCCGATGATGTGATGGAGATGTTTGAAGTGGCTAACCTTACCGGTGGCGACATTTACAGATCGAATGTTATGATGACATGTAACTGGCTTGTCGGACGAGAAAAATATGAAGAAGTGGGTGAAGAGGAAGTACTGTATGTGCCGCCTGCCGGCGCACTGGCTGGCACCATTTACCAGACACTTATGTCGCAGGTTGCCGCCGGGAAAAAACACGGCGGGTTAAGCGAAGTGGATGGTGTAACATTTCCATTGAAAAAAAGCGAGATTGCAAGCCTTGAAAAACTGGGCCTTGTCCCCATGGTAAACGAATACGGAAAAGTGATGGCTTTCTCGGCCAAAACCCTGTTTAACGGTGACAACCTTGGGCTGCAAACCTATTCGGTAGTAAGGGTGTTTGATTATGTTACAAAAGTATTAATGGATTTCCTGAACAGGAGAGCCTTTGAGAATTTTGATTTCGAAACACAAAAAGACCTCAAAAGCCAGATTGGTAAATTCTTAAACAGCATTGCCGGACCTGGTAAATTAATTGAGGATTTCACTATTACAAGATTCGAACAGGACCCTAATCAAAAGGATCGAATCTTTTTGGATATTAATATGAAGCCCTATTTTCCGGCCAAGAATTTCCTGATTAAGATGGATGGACAAAAAGGTGACGATGGAAACGATTGGAATTCTGAATATAACCAGAATTAAGACAATACCCAATTAAAGTCAAATAATATAAACCATTAAAAACGATTTATTATGTCAACTGTAATCAAATGTGAAATTGATGGAATTACTAATCCTTTCGAATTACAAGGAGGTTTGAGTTTCGGTTACGACTCAAGTGCCAATGTTTCTAACCCAACAGCAGATATCACTTTCGGTCCTATAAATGTGTCCCCTTTTTCGTTTTCCATATTAGAACCAAAAAAAGAAGATGCTGAAAAACTAATTAAGTGGTTGGTTGGACACGAAAAAAAGGACAAGGTCACTTTTAAGGTAAGTGACACGGATATGGAAGCGAAAACGAGAGACCTGGTTTTAGAGAAAGTATGTCTGGAGTCGTACAATGAAACTATTTCTGAATACGGTCGTGAAATATCACTCTCAATGGTTGGACAAAAAGTAACTGTTGATGGCGTTGCTGTGGATCAAACTAAGCAGAGATAGTTTACTGACAAAGTATCATGTTCTATGTATGAAAGAATATCTCATACGGATCATTCTTTTGTGGAACAAATTTCCTGCACTGGGGTGATGAAACATTTCCCCTGTGGCAGTAATTAATTAATCAGTAGTTTATTGAATAAAAATGGTTTTAACAGCAAGCTTACATATCGAGGGCCACGCAACTGAGGATGAGGGGGTTCCCTTACTGACCTGTGCGTATAGTTTTTCGCAGGATATTGACCCCCGCGGTCTTCCAACATCACAGGTAAAAGGCGGGGTCATAACTTTAACTTTCATTAGTATTGAGGATGAAGAAATTATGTGGTGGATGATGTCTCCAAAAGCCGACAAAAACGGAAAGATCTTATTCTCAGGTGGTGAAGGAAAAAAGGTGTTTAAAACACTTGAATTTAAGGATGCCAGGTGTTTCTATTACCATGAAACCTTCACAAGGGATGTTGAAATGATTGAAGAGTTAAAAATTTCAGCCAGGGAGATATCTCTATCCGGGGCAACACACACTAATACCTGGACAAAATATGATAAGTAAATGTTAATCACAATTTCGGTTATAACTCTGATTAATATTCAGTACCAAAAAAATCATCTTGTCATTTTTTGGCAAAACATTTAAAATTTATAATTCGAAATTCAAAATTCCGGATTATCCGGGTTAGGTTTTTGGTGCAATAGTAAATCAGGTTTTGCCAATAAACCAATAATATAAAACAAACCTCATGGCACTTGCATCATCGGTTCGAATAGAAATAGATGGTCAGGAAATAATGGATTTCCTGAACCTTTCCATTGACCAGAAAATGAATGGTATCCAGGAGTTTCATGTTAGTTGTCGCATGGATACCTTCGAAGAGCCAGATGGTTTTGTAATGGAACAATCGAAAAAATACATCGGTTCAATCATTACCATTTCCATTG
The DNA here is from genome assembly GCA_030638325.1 of Bacteroidales bacterium. Lineage (GTDB taxonomy): Bacteria > Bacteroidota > Bacteroidia > Bacteroidales > JAGOPY01 > DAOWEV01. Next base: position 7,603 of record DAOWEV010000023.1, read on the forward strand.
ATTCCTATAAACAGGGAGGGAAAGAAAGTATACCCGGTGTATTTTTTAAGGGGATCATCCACTCTATCAGTGCGGCAACGTCGAATTCATCTCACGAAGACCAGGTTGTGCTCTCGGGATATAGCCCCGATATTTTGTTACTCGACCATGCCGGCTGCCGTTCATTTGAGAACAAAACCCTGAAACAGATTGTGGATGAGGTATTGAAGCCTTATCCCAGGGATGTATTAAAAGTCAATGTAAATCCGTGTTATAAGGAACAAATTCCTTATTGTGTGCAGTATAAAGAAAACAGGTTTGATTTTCTTCGCCGGTTGGCAGCCCGTTATGGCGAATGGATGTATTATACCGGCAGTGAACTGATTTTTGGCGCTCTCAAAAGTAAAGAGGAAGAGCTGATACTGGGAAAAGACCTTAACTCTTACGATTTTTCTCTAAACCTGAAAGCGCCGGATTTTAAATATGTCTCGTACGACTATTTGAATGCGAAACACTTTGAAACCAGCACTGAAAAAACTACCGGCAAAGACCAGCAGAACGAGGTGGGCAAGCATGCCTACAACCAATCGGGGAAACAGTATACTCAGCCGGCCATACTCGACTATCCGCATCTCAATGTCAGTCCGAACAGCTATGCCAAAGCACAAAAAAGCACGGTGGAGCTTGAAGCATCGGCCATCACACTGGGCATGTCAGGATTGGAAGGGCGCGGGGAAAACATGAACCTTGTTCCCGGAAGCAAAATATCAATAAAGGCGCCAAAAACCGAAAGCAAAGGAGAGGTGGGTTATGGTGACTACCTTATCACCAGCATCATGCACCGTTGCGATAATTTGTTGAATTACGAAAATATTTTCACTGCTATTCCGGCTGAGGCAACCATACCTGATTATACCGATCCGGAAGCCTTTCCAAAAAGTGCACCACAAAGCGCGATTGTAAAAGACAATAACGACCCGGAAAAACTGGGCCGGATCAGGGTACAATTTTTTTGGCAGGAAAACAATGCCATGAGCCCGTGGATAAGGATTGCAATGCCATATTCAGGAGACGACAGGGGTTTTTACTTTATTCCTGAGATTGGTGACGAGGTGCTGGTTGGATTTGAGGCTGAGGATGCAGAACGACCTTTTGTACTTGGCAGCCTGTACCATGGAAAACACAAGCCGGCAACTGGATATCCTGACAGCGATAATTCGTTTAAAGGGATAGTGACCAGGAGCAAACTGAAGATAGAATTCGACGATCAGAAAAAGGTGACTACAATCGAAACGCCCGGGGGCAATAAAGTGGTTTTGAGTGACGATGGCAAGTCAATACTGTTGCATGATCAGAATCAAAATAAAGTTGAGCTTACATCGAGCGGCATTACCATGGATAGTATGAAGGATATAAAAATAACATCAAAATCAAAGGTCACCATCGAAGGCATGACGGGGGTTGATATTTCCTCCACGGCAGA
>DAOWEV010000224.1 GCA_030638325.1 Bacteroidales bacterium
AATAATTGATTTGACCAGGTTTACGGAGGCCATATCCGGATTTCCGGGTATTTCATGATCATACCTGGCGACCGGGTTCAGGTAAAAGATATTCTTGTCAGAAAAAGTAATTTCAGTCCGTACATAGGGATCTTCCGGCCGGATAACATAAAAAGCGTTATCGGCATGGCCGGATCTTTTCAGGATCTTCCCAAGCTGGCCAATAAACCTGAATTCCAATGCCGGCTTATCAACCCCAATGAACAAAGTATCATTCCGGATTTGCACTTTAGTGAGTTTGGCAATTGATTTTACCTTTTCTGCTTTTTCCTCATAAGTTTCTCTCAGGTCCCGGTCGATGTCAGCCCCAAAAGCCCTGCCGTTCCTGAGCGCATCGATGATGCTGTCTCCTGCAAGCGACCTGGAATATATGTATGTACACCTGTATCCGACTTCAAAGGTTCGTTCAATATCATGAGCATCATCATTACCGAGAATAGTAACATATTTACCGGCTGACAAAGCTGCATCCCAATGCCCGATAGAGAATCTCATATAATTCAGGACTTCAATGCCATCATAACCCGTAAGGTATCTCATATCTTCCAGGCTATAAGCATTCCTTAGCTGTGGGTGGGCAATATATATCAGTTTGTTATATTTACGGAGAATCCTGATAATATGCTGTTTATGATTAACCGTTTGAAATAAGAAATAGTCCCGCCATGAAACTTTCCTGGCCCCGATCAGCACCTGGTGGAATTTACGAACGCCATATCCGTGCTCATACACCGGGATATACCGCGGACTATCGCTTCCATAGCTGTTGATCTTCATATAATCCGAGGTGGTAATGACATCATAACCCAGCATGGTATAGATACTGTCGATTGCCTCGTTAGTATTTTTGCTGCCACCCGTCAGGCCATACCAGGCATAGGATTGTATTTGAAAGTTCCCTCTTCTCCAGTTGTTGCTGTCAATTCCTTCGTACGGATTAAACAGCTTCTGTCCTGAAAAAGGGGCAGGTTCTGGAAGATCGTAAATGGGCGCCGTCAGGTAGAAAAACAGGACGATAGCAACAAAACCCAGTAGCAACCACCCGGCAAACTTTAATACGAATCTGAATATGATAGAGAATAAATGCAATTTTAACCGCATTGGGAGTAACCGCAGGTGTCACAGGTCGCACATCCTTCTTTGTAAGCCATGCTGCCGATGGCACCACATTCCGGGCATTTTCCCTTGGTAAGCTGGGTTCCGTCGGGAATATACTTTTTAAGCGCCCTGGCCACCCCATTTTTCCAATTGTTGATAGACCTGGTATCAAACTCAAGATTATCAATCAGTTGGACTGCAAATGGCAGTGGCATACCATGCCTCAGTATGCCGGATATCAACTTTGCATAATTCCAGAACTGTGTATTGAACTGCCTGGACAATCCCTCCATGGTAGTTTTATAACCTTGATCATCCTCATACTGAAAGTCGTACCTGCTTCTTTCATTGTTTAATTTATTCTTGATGACTTTCCCCTTTTTGACCCAGGGTGGCAGAAAGAAGCCCTCAGCACGCCCGGTAAATATCTCATATGGCCTGTTATCCAGCAATCCTACCACGGCCACCCATTCTTCATCATTATTCTGGAAGTGTAAGACATCGGCATCCATCACCTTTGGCCTTTTGGGGGCGCTGGTTTCATGGAAAGTATTGGCTGTGGCACCATCTTTCTTTGCATCATGATTTACCAGCACTCCCTCCCTGGAACCTTCCCTGAAGATGGTCATACCTTTACAACCGCTTTCCCAGGCCGTAGTATAGACCTGGCCCACAAGCTCCTCGGTGATATCTTCAGGCACATTCACCGTGACACTGATACTATGGTCAACCCACTTTTGAATGGAGCCCTGCATTTTCACTTTATTGACCCAGTCAATATCGCTGGAAGAAGCTTTATAATATGGCGATTTTTTGATCACCCTCGCTATTTTCTTACCGGGAAGATTTTTTATCTCGTCGGAATCCATTCCCTGTGTTTTCAGCCAGTATTCAAACTTCGGGTGTAAGACATTATATTCTTCCCAGGCATCCCCCATTTTATCCACAAAGGAAATATTTACATCCTGATCACTGGGATTGACTTTTCTTCTTCTTTTGTAGCGGATTGCAAAGATCGGTTCAATGCCCGATGTTGTCTGGGTACAGATACTGACGCTGCCGGTTGGGGCAATGGTCAGCATGGCCATGTTCCTCCTTCCATTTTCCTGCATCAATTCATAAACCCTGGGGGCTGCTTCTTTGAGCCTGAGTATGAAAGGATTGTCTTTTTCCTTTTCAGGATCATAGATAGGAAACGATCCTCTTTCTCCAGCGAGTGTGGCAGATGAATGATATACCTCTATGGCCAGTATTTTATGAACTTCCGTTGCGAAGTTTATAGCCTCTTCAGATCCGTAACGGGTTCCCAGTGCAGCCAGCATATCGCCTTCGGCCGTTATCCCGATCCCGGTTCTTCTGCCCATAGTGCTTTTTTTCAGGATATTTTCCCAAAGTTGTCTTTCTGTCCGCTTAATTTCTTGATCTTCCGGGTCAGAATCTATTTTTTGTAATATTTTTTCGATTTTTTCAACCTCCAGATCAACAATATCATCCATGATGCGAAGCCCATAACGGGCATGCTTTGTAAAAAGCTCCGCATCAAAACGTGCTTCTTCGGTGAAAGGATTTTTTACATAACTGTAAAGGTTGATTGCCAGCAGCCGGCAACTATCATAAGGACAGAGCGGGATTTCCCCGCACGGGTTTGTGGATACGGTTTTAAAGCCAAGGTCAGCATAACAGTCAGGTATGGCTTCTCTCGCAATGGTATCCCAGAACAGCACGCCCGGTTCTGCCGATTTCCAGGCATTGTGAATGATTTTATCCCATAAATCCCTGGCATTTATCTCCTTGGTCACTATAGGGTTAGGACTGTCTACCGGATATTGTTGGGTATAGGTTTTCTGCTCATGAACAGCTTTCATAAACGCATCATCTATTTTCACAGAAATATTAGCTGCGGTTACTTTTCCCTGTTCCATTTTGGCGCTGATAAATTCTCCGGCATCGGGATGTTTAACGGAGATGGTCAACATCAAGGCACCGCGTCTGCCACCCTGGGCCACTTCCCGGGTTGAATTCGAGAATCTTTCCATGAAAGGCACAATACCGGTTGAGGTCATGGCGCTGTTCTTTACCGGGCTTCCTTCAGGACGAATATGTGAAAGATCATGTCCGACACCTCCCCTGCGTTTCATCAGTTGAACCTGCTCCTGGTCGGTTTTCATTATCCCGCCATATGAATCTGAAGAGCCTTCATCGCCAATTACAAAACAATTCGACAGGGAAGATACGTGAAAATCATTGCCGATACCAGCCATCGGGCCACCCTGCGGGACTATATATTTGAAATCCTTCAGGAGGTTAAAGATGGTCTGTTCATCAAGTGGGTTGGGATATTTCTTTTCTATGCGGGCAATCTCCCGGGCAAGCCTTCTGTGCATGTCATCCGGAGTAAGCTCGAACAAATCATTCTTACCGTTTTTTAAAGAATACTTATTGATCCATACACTGGCTGCAAGGGTATCTCCGTTAAAATATTCGGTAGCCTTTTCCAAAACCAGTTTATAAGGATACACCTCCATCTCTGATACCTTCCCAACCGATATACCGGTATCATCATCGATCATTACCTCCGGTTCAGGTTTTATTTTTTGAGTACCTTCCGGCTTTATTTCCGGCCGGGTTCGTTTTTCTAAAACCTTCTCGTAAAAATCTTTTTCCTCCACCTTCAGTTCTTGCTGATTATCAATACTTGCAAAAAGATTTTGCTCCATTTTCTATCCTTTGAATTTTTCTGGTTGATGTAAACTTTAATCCTATAAGTCTGACTTCCAATTGGTTAAAAAAACTAACGGGGAATTTTTCCTGTGTGCTAAAGTACAATAAGAAATATGGAAAAGGGAAATTATTTATTAACATTCAGGTAGTTGAAAAATTTTAAATCACTGAATTAAAAACACCTACAATTGCCAAACGCTATTTTTTAACATTATTGGATAAAAATATTCAACATGAGAGTAAATTTTGGCACCTGTCGAGTCCATGCCAAACCCGCTTGAAATCAGCATATCTGAAAAATCAAAGAAAATTGTGAAATAAATTTATCAACAAGAAAAAGTTCACCTTCTTAGAGGGTGGTTTTGAATTGTACTTTTGGCGCACTAAAAGTCCAGGCTCATTGAGAAGTAAAATATAGGTTTTCTAATAACCCTGTCTTCCACGCCCCATGCCACATC
>DAOWEV010000167.1 GCA_030638325.1 Bacteroidales bacterium
CTCAAGCGCCTCAGGTCGGCCCTGTCTTTGTGAGCCATAAACCACAGTATTATAAGCTACATTATTCATGCAGAGTTGAAAGCTATAAAGTTAGAAAGCTGAAAGTTATAAGGTTGTAAAGTTGTAAGGTTGTAAAGTTATAAAGTTATAAAGTTCCATGCAATGTTTCGTAATGTTTTTTCTCTTCTACTCTGTGGTTTCTGTTCTTTTTTTACCACTAAGGATCACAAAGGATCCTGATAACTATCGGGACAAAGTCACTCAAAGGACTAAAGAATTACCCGCTTAATACCGTCTTTCAAATGCCTGACATTACAGTTTTCAGGAAGCTGTAACTCGTAACCCGTATCGTGTCTCACAACTTATCCTTCTTTTCACCACCCACACCTCGCCCTATCGCCCATCGCCCCATCGCCCTTTCGCCATTTCGCCCTTCCCCGTAACAATAAATGAGTGTGATTTTCAAATCTTCAAATTAATGAGTATTTTTGCACAAACAATGGGGTATGATGCGTATAGTATTTTTCAGAAGGCCTAAACCAAAGCCATTTAACTACCAGCCGGTTTATTATGACCCAATAAAGGAGGAAGCGGAAAAAAGGAAGAAAGAGCTGGACCTGATTGGGAAAGGGGATCCAAGAGCCCGGATGAAGGCAGAGATACGCAGAAAATGGCACCGGAATGAAGGAAAAAAAAGTTCCCGGTCCGCTGCTATACGAACACTCATTTACATATTCATCATTGCATCAGCCATCTACCTTTTCTTTTTCACTGACTTTTTAGAGAAGCTGGTATTATTTCTCACTCACAATGGCTGACCTGATCCGACTTCTTCCTGATTCGGTTGCCAACCAGATCGCAGCCGGTGAAGTGATACAACGGCCTGCTTCGGCTGTGAAGGAACTGCTGGAGAATGCTGTTGATGCCGGGGCTACAGAGATAGAACTCATTCTGAAAGATGCCGGCCGGACCCTGATACAACTTGTCGATAACGGCTGCGGTATGTCAGGTATGGATGCAAGGATGTGCTTTGAACGGCATGCTACCTCAAAAATTACCAGGGCTGATGATCTTTTCAGGATACGGACACTCGGCTTCCGGGGAGAGGCGCTGGCTTCCATAGCAGCTATCTCGCAGGTCGAACTCAAAACGCGAAAGCAGGAGGATGAAATCGGAACCTGTCTTATCGTGGAAGGTTCCGAGGTAAAAAGCCAGACAGCCTGCAGTTGCCCGACTGGCACTTCTATCCAGGTCAAGAACCTGTTTTTCAATGTCCCTGCCAGGAGAAACTTCCTGAAATCCAATACAGCAGAGATCAGGCACATCATCGACGATTTTTATCGCATCGCCATGGTTTACAATAACGTAAGGTTTTCTATGTATCATAATGACAAGTTGCTACACCAGCTTTTCCCGTCCAACAGGAAACAGCGTATCGTGAGCCTGCTGGGTCAGCAGTACAATCAAAGACTTATCCCCGTAGACCACGATACCGATGATCTGAAGATCACAGGGTTTATCGGAAAGCCGGAGTTTGCCAGGAAAAAGCGGGGGGAGCAGTATTTCTTCGTAAACGGAAGGTATATCCGTCACCCTTATCTGAACCATTCGCTTGAGAACGCATTCCACGAGCTGCTTCCGGCAGATACCTACCCGACTTATTTCATCTATATTGATGTTGACCCAAAGAACATCGATGTGAACATCCACCCTACCAAGACGGAGGTAAATTTCCTGGACAGTAAGCTGATCTATGCCGTGCTCAAGTCGGCCGTGAAAATGGCCTTAGGAAAACACAGCATCACCCCTACCATCGACTTCGATGTAGAACAAAGTCTTGATTTAGCCCCTCCCGACCCGGACAGGGAGATAAAAAATCCTTTTGAACGGCCGGAAAAACAATTCAACCCTTTTGAGCAGTCATCACCAGCGGGATTCGGTGACCCCAGGAGGCAGAAAAAGATCAACATAGAAAACTGGGAAAAGTTGTATGATACTTCCGGTACCCAGACCGAAATTCCCGAATCCATTTCTGTAACTTCAGCCTGGCAACAAGATGAGGCAGAGAACGGACAGGTGAAGGTATTCCAGGTACAGAATAACTTTATCGTCACCAACATCAAGACTGGGATCGTGATCATTGACCAGCACAATGCACATGAGCGCATCCTGTACGAACAATTCCTGGACCGCCTGAAAAACGAAAAGAAAGCTTCCCAGCAAGAGCTTTTCCCCAGAAATATCACTTTTTCTTCAAGCGACGTGGAGATCGTGAATGAGTTACTTGATGAGTTTAATATTCTGGGGTATCAGCTAAACAAACTCAGCCAGAATACGTTTGTTGTAAATGGCGTACCGGAAGGCATGCAGGATGAAGACCTACAGGAAGCGCTGGACCAGGTACTGGAAAACTATAAGCAGAACCTGTTGGAGTTGAATTTGAATAAAAAAATTAATTTAGCACGCTCTATGGCTGTCAGGATGGCTGTTAGGCCGGGCAAAAGACTCCATATTGAAGAAATGGACAGGATCATCGATGAGCTTTTTGCATGCCAGGTACCGGAAATCACACCTGACGGTGCAAAAACCTATACGATCCTTAAAACTGACGATCTGAAAGAATTGTTTAAGTGAAAAAATTTATATGAATCAGCAACAATACAGGCCTGCGGGTTTCAGGCTACTCCCCCCGGTTGTAAAGAATCTATTGATAATCAACGGACTGGCCTTTGTTTTACAGATACTGCTACAAAGTTCTTTCGGGATCGACCTGGCAGATCACATGGGATTGCATTATTTTGCTTCCCAGGCATTCCGGCCCTGGCAATTCATCACCTATATGTTCCTGCATGGTGATTTCGGACATCTGTTCTTCAACATGTTCGCTCTTTGGATGTTCGGATACGCCTTAGAAAATATCTGGGGTGCCAGACGGTTTCTGATATATTATTTTATTACAGGAATAGGCGCCGGACTGATCCACTATTTCGTGATCTTTCTGGATATCAATCCGACTGTTGTTGCCATCAATCATTTTATCAGCAATCCCAGTACGGCATCCCTTATTGACTTTATCCAATCGCACCAGTTCAGGATCAGTGAGTATTCCGGGATCATATACCAGGAATTCATGGGGTTCGAGGATACTTATAACATCTTACTGAACAACCCCGGTGACCGGCAGGCCTTGCAGGCCGCTGTCAACTTCATGGTTGACTACCGGGAATATTTCATGAACATTCCGAATGTGATAGGAGCATCGGGAGCAGTGTTCGGTATACTCCTTGCCTTTGGGATGCTGTTTCCGAATGCTTACATTTACATTTACTTTTTATTCCCCCTAAAGGCCAAATATTTTGTGATCCTATATGGCCTTGCAGAATTGATTTTTGGAATAACAGGTCATGGTGGAAATATTGCCCATTTTGCCCACCTTGGTGGTATGATATTTGGTTTCTTTTTGATCAAATACTGGAAGAGGAAAGGGAGTTTGCATTAGTTTGAGGGTTGAGAGTTGAGATAAATAAATGAAAAAGAATATGGCAACAAGGAAAAAATACTTCATGATTCGGTGTTCGGTGTTCGGTGTTCATTATTCATTATTCAAAATATAACAATTTCATTTTACGAACAAACATCTAATTATCTAACCATCACAAATGTCTGTCCAGCCGAATATATTAAATGATTTAAAAAGTTATTTCAGGTCGAAGGCAACGCTGCCGAGGCTGATCATTATCAATATAGCGGTATGGTTGCTTGTCTCTGCCATATTGGTTATCGCCTTCCTATTCAATATTGATGATAACGAAGTCCGTTTTTTCATAGCTGACATACTGGGTGTGTCTGCCAACCTGGAAAGACTGATTGTGAGGCCATGGACAATATTCACCTACATGTTCCTTCACATCAGCTTCTTCCACATCCTGTTCAATATGTTATGGCTGTATTGGTTTGGGAAGATATTCCTGGAGTTCCTGTCTAACAGGCAGCTTCTCGCTACTTACATCCTTGGGGGACTTGCCGGGGGACTGCTTTATGTCCTGGCCTATAATATTTTCCCTGCATTTAGTGAAATCCTCTTGCTTTCGACCGCCATCGGCGCCTCAGCGGCAGTAATGGCCATCGTAACAACCATTTCATTTTATGTGCCGAATTATACAATCCCGTTAATCCTGGTGGGCAGGGTGAAAATCGTTTATATTGCGATCATCTTATTTGTATTGGATTTCTTTATGATACGCTCCGGTAACGCGGGTGGCCATATTGCACACATCGGGGGCGCTATCTATGGTTTCATCTATGCATATTACCTGCGAAAAGGAAAAGATTTCAGTAATTTTTTTGATGCCATCAATTTTAACGGCATAAGGAGGTTCTTTATGAAGCCATCCGGCAACAGCGGGGCATCATACAAGGCAAAACGCCCGGTGTCAGACGTGGAATACAATTCCCACAGAATGGATAACCAAAAGCGTATTGATACGATCCTGGATAAGATATCGAAATCGGGATATGACAGCCTGACTAAGGCTGAGAAGGAATTCCTGTTTAAATCAAGCAACAAAAACTAAATGGAATGTTGGAATATTGGAAGAATAGGAATTCCAACATTCCATCATTCCAATGAATTAATAATTTGAATTAAAATGAAAGAATTTACTAAATTAACCTTGTTACTTCTGCTCCTGCCGTCATCGATACTCATGGCGCAGCAGCCCGGCAACAGCAACGAATTGCACGCTATTTTCATTGAAAAGAATCCCTTTGCTGCCAATTATGTTAAAGACCAGATGGCCAACCCACCTTATTTGAATGTTAACATCTCCGGTGATCCTGCACCGCAGAATGAGCCTTCGGTACGTATCAGCAGAACCAATTCAAATATAGCAGTGACGGCATGGCGTGATTTCCGTCTTGGATATCTGGAGCCCGATGTGGTCAGAAGAATAGGGTATTCATATTCAACAGATGGCGGACAAACCTGGGCTGAATCACAATTGTTACCGGATCCGTTACCTGATCATATTTCTCAAAGCGACCCGGTGGTGGCCTGTGACATGGATGGCAACTTCTATATTTCGAGTACATCTCGACAGCCTGTCAGCTATTATAACCGGGAGATGTTGCTGTACAAATCCACCGACAACGGCCAGACTTTCCAGCTTCATGCCACGGCTGTCCCGGGTAGTGGTTACCAGGGCGAAGACAAAGAATGGATCTTCGTGGACCCGGTGGAAACAAACCCGACATATAATCACATGATGATCGTTTGGAGAAGCTTTGGGCCTGACTACGGGATCAAATTCCGGAAGTCAGACCCGGGCGGTGCAAACTGGTCATCCACGGTCAATGTAGGGGATGGCCAAAACGGGCAGGGGGCCAATGTTACGACAGGTATTGATGGCCAGGTCATAGTGGTCTGGCTTCAGAATGGAATTAAGTACGATATCTCCTATAACGGGGGAGAAAGCTTTGGTAATGATCATACCCTGAGTTATGTATCCTCCAACATCAACTACTCATTTCCGTTTATATGTACCGACTACAGTGATAAGCCCACCCGGGGTAACATCTATGTGATATGGGCCGATGCCCGCAATGGGACCGGCGATGACATCTTTTTCCAACGCTCTGAAGATGGAGGTATCACCTGGCTTCCGAACGCAATACAGGTCAATGATGTTTCTACAAACAACCAGTACTGGCCTGTGATACAGTGTGATACATATGGGCGAATAACTGTGGTCTATTATGACGAAAGAGAAGGTTTTGGCCAGATGAATGCCTGGTTTGCCTATTCTGATGATGCCGGTCTTACCTGGACCAACGAACGCCTCAGTGATATTGCTTTTCCGGGCAACCAGCCAAACTCCAATGTGCGCTTTGGCGATTATATCAATATAGATGCGTTTAATGGTAAAATTGTTCCGGTCTGGACGGATGACAGGGCCGGAAATTACGATCAGGAGATCTATACAGCGGTCATTGACCTGAATACTTTCATCGATGAAAATAGTAATACAACAGTTGCCAGCTTGTATCAAAATTATCCGAATCCGTTTAACATGACATCAAATATAAAATATAAAATTCCATCCGCAGAGACACAACATTTTGTGTCTATACAATTAACAGTTTATGACATTTTAGGAAATGAAGCAGCCATGTTGGTAAATGAGAAGCAGCCTCCGGGAGAATATGAAGTTGAATTTAACGCGCAGGATCTTCCGGCAGGCATCTATTACTATCGGTTTAAAGTTGGAAAGTATGCGCAAACTAAAAAGATGGTTGTAATTAAATAGGAACTAAATCAATTAGGAATTAGGAATTAGGAATTACGAATTAGAAATTAAAAGCATAAAGGCATTGGGGCACAAAAGCACGAAGAGATCAGTGAAAATCCGTCTGATCCGTGTCATCCGTGTTCTATTAAAAAGTTGAAATTAGGAATTTCAGCCGCTATGCGGGAATTAAAGCGAATAAATGGGCAAACCAGGAAAATACTCGATGCTAACGAAGGTTCTTTTCTTTCTTAACATCCTCACCATGCTTGCCCTTGTTTTAGCCTACCTGGCATCATACATCTCCCCGCAACGGATCTTTTTCCTGGCCTTATTTGGCCTGACATATCCATATTTTCTGATCCTGAACATCATTTTTATACTGCTCTGGGCTTTTAAAAAAAAGCCACTGATCATCTTCCCCCTTATGGTCATAGCGATCGGATGGCAGCATCCGGGGAGATACGTACAGTTCAATAAGGCCGGGAACCAGGAAGTATCTCAAAATAGCTTAAAGGTCCTTACCTGGAATGTCCAGAACCTTGCCAGGAACAATGTTTTACTGAAAAATCAGCAAGTCAGGAACCAGATATTTACCTTCCTGTCTGAAAGCAAACCTGATATTCTCTGCCTTCAGGAATTTATGTCACCCCGAAATCAGCAGGCAGCTTTAATTGACACCCTCGCTACGATGACAGGATTGCGTCATCACCGGTATATCAGGTACTATGACAAGGCAAAAAAAACATTTGATGCACTTATGATTTTTTCACGGTTCCCGATTTTCACAGACGGGGCCCTAAAAAAAGACGAAAATCATAATTATGTGCTTTACACTGATATAATAAAGGGGTATGATACTATCCGGGTGTTCAATGTTCACCTGGAATCGATCCGCCTGAGGCATGAAGATTATGACTTCCTGACCGATATGGATATTCAGAATACTGATGAAAAGGAGATACAGAAAGGCGCCCGGGAAATCCTCAGAAAATTAGAAAAGGCCTTTCAGCAGCGTGCCTTACAGGCGAAGAACCTGAAACAGTTCATCGACATCTCCCCCTTCCCTGTCATCATTTGCGGAGATTTCAATGACACACCTTCTTCCTTCGCGTACCATACTGTCTCGAAAGGACTTACAGATGCCTTTATAGACAGTGGGAGAGGTTTTGGAAACACCTATGCAGGAAAATTGCCATCCTACAGGATCGACTATATTCTCTTTGATGAACATTTCTCATCATACGAATTTGTTACTCACAGGAACCAGCTGTCGGATCATTATCCTATTTCTTGTCGTCTATTGATTAACGATTAACCACGTCTTTGGCGTGGCAGGCTGGTTTGAGATTTATGGTATAATTTACATGTCGTACCTATGGCACTTTATTAAAGCACTAGTTCATTGTTCTACAAATATCTCGCACCTCTGGTGCTAATGAACATAGCCTCGTAGAGGCGAAATATTTGTAGAAATAGGTGACAACCAATGTAGAAGCCCCATGGGGGCGAAATATGAAATAATTAAGAGTTGAGAGGTGGAAGACCGAAGTCGGAAGTCCGAAGATGAGAACAATTGACTGAGAAAATTTGAAAATGAACTTTAAGCTGACATCTGAATTCAAGCCAACGGGCGACCAGCCGGAAGCCATCAAACAACTCGTGGATGGCATCCATCGGGGTGATCAAGCCCAGGTGTTGCTGGGCGTGACAGGATCAGGGAAGACCTTTACCATTGCCAATGTTTTGCAGGAAATCAAACGGCCTGCACTGGTTCTAAGCCACAATAAAACCCTGGCAGCGCAGCTTTATGGTGAGTTCAAACAGTTCTTTCCGGAAAATGCTGTCGAATATTTTGTTTCCTATTATGATTATTACCAGCCGGAGGCTTACCTGCCGGTCACCAATACTTATATTGAAAAGGACCTTTCCATCAATGAGGAGATTGAGAAACTCAGGTTGAGCACTTCTTCCAGCCTGCTGAGCGGCCGCAGGGATGTGATCGTGGTTTCATCTGTTTCATGTATCTTCGGTATTGGCAACCCGGATGATTTCACCAACAATGTCGTCAGGCTTAAACTTGGTGATGTTATCCCCCGCAACCGATTTCTTTTCAATCTTGTAGATGGCATGTATTCCCGTACCGAAGGAGAATTCTCCCGTGGCAACTTCAGGGTACGGGGCGACACTGTTGATATCTTTCCGGCTTATGCCGACTTCAGTTACCGGGTTTCCTTCTTTGGCAATGAAATAGAAAGCATCGAAACATTTGACCCCTACACAGGCCACCGCATCGAACATTTTGATTCAATCAATATCTTTCCTGCCAACATCTTTGTCACCTCCAGGGATAAGATGAAAGAGGCACTGTTTGAGATCCAGGACGATATGATGAAACAGGTAAATTATTTCAAGGATAACGGGAGCCACCTGGAAGCCAAAAGACTTGAAGACAGGGTGACGTACGACGTTGAGATGATGCGGGAACTGGGGTACTGTTCCGGGATAGAAAACTATTCCAGGTATTTTGACGGCCGCTCATCAGGTTCCAGGCCCTTTTGCCTGCTGGATTATTTTCCTGATGACTTCCTCCTCGTGGTTGACGAAAGTCATGTCACCATGCCCCAGATCAGGGCTATGTACGGAGGTGACAGGTCCCGGAAACAGACCCTGGTGGAATATGGTTTCCGCCTGCCTTCTGCCATGGATAACAGGCCCCTCAAATTCGATGAGTTTGAGTCCATCACCAACCAGACCATTTATGTGAGCGCGACACCTGCTGATTATGAGCTTCAGCGAAGCGGTGGCGTGATCGTCGAACAACTCATAAGGCCAACAGGGCTGCTGGATCCTGAGATTGAGGTAAAGCCAAGCCTGAACCAGATTGACGACCTGCTGGATGAGATCAATAAAACTGTCAGGAAAAAGGAACGGGTGTTGGTAACCACACTAACCAAGAGGATGGCTGAAGAACTCAGCAGCTACCTGCTGAAGCTGAATATCAAATGCAGATACATTCATTCTGAGGTGGCTACACTGGACAGGGTGGAGATCATGCGTGATCTTCGACTGGGCGCATTTGATGTCCTGGTGGGAGTTAACCTGCTCAGGGAAGGCCTGGACCTGCCGGAAGTATCGCTGGTAGCTATCCTGGATGCCGATAAGGAAGGTTTTCTGCGCTCCGAGAGATCCCTGACTCAAACGGCAGGACGGGCAGCGAGGAACATCAACAGCAAGGTGATCATGTATGCAGATACCATCACTGAGTCCATGCGACGTACCATCTCCGAAACCAACCGGAGAAGAGAGAAGCAACTGGCTTATAATGAAGAACATAACATCACCCCTACAGCTATCACCAAGTCTGTTGAATCTATCATGCGACAGACCGCTGTGGCCGATGTCAGGAAGAGGGAACCACAAGCGTATATTGATAAAGAAAAAATCAGCGTTGCAGCAGATCCGGTGCTGAGATATATGCCGGATGAACAACTCCGGAAATCCATCAACAAACTCAGGAAAGACATTGAAAAAGCTGTCAAAGAACTGGACTTCATTCAGGCCGCAAAATTACGGGATGAGATGTTTGCGCTGGAAGACTTGCTGAAAAGCAGAGTGAGCGAGTAAGCGAAGGGGCGATGGGGCGAAAGGGCGAGGGGGCGATACATAAACGCATAAACAAATAAACGCATAAACAAATAATCAAGCTTACATGAACTTAAAGCCATTATTAAACACCGCCATCGAAGCCTCTATACTGGGCGGGAAAGAAATCATAAAGGTGTATGGAACAGAATTTTCTGTCGAGGTAAAGGAAGACAAATCGCCTCTTACGCTGGCAGACAAGAATGCTCATACCGTGATCGCCAGGCACCTGGCATCCACCAAGCTGCCGGTGCTCAGTGAAGAAGGCAAAGAAATCCCATACGAAATTAGAAGCCGGTGGGAGTATTTCTGGATGATCGACCCGCTGGACGGCACCAAGGAGTTCATCAAAAGAAATGGTGAGTTTACGGTTAACATAGCATTGATACATCAAGGAAAAGCCATCCTGGGTGTAATATACGTCCCGGTCAGTTCAAGCTTGTATTACGGTACGGTTGGATCAGGCGCATACAGGGTTGAAGGCGTGCGGGAAAATCTTGCCCTCGGAAATATTTTTGAAGAAGCTGTTAAACTGCCGGAAAGCAAACCACATGATAAATACATTGTAGTCTGCAGCAGGTCCCATATGTCGCAGGAAACCGAAGCCTTTATTGAAGAGTTGAGGCTGCAACACCAGGAAATTGATTTCGCCAGCAAAGGCAGTTCCCTGAAATTCTGCCTCATCGCAGAAGGCCGGGCCGATATCTATCCACGCTTTGCTCCTACCATGGAGTGGGACACGGCAGCCGGGCAAGCCATCGTTGAGGCTTCCGGAGGCAGTGTCATACAAGCAAAAACCACAGAGCCGGTGAGATATAATAAGAAAGATCTCCTGAATCCGTGGTTTATTGTACGGCTTAAGCCATAAGTTGCAGGTTACAAGTTACAGGTTACAGGTTCTCAACTTGCAACCCGTACTGATTACCGTCAACTGTCAACCGTCAACCGATACTTGTTTTGAACCCTATTTCTCATCTCCCTCTTGTTCAACAATTTCCAGCAATTCTACATCAAAAACCAATGTGGAATAAGCCGGAATACTACCGGATTCTCTTGAATCATATCCCTGTTCGAAAGGGATGATGAGGGTTCCTTTGCTGCCCACATTCATCAAGGCAATACCTTTATCCCAGCCTTTAATGACCATACCCCTTCCAATCACAAATTCAAATGGCTGACCCCTGTCCACTGAAGAATCAAAGACGCTGCCGTCAAGCAGTTTCCCGGTGTAATGCACTTTTACTTTTGAGCCTATGCCCGGCTTGATGCCGGCACCTTTTACTTCCTCAACATACACTATGCCACTTGGTAATTCTTCTGTAGGTATCAGCTTATTGTCGGCAATATATTTTTTGATCTGTTCTTTTTCAGCCGCCTGCTTCTTCAGCTTATCAGCAAGCTTTAGAGCTTTCCTGTCAGATTGCTTCCTGTCCCATTCATCAACAGTCATGACGTCCACCAGGTCGATCTCATAAAACAAAGGAGCGTAGGGAGGCACCACCTGGCCGGCACCCTGGGCTCCAAATGCAAGTGCGCTGGGGATCAATGCTTCAGCCTTCCCGCCTTCCTTCATCATTCCAAGCGCTTGCTGGAAACCCTCATTCTCAAACCTGCCTCCAAATTCAAAATCCATGGGTTCATCAGTCCTGTCATAAGTCGAGAAAAGCTTCTCACCATTCAACCTCCATACAGTAAAATGTACTGAAACCCAATCGTCTTTTTTCGGGTTTTTTCCTTTTCCTTTCTTTTTTTCAATATAGTAGATACCTGATTCATTGGGCTCTACACTAATATTATGCTCATCAACATAAGCCTGGATAATAAGCGGCTCTTCATCCCTCAAGGTTTGAGCACGTGCCATTTCTGTAGCCTCCAGATCTTCCTGTGATTGAACATCTATAAACCGAACGTCGAAAATGAGGTCATCATCCTCTGATATGCCTGCCGGGAGGGTTGGCTGGTTCACCGTCTTTTGAAAGAATGGGGCGGCTTTGATAACAAAAGTGGCGCTGTCGCCTTTAACAAATAGCTGAAAGGCTTCATACATATCCCCATCATATAGTGATGCCTGAATGGGAAAACGAACTTCCTGCGGTGAAGAACTGCTATTGAACAAAACTGAATCTTCAGTACCGTATTTCATGTCCACGGTGACGATCATACCTTCCCTGACCCTGACCGTATCAGGATTGTCGGGTGTATGAATCTTATAATAGATACCCGAATGTGTTTGTTTGAACCCGGAGTATTTACCTGATTCACAGGAGGTCAATAACATAACTGACACTGTTAGAAGAATCGATGTAATAAATGATAGTTGTTTCATGATCTTTTTTAATTATGTAATTAGTTTAATTTAAATTAGAAATCCACTGAAATGATGGAATATTGGAATGCTGGAATGTTGGAATGTTGGAATGAAGTAGGGTTATTAATATGTTTCTCTTCCATTTTTCCACTATTCCATTCTTCCATTATTCCATTATTCCACTATTTCCAGGTGTTCGATTTCATATATCAAAGTTGCTTTTTTGCCAATTTTATTCTGATCTCCGATCAAACCGTATGCCAAATATGACGGGATCACAAATCTTGCCTTATCTCCATCATGCAATAAACGCACTCCTTCATCCAGGCCACTCCCCACATTGCCTTTGCCCACGCGAAATTCCAAAGGGCCATCCACCTCAGATGAGTACACCACATCGCCGGTAATGACCTTTAGAACATAATCCAGCCTGATGATGTCATCTTCCTGAACTTGCTTCCCCTCCCCTGTTTTAAGGATCATGTAACGCAAACCTGTACCTGTTTTGTGCATTTTCCATTCATATCTTTTCAACAGGTCATCGATCTGCTCATTTTCAGTCCGGACTATCTGTTTGTTGGCCTTAATAAGCGGCTCTTTATACAAGGAAGGATCAGCAACATCTTTCCCGGGATTGTCTACCCGGCATGACATAACCGTGAATACAATCCCCAATAATAAACCATATTTGCCTAACGATCTCATATTCAGACATCCTGCCTTAACCTTCAGGATTCATGCAGAGTTAAAAGTTGAAAGTTTATAAAATTATAAAGTACTCAGATTTTTTTTTACACTATCGTTTACCCAATGAAATAAATCGAATCATATTAAATTCTAAGCTCTAATTTCTAAATTCTAAACAATCTCAAAATTCAAATTTCCCAATTTTTAAAACGTTGTTGTAGTATTTTTCTTTTGTTAATTCAACTTTCCTCTATATCATACTTTTTTGAATTTTGTCCTTCTGTCATTTAGATTTGTTTAGGATTTAGATATTCGGATTTAGTGCTTTATTTAAAACTGATTAAATATACGCCACAGTTCAATAATTACTCATAATGTTAATAAAACCATAAATCTTAAATCGTTAATCTTTAATCCTCAATCAATTTGTTTGCAGCCTTGTACCGCGTTAAGAATTCATGAAGTTAAATTGTGGAACGCTGTATAGCATCCTTATATTTTAACAGGATGGATTTAAGTTTTTCAATGGTTTCATCCATGGAAACAAAAGAATCACCGCCTGCCGCATTCTTATGGCCACCCCCCGCAAAATGCTCTCGCGCAATATCATTCACAGCAAAGTTACCTTTCGACCTGAAAGACAACCTGATCTTTTTACTGCGTTCGGTCAATAGCACAGCAACTTTAATGCCCTTAATGGATAATGCATAATTCACCACCCCTTCCGTATCTCCAATCTGATAATTGAATCTTGCCAATTCTTCCTTGCTGAGGGCAATATAGGCGGTGTCAAATGCTGTCAATATCGTAAGTTTTTCACTCAGGCAATAACCCAGCAGGCGCAGGCGGGATTCGGAATAAGTATCATAAACCAGTCTGTGTATCTGCCCGGGGTTTATACCTGCCCTTACCAACTCTGCTACCTTGCTGTATGTATCTGCATAGTCACAGGCAAAAGAAAATGAGCCGGTATCAGTCATAATGCCAACATAAATAGCCTCAGCGCTGTCTTTATCAAGCGCTGTTGTGCCACTCATGCTTATCATGAGATCATATACCAATTCAGCTGTGGACGAAGTTTCTATGATGGAAATCGCATAATCAAACTGTTCCAGTTCAGGATGGGGATGATGATCGATCAATATTTTGGGCGCCTTACTCTCTTCCAATGGTTTTGTAAGAACTCCAGCCCTGTTCAGTGCATTATAATCCAGGCAGAATACCAGGTCGGCGTTTTTAAGCAACTGTCTGTATTCAGGTGATCTCTCAGCTATCACCAGGTTTCCTGCACCATTCATCCACTTCAGAAAATCAGGAAAATCATTGGGCACTATAACACTCACGTTATGATCAAGTTTCCGGAGATAATGATACAGGGCCAGTGAAGAGCCTATCGCATCACCATCCGGGTTATGATGTGTGGTGATCACAATATGCCCGGAATCATCCAGCAACTCAATTATCTTATTTATGACTGTTTTATCCAAAAAGATCTTAAAAAGAATGGCAAAAATAATAATTAATCGGCTCTGGAGGGAAAAAGGGTAAAGTTAAAAGTTGAAAGTTGAAATTGAATAGTGAATCGTGAGTGGTGAATCTTGAATGGTGGAAAGTGGAAAATGTTATCCTATAAGCATATAACCAATTCCCGGAATACTATCTATCTTAACTTCCTTGTCATCATTAAGGTATTTTCTGAGTTTCGTCATAAATACATCCAGGCTTCTACCTGTAAAATAATCATTGTTACCCCATACAGATGATAAGATTTGGTCTCTTAAAACAATTGTGTTTTTTGAAAGACATAACACCTTCAGAATTTCACTTTCTTTGAAAGTCAGCCTTTTCCTTTTATTGTGTATGGAAAGGGTCTGACTGCGGGTATCAAATTTAAACTTTCCGATATCAAAGCAATCCGGCATGTTTTTTTTCGGATTCACACGGTTAAGAACAGCGTGTATCCTGCAAATAAGTTCGTCTTCATCAAAAGGTTTCGTAATATAATCATCTACTCCGATATTAAACCCTTCTATCTTATCTTCTTTGAGCGATTTGGCAGTTAAAAAAATGATAGGTATATTTTTGTTCTCACTTTTAATCTTCCTGGCAAGACTGAACCCGTCAAGATTTGGCAGCATAATATCAAGGATACAAATATCGAATTGTCCATGCATAAATCCTTTAAAACCCGAAACTCCATCCCTGTATAATTTTATATCAAAATTCCGGGTCTCCATGTATTCTACCAAAAGAAATCCCATATTTATATCATCCTCAACAAGAAGTACCTTGTACTTGTGATTATGCATATTTTAATTGCGTTAATTTCTGACTACAGGAAGAGATATCCTCACTCTCGCTCCTTTTCCTTTTGTACTGTTTACTTGAATAGTGCCGTGGTGTTCTTCAATCACCATTTTTACATACGTAAGTCCTAAACCGTATCCCTTAATATTATGAATGTCTCCCGTTGAAATACGGTAAAACTTGTCAAAAATATACTTTTGATCTTCATTGCTGATCCCAATACCATTATCTGATATCTCAATAAAAATTTCCTTGTCCTTGTTAAAAGTGTGGATTAGAATTTCCGGCTTTCCGGTAGTATATTTATTTGAATTATCCAATAGATTAGATATGGCATTAATTAGATGTATTTTTCTTCCTGCTACAATTGATTCACTTGCTTCAAAATGACAATTAATATCACCTCCTCTTTCTTTTACAGAAACTTGTATTCCATTTAATGCAACACTTATTGCATCATGTATATCTATTGATTCACTTTTGCTTCCATAAGCTTTACTATCCAAAACAGCAATTTGAAGTATCTCTTCTAAATGTGTTTTAAGTTTTTTTTGTTCATTATCAATAATCTCTGTATAGCACACAAGTTTTTCCGATCTTTTTAACATTTCATCTTTTCTGATAAGGTTATTGGCAAAACCTATATTCGTCAATGGGGTTTTTAATTCATGTGCCATATTATTAAAAAAATCTCTTGTCCTTCCGGCAATCTTTTTTTCTTTTATATAGTAAATCATCATTATGCTAAATGAAGCTGTTACTAAAATGATCAGGAGGATTGAAAAAATAAAAATTATTCCTATCTGAGCAAGAATGAACTCTTTCTTATCAGGAAACCTGATCTTTAAATGGATGCCCGCTTTCTGAAGTACATTTTCAAGACTTTGCGTATAGAAATCCTTTCCGTTATAGGAGAAATCTGTTTCAAGCTCATTTGTGATATTGTTAACGTTGATGATATCAAGATCATAATCAAGATTTATATCATAAAAAGTCAGGTTGCTTTTTATAATAGAGTCTATCTTTATCCAATCATAAGTTTTAATTTCAGCCCTGCAATCACCATTATTTCTATTAAAGCAACTGGTCATACTTTTGCATATATTTTTATCACAAGACAAATCCTCTGCTGCCTTGATAAGAGCCATCTCAACTTTAGCTGTGAATTGTTTTTCTTCCATTTTTGCAGCTTCAAGAATCCAATTAACCTGGGCAAGTACCAGCAATATCAGGCATACGAAAGTTGCCCCAATCAACAGTAATCTTTTCTTCCTGTTATTCATGTATTCAAAAGTATGGAGATTTTCTGAGAAAATTTAAAATTTAACCTCGTATTAACATGATTTAACTGTTTTATAACCTCTATTGTCATAATCTGCAATTATCTTTGGCTCAAAATAAATATTAAACTATTTAAACTGATTTATTATGAAAAATTTATTTGTTAGTCTTTCTGTTATTGGGTTTTTTGTATTTGCCCTCTCACAAAGTTCTCCCGCTACATTACTGGTTAATGATAACGAAATTGTAGTTTGTGCAGATGATACCACTAAATGTGTTAAACATTCTGGTGACTTGAAAAAATGCAAGGATGTTTGTAATCATAAAAACATGAATCAATCCTGTGATCCGAACAATTGTAAGGACAAAAGTCAAATGAAGAAATGCCCTCATGAAAACATGAATAAAAAAGACCCGAAGAAAAAATAAGCCGGGAAATTAATTATAATAATGATAAGGGGATATGCTTCAGGCATGTCCCCTTTTTTATCCTTTAACATTCTTAGACCCTTGTTGACGTTTGCTTATTGTTGTTAATATATATGCTAATAGAAGGTATCCCAAATGTAAAAAGACCAACAACTATGCCGATTAAAAAAATAACTATTGCAGAGACATTCGGGATTTTACCAATTTTACCCGCTATAAAAAACAATACAACAATAATTATACAGATAATGGCTAAAATATAATCTGCGATAATAAAATTGATTGATGTTTTAATCAGAATTAATGCTAAACCTAATTGAATATCCCTAATAACACTTTTGGGAACTTTTTTTTGAATAAATTTCATTCCTTTACAAAATCCCAAATCTAAAAAAAGAACGCCTAAAATTATTCCTGATGCAGCAATCTCTCCTCCACTTAAACCTTCTGCAATAACAATAGCTCCAACAGCTTTCATAGGTTCTACAGTAACAGGCATTTTATAATATATGCCTGTAATTATATACCAAACAGCAAAAAACAGAAGTATGTGACCTAAATTAACATTTGATACGATAGCTACATCAAGTACAATAGGGATCAACGTCCCGTAATCTCCAACTGCACCGGCTATTTCTTCCAAATTAAATCTAAAATCCGGCCATTTATTTGATTTATTAGATTTATCATATTTCAAATATGTGTGTGCCTTGAATAACAAATATACTTCAAATTCAGGTATGGTATTTAATAAATTACTTCTGCTTTTTCGCAAACGGATTTTATTACTTCTTCTGTAATTTGTGTCTTTCCTTTTTTGTAGTCTAAATCGGTAATACAAAGATATTTGTAATTATTTATACCATGTTTATTCATTATTTTCTTTCCGCAATCAACAGGGCAGCTATCAATAACAAAAATATTTATGGCTTTAAAACTTTCTATTAATTTTTCGATGCCTGCACCAACCACTGCAAGGCAATTCATTTTTCGTACACCGTTATCTTGTAATTTGCGGGCAACAATGTCGGAAAGATGTCC
>DAOWEV010000131.1 GCA_030638325.1 Bacteroidales bacterium
AAAATCTAAAGGCAATTCCCGCCAGAAAGTTTATGCCTGCCTGTGGGAAGTAGCCGTCCATGTGATGGTAGGCGTTATCATAATAATACCGGTAGATCCAGGCATTTGACTCGTATTGGGTGTTGAAAATATTGTTGATCTTAAGGCTGAAAACCATTTCTTTCATAAATCCCGGATAGATGCTGTAGGACACCAGCAAATCGTTCACAAAATATGGATCCAGCTTTCTTTCGTTGCTCGAAGTGTTGTCAATATATTGTTTTCCAACGTATTTGCTGTAGAGTACCAGGTGCAGGTTTTTTATGGGAGCGTAATCAAGGACACTGCTGAACAAAAGGGCAGGGGAGAAGGAAATGTCGGTGGATGCCAGTGTATCTTTTATCTGGAAAGGCCACAAATCCCAGTTATCCGTGTAGGAAATGAAGTCCCTGACCTTGTTCCGGCTGAAAGTTGCATTGACGCTCCAGTTCAGGTTCCTGAGTATATTGATGCCAAGTGACAGCTCTATGCCGGACCGGTAACTGTGCGGAACATTCTCCATGACCGCATCTCCGACATCATTGATCCTGCCGGTCATTACGAGCTGGTTTTTATACAACATATAATAGAAGGTGGCTTCAAACGTCATTTTGGTTGAAAGGAGCTGATAACCTGCTTCCAGGTCATAAAGTGTTTCATGTATCGGGTAAGGTCTGAATGGACTGGCATCTATCAGGGCGCTCCTGTTCGGCTCCCGGTTTCCCACGGCGAATGAAGCATAGGCTTTGTTTCGCTGATCAAACTCATAATACAGACCCAGTTTGGGATTAAAGAAATGATAGAGATGTGCCTGGGTAATATCCCTCAAGTCGTTATCTCTTCCATCGATCCGGTAATCAATCCTCCTGAACTGGAGATCCCCATATAGATTCAGTTTGTCACTCAACTGATACTGTACTTTTCCATAAAGATTAAAGTCTTTCTTGAATCCTGTATTCTCATACCAGCGAAAGTCTTTATAAAGGGTAACGGCTATTTCCGCCCATATGATCTCTCCGAAATGATCCCCTTCATAATAATTAAAAGAGCCCCCAATATTCAGTCTGAGCCGCTTCCGGTTATCGTGGTTAAAGGCAAAAGTTACGCCGTAGAAGTCATTGTCTAACCATCTTTGCCTCACCAGGTCAGTTTCGGTAATCAGGCTGTCACCAACCACAGGGTCAATCCATCCATAGTCTGTAAATGCCTGGTCTTCCTTGTATTCTTCGTAGTACCCTTTTCCTTTTGTGTAATGAAGCGCCATATTGAAGTTCCATTTAAGGTTGATTTCCTGTAACCAGTAGAGCTGATAATGAGTCTGTTTATAGTTATCTGTTTGGTTATCATAGAATTGCGTGTTTCCGTAGAAATCCGTATATTTTCCCAGGCCGTTATAGGTCCTGTTGGTATCAATCACATCGGAAGGGACTCCATCCCAGGCCTGGTAGGTTCTTTCAATCCCTGAAAAGACGGTGGCTTTGATCATTGTCTTACGTCCGAAGTACCCTCCTGAGGCATAAAACGACAAGAGATCGGCAAAGGCCCTGTCGATGTATCCATCGGAGTGGATACGTGAGAAACGGGCATCCATGGCCCATTTTTCGTTGATCAGGCCGGTTCCGGCACTGACCGTGGTTTTCCATGTATTAAAAGAACCAAATGAGCCATCCAGTTCGGCATAAGGGTCAGGCCTCAGATTCTGTGTCCGGATATTCAGGCTGGCGCCGAAAGCGGCTGCCCCGTTGGTGGATGTGCCCACGCCCCGCTGGATCTGAATGTCATCGACTGAGGATGAGATATCGGGCAGGTCGACCCACCATACACCTTGAGATTCAGCATCATTCAGGGGAATACCATTGATGGTCACATTGATCCGGGTCAGGTCGGTACCCCTGATCCTGATGCCTGTATAACCGATTCCTGTTCCTGCATCGGAGGTGGTAACCACAGAGGGGGATGACTGGATAAGGTAGGGCAGGTCCTGGCCCAGGTTTATCTGCTGAATTTCTTTCTTATTAACTTTGGTATAAGTCATGGGCGACTTGTCAGAAGCCCGCGTGGCAATGATGATCACTTCATCTCCCATGACCGGGCTTTGTTGCAGGCTGAAACCGATAACAGTATCGGCTTTCAGATCAATTTCCCGGACTTCCTTTTTATATCCGAGGTAGGTGGCTTTGACAATATAGGTTCCGGGTTTCAGGTTTTTAATGTGGAAATCCCCGGCAGCATTGGTGGCGGTTGCAAAGTATGTATTAACGAGGATCACATGGGCTCCGGGCATCGGCATATTGGTTTCGGCATCCATTACTTTTCCCGATATGGAAAGTTGGGCATAGCTGATGGATGCTGATGCCAAAAAGAGGCTGAGACAAAAGCATAAACTGAAGTAATTTATTCTTTTGAACTTTTTCCCTGTCCTTTTACTTAGGAGTGTCATAGCAGTAGTATCTTTAAAAGTCAAACTAACCATCCGCTTAAGGCAGATCAAATTGGATGTTGTAGAAATTCAATTCCCGCATAGCGGTTTCAATTCCTAATTCGTAATTCCTAATTCCTAATTCGAATTGACCAATAAGGAAGCTTATTGCGGGAAGTTTATTTCTTTATCCCTTCGCCGGCATTACCCGGATCAGGTTCAATGAGTATAATCTCAGCCCGTAATTTAGGGCA
>DAOWEV010000056.1 GCA_030638325.1 Bacteroidales bacterium
AATTACAAAAAACAATTCCCAAATTCCAAATAATAACCAAATCACAATATTCAAAACTCAAACGGTTTGGGTATTGGAGTTTGAAAATTGGAATTTATTTGGGATTTAGTGCTTGGGATTTGGGATTTCTGGTTTATCCAGGTTAGGAATTAGGAATTAAAACCGCTACGCGGGATGGCACCAGTAATCATAAGTTTTTTAACTACTTTTGTCACCGTTGATCACTTGCCAGGTCGACAAAAAAATTAATAATTATTTTAACAAAATCTTTTTATTATGGAAAATTTTGATAAATATGTACAGATCCTAAAAGAGACCATCATGGCATACGGTTTACAAGTTGTGGGTGCAATCCTTGCCTTGATCATTGGTTTATGGATCATCAAAGCACTCACCGGATCAGTAGGCAGACTGATGGAAAAAAGGCAAGTCGATAAATCGTTAAGATCTTTTCTTCGGTCATTGATCAACATTTTATTAAAAGTAATGCTGATCATTGTCATTGCTTCTATGATTGGTATTCCGATGACTTCTTTCATCGCTATTTTAGGAGCTGCCGGTCTTGCCGTTGGCCTGGCTTTGTCAGGCACCTTGCAAAATTTCGCAGGGGGTGTTATGATCCTGTTATTCAAGCCTTTCAAGGTAGGTGATTACATTGATGCCCAAGGGTATATGGGAACTGTCAAAGAAATTCAGATATTTAATACTATTTTAACAACTCCTGATAATAAAACCGTTATCATTCCCAACGGAGGTTTGTCAACCAGTTCCATGGTTAACTTTTCAACAGAATCAACACGCAGGGTGGATTTTACTTTTGGAATAGCTTATGGCGATGATACTGAAAAGACTAAAACCGTTCTCATGCAGATCATTAATGAGGATAAAAGAATACTAAAAGATCCCGAACCGTTTATAGCCATTTCTGAGCTTGCTGACAGTTCTGTTAATTTTGTGGTCCGCGTTTGGGCAGATTCAGGTGATTATTGGCCTATCTATTACGATATGCAAGACAAGGTTTACAATACCTTCAACAAGGAAGGACTGAATATCCCCTTCCCGCAAATGGATGTTCATCTGCATCAGTAAAGAAGATATTTTTCTGATAATAAAAAACCCCGGTTGTTGCCGGGGTTTTTTATTAAAATATCTTATTGTTTATCAGATGCCCAACTTCACTTTCACAAGGGGCAGTATATTATCGCCTTTTTCGTAATAAAGCAATGTTCCAACGCCTGCATCGAAAATATAAGTATAGCCATTTTCACGGGCAACGTCCTGTATTGCCTGTCTGACTTTTTTAAGCACCGGATCCAGAAGTTCCATCTGCTTATTTTGAAGATCAGTATCTGCTTGCTGCTGGAATTCCTGAATACGGTTTTCCATATCGGCTAACTCCTTTTCCTTTGTTTGCCTGATGATATCTGACATTGAAGCTGCATTCACTTGGTAATCATTCAGTTTCGTTTGGTATTCCAGGTACATTGCCTGCAATTGATCTTCCAGGGCTTTACCGTATTGAATCAAAGTCTGCTGAATGGAATCTTTTTCAGGCATGGCATCCAGTAATTCGTTAGAATCAATGTAGCCCAATTTAGCATTTGTCTGGGAAATGACAGGATATGCAAGTAAAATGCCAACTGCTACGAAAAGAACCGTCAATAATTTTTTCATTGTAAAGTGTTATTAATTTGATTATTAATTATTTTGATTTTACTGTTATTTAAATGGAAATGAGTAAATGCGTAAATGATTGAATGCTTAAATGCTTAAATGGGTAAATGCTATTTATTGTTCTTACATTCAATCATTCAATCATTTAATCATTAATCCATTACCCATTAAATTCGTGGTAGAACCATTATGTTTAAATACGAGGCTGCAAAAATAGATAAATATTCGATAACTAAAACAGGGTTATCTTTCAAAATCAACTTTTGCTTCCGGAAAATCACTTACGGCCCCCAGACGAGCCTCCAAAAGAACTCTTTGAACGGTTTTCTTTTTTAACTGTTTGCATCACGCTTCCTATCTCATCCAGCACATCATCGCTGATATCAAACTTAGACTGTGCGAATAATATGGTGTTACCTGCGGATTTATCAAAGACAAATGCAAAATTTCTCGTAGTTGCAATCTCTTCAATGGCATTATAAACTTTTTCCTGGATCGGCTGAACCAGCTCCATTCTTTTTTTATGCAGGTCACCATCTCTGCCAAATTTTTTTTTCTGCAATGCCTTGGCTTCTTTTTCCTTTTCCACAATATCATTTTCTTTTTTCCGCTTCATATCTTCCGGTAACAATATTGCTTCAGCCTGGTAATCCTTATACATTTTATCGATCTCGGCAAATATTTCCTCTATCTCTTTCTGCCATTCAGAGGCCAGTTCATCAAGCATATCCTGTGCATCTGTGTATTCAGGAATATTTTTCAGGACATACTCGGTGTCTACATAAGCATATTTCTGGCCATAAGAAAAGAAAACAGTGCCCAGGGCGATCAGTACAGATAAAACGATCTTTTTCATGATTTTTTCCTCCGCATTTTTACATCCTTTAATGATAGCATCATAATTTCGGATGATTGTATTTACAAATATATTTTATTACCGGTTATCAAACAAAAAACTTGCCAATCTGTATATCAACATTATTTTTAATCAATTGAAGAGTTTATTGAGAAATGGAATTGGGATCCGTTGGCGCTCGGTATTCCCGGAACAGGATCGAAGCCATAGCCCCAGTCAAGCCCTAACAGTCCAAACATCGGGAGAAATACCCGGAGGCCCGCGCCGGCAGCCCTGTAGATGCCAAAAGGGCTGAAATCCTCCCAGAAAGCCCATGAATTTCCACCTTCCAGAAACAGTAGGCCATAGATGGTAGAACTTGGATTCAGTGACAAGGGATATCTGAGTTCAAGTGTATATTTTGCATAAATTGTTCCACCAATATTCTTGTTCCTGTAATAATCAGGTGTGATAGTTTCGTTGCCATAGCCTCTCATCCCGATGATCTCCCGGCCGTCAAGATTATTGTAGCCTGACAATCCATCCCCGCCGAGATAAAATCTTTCAAATGGGGTAATTCCCATATGTTTATTGTAGGTTCCGAGAAAACCCAGCTTGGCCCTCACCATTATCACAGCTTTTTCAAATATTTCGGTATAAAATGTTGCCGCGAATTTCCATTTATGATATTCAATCCACTTGTATTTTTCAGCATCCTCCATCAGGTTATAATTATGACCGGAAAACATTGAGTAGGGCGGTGTTAGCTCGAGTGATACGGAGACATCAGACCCAAACCTCGGATAAATTGGCTGGCTGACCGAGTTTCTTGATAATATGACGGTATAATTTAAGTTATTATAAACACCAGTTCCGTCGCCAAAAGAAAAAATTGAAGAATACTGATGCAAATGATATCGTTGAAAGGAGACTGCCTGATAAAGGCTGAAAAAGTCATCCGGCCATTTCAAGCGTTTACCAAGGCCAACAGAAATACCATCGATCTTAAAAGTTGAACGGTTGGGATCATGCTTTGGCAGTCCATTGGAATACAGAGAGTGCCAATAAGTAACACTCAGGGCATTGGGTTTTCTACCACCCAGCCATGGTTCCGTAAATGAAGCGCTATAGCTGATATAACCGCTTCCATATGATTGTACACGCAGGCTGAGTTTTTGTCCGTCACCGGAGGGTACCGGTGTCCATGCATTAAAGTTAAACAGGTTTCTTAATGAAAAGTTATTAAAGCTTAATCCTAAAGTTCCTATTATCCTGCCATAGCCCCAGCCACCTGATAATTCTATCTGATCGGCGGAAGTCTCTTCAACGGAATACTCAATATCAACAGTTCCATCGGCTGGGTTTGGCCGTACATCAGGAACGATCTTTTCAGGATTAAAATAACGCAGTGCTCCAAGCTCCCGAATAGTCCTTATAATATTGGTCCTGCTGAAAAGCTGCCCGGGCCGGGTCCGGATCTCACGCATAACCACATGGTCATTGGTCTTTGTATTCCCTACCACTGTTACATTATTGATCCTTGCCTGTTTACCCTCCCGGATACGGATCTCAAGGTCTATGGAGTCATTTTCCACATAGATCTCCACCGGTTCAGCATTGAAAAAGAGGTACCCGTCATCGAGATATAGAGAACTAACATCATTGCCATTCGGGTTAAAACTCAGATTGGTTTCCAATAAATCCCTATTATAAACATCGCCTTTTTCAATCTGCAAGATCCTGTTAAGAAACTCATCCGAAAATTTTGTATTTCCAACCCAGTAAATATTCCGGAAATAATATCTGTTTCCTTCTTCAACATGAATATCAATACTGATTGAATTTCTCTCATTTCTGTATATTGAGTCTTTAACGACTTGTGCATCCCTAAATCCCAATGAGTTATATTTCAATATCAGTTTGTTCTTGTCTTCTTCATAATTATCTTCTATGTACCTGGATGCTTTGAAAAGCCTGATCTTGATATTCTGGCTTATATGATCCTGGACATTTTCGGCCATGGCTGTCATATCGAGCCTGAAAAAGTTTTTAATGATCTCAAGAATAAGCACTTCAATATCATCCAGGGGTGTAAAAGTTCCTTTTTCCTTGGTTTCTTTCAGGGCGCTTTTAACCTTCTGCTCCGACAGGTAATGATTACCGTAAACATTGATCTCGTAGATCTTAACTTTCCTGTTTTTATTAATATGGATCTCCAGAATAACTCCGTTGGCCCGTGTAGTATCTTTCACTTGCTTGATATCCACTTTAGTATCAAGGAAGCCTTTATCTGTAAAATGTTTTTTTACAACATATTTGGTATGGACCAGCAGGTTTTCGGTAACCACATCTCCTCTGGTTAAACTGATTTTTTCCCGCAGATTATCAGCTTCGGCTTTTTTAATACCTTTCAGTGCAAATTTTGACAAGCGGGGTCTTTCTGCCAAATGTAATTCCAGAAAAATCTGACTGCCATCTATCTTATTTGCAATAATTGAGATATCTTCAAAAAGGCCCTGACCCCATAGTTTTTCAATAGCTTTCGTGATATCTTCTCCGGGTATGGTGATCCTATCGCCAACATTCAGGCCTGACAACATGATCAGCACATTCTTATCCAGGAATTCCACGCCTGTGACAGTGATTCCCCCAATCTCATATTCACTGGCCTTGGTATAGTCCATCACCGGAAGTCCTTCCGGGATAACCTGCCCAAGCATCCGTGAAAAGGCAAACAAAAAAAACAGTAATAAAACTGCCTTTCCGTATATTGGATGAGTGTATCTTTTCTGTTTAAAAACGACTTTAATATTTTTATGATCAGCCATTAATCGTTTATTCCATCTTTTAGAATTTGTTCACCTGTTTTGCCAAATCTCCTTTCCCGTTGCTGGAAATCAAATATTGCCTCATACAGATCCTCTTTTCTGAAATCCGGCCAGAATTTAGGTGAAAAATACAATTCCGTATAAGCTATCTGCCACAAAAGAAAATTGCTAATCCTGAAATCACTACTGGTTCTGATGAGCAGTTCCGGATCGGGCATTGAGCCGGTATTTAAGAATGAGCTGAAAACAGATTCATTTATCTCTTCGGCCGACAAGCGGGTTTGCTGGATTTCCCTGACAATATTTTTTGTTGCCTGGATAATCTCCCAACGTGCACTGTAGCTCAGTGCCAGTGTAAGTGTCATCCTTGTATTCCCTGAAGTTTGCTCAATAGCATCTTTCAGGCTCTTCCGGATGGCAACAGGAAGACTTTCAATATCACCGATGGTATTGAGTCTGATATTGTTTTTATTCAGCTTTGTAGTCTCTGTCCTGATGCTTTGAAGAAGCAAATGCATGAGTGCATCGATCTCAAATTTGGGCCGTTTCCAGTTCTCGGTTGAGAAAGCATACAAGGTAAGATATTTGACTCCAAGTTCGGCTGCTGTTTCTGTAGCTTCCCTGACAGATGTCACACCATGCTTGTGGCCAAAAGTTCTGGGCTTCCTTTTTTGCCTTGCCCATCGTCCATTTCCATCCATGATGATGGCAATGTGCTGAGGCAGGTTATCGAGATCTATCTTATCCTTAAAACTCATTAATGTTTATTGTCTTCCTAAACCCTATCTGTTTGTAATTGGTTTATCTTTTCTGATCATAGCAACCCTTACCTCCAAATGGGTTAAATTTATACGTAAGGCTGACTCCGAAAAAACTATACCAATCATTCGTTTTTGGGTTGCCTCTTTCCTGATATGGCTTGTGTGAAAAGGTTGGATCAGAGCGTACTTCGGCTACATTATCCGGATTGATCTGTTCTCCGTCAAGATAATAGGTGGTACTGACATCATCCAGGTAATCTGTAAATGTCTTTCTCACCCCCCACTCCACTGCCAGCCCAAGCCTGCTGTTCAGGCTATATTTAAAACCGATGCCGAAAGGCAGTGTAAAAGTATACTTTTTATATGCCGGCCGGCCATCAAATCCCACATTTTGTCCTTCTGTCCCCATGTCTCGCAGGCTTGAGCCATCGTAACTGGGGTCAAAATGAACATATCCGATACCTGCAAATATGTATGTGGTCATGTCATCGCGTTTGCTGCCGGTAAAGTAATCCAGAAAGTTAAATTCAACCACTCCGGCCACATCAATAATATTGGATTCGAATGAAAGGCCTCTTACTTCGTTGTAATGGCTTACAGAATCATCACCAACAACTTTTCCCCTATATCCGGTCAACCTGAAAGCCCATCTTGTTCCATGGTTATATTTTGCCACAATACCATACGCAGGCCTTGTCTGCAAAAAATGATAGGTCGGGTTAAGGTCACCGATGTAATAGACACCTCCTCCAAACACACCAACTTCCATTGTCTGTGCACCTGTGGCAGTAATAATCACAAATAAAGTAAATATCAGACTGAATCTCTTCATATTTTGCGCGGCAAAATTATCAAAATTTATCAATTATTATCCACCCGGAGCATCAATTTCTTATATCAAGTCCCCATTTTAGTTTATCCCTGATAGTTGAAAAGAAATCTTTGTCCTTCATTTGAATAAGATTCACTTTAAATTCAGCCTTTTCAAGTACCATTTCAAAGCTTGGTCCGATGATTGCAGACCGGGAATCGAGACTGACAAGGAATTGTTTGTCACGTCCTTCCACTATGATCCTGATCTTGCATTTGTCAGGTATAACGACAGGTCTGACAGTTAAATTGTGTGGTGCGATGGGCGTGATCAGGAAATTTTCACTGCCCGGAGTAACAATGGGGCCCCCGCTGCTAAGCGAATACGCTGTTGACCCGGTGGGGGTGGCAACAATCAAGCCGTCTGCCCAATATGTATTTAGGAATTTGTCATTAATATAAACGTGGATCTCGATGAGGGATATGGATTCTTTCCGGTTGATCGTAATATCATTCATGGCATAATTCAATTCGCCAAACAGGTTTTCCGGTGACTGAAGTGCGACCGGCGGGAGAGGGCTTTACAGGTGTGTCGATTTTCATTGGTCCTGTTCGATGCTCAGGGTAGAGCTTCTTGACATCCTCGGATTTGTCCAGACCCATGAGGGTAATCTCACCACCGCATTTTGGACATCGATTCCAGCTCTCTTTGAAATTGAGATTACACTCCTTGCATTGATACTCGTTGGATGGATCGAGTCTCTTCTGGGAGAGATCAG
>DAOWEV010000091.1 GCA_030638325.1 Bacteroidales bacterium
CCCCGAAAGCTTTCGGGGCTAACCAACTGAGCTATAGGCCCGGACATGGTAAATTTCGATTGTCAATTGTCGATGTGTGTGGGTACTACAAAAACTGACGATCAAACATTCCTTCGAAAATCGACCCCGGCCTTCGCCGGGGCAGGCAATGCCGAATTGACAATCGACAATTATTTTGCGGGTGCAAAGGTACGAAGTTTTTGAAAATTCTCAGAGACTGTTTAAAATTTGTTTTTGGCTAAATATTATTTTGATGTGCTGGCTTATTTTTCAAGGGGCAACGCCCCGTAATGTAATAGCTCAGGGTGAAGTGAAACGAAACCCTGAGCCTTTCAGCCCTGCCATACATTAGCGTTGTATATCTCACAGGGCTACGTTACACTTCGCCCTGTGCTATTACATTCCATCCCTTCGGGATTATTGTTCTGAATTATTACAAAGATAAATCCTTTTATAGCCAGCATATCAAAATAATATTTAGCCTTGTTTTTGTGAAAGGTTTTTGATGAATTAAGTTCTCAGGCAAGGCAAAATTGACGCGAACCGACCTGACGGATCTTTTTAATGACCAGCTTCGCTTCAAAGCATTCTAATTATCCTGCCTGCTTTTGTCATTAGTATTTTGCTATCTTCGTAATATAAAAGTTTAAGGCAATATTCAATCATAAATGTATATCAAATTTTTGTTCAGTTTACTTTTTAATGTTCTACTGATTTCATTGAACTCAATTGTTTTTGGACAGGAGTATGAATGGCAAAGAATTAATCCGTTACCTTTTGAGTCTACTGTGAATGCCGCATGTCAAATCCCGGGTATTTCCACAGTTGTAACCGCTGGGAATTATTCCACCTTAATGTTTACAGATGATAGTGGGGAAAATTGGGATTTACATAGGCGTCCTGCAGGAATTGGAAAAAGCGTAAATCTTATTTCAATTTGTTTTCCTACAAATCAGATTGGATATCTTCTTGGCTCGGAATCATTGATATTGAAAACTACCGAATGCGGGCTCTCATGGTATGATGTTTCATTAAATGGGGATACTGATTTCGATGAAATCTATTTTATAGATGACAAGGTGGGATTCTTGACGGGGGCCGAGGGATATATATTACGTACTGAACACGGCGGAATGCCTTGGGATACCGTTTATACCGCTGATGAATTAACCCCTGGGCATATTCACTTTGTCGATTCAGCAGCAGGATACCTTGGAGCTACTTTTAATAATTATTTTTTAAAGACTATTGATAAAGGAATAAGTTGGTATACTATTCAATTGGACTCATCTTATATTGACTTTGAATTGGACGGAATATATTTTTTAAACCAGGATACTGGTTTTATTACTAGTTCATCATATTATCAACCTTATTATATTCTTAAAACAAACGATGGAGGACAAAGCTGGCACGAAGTTTATCAAAGTTATCTGGAATGGCCAAATAAATTTTACTTCATTGATAAGGATACAGGGTTTGCTTATGGGCCAACAATTATGTATCAAGATATTCTTTTAAGAACAACAAATGGTGGTGAAACCTGGGATGAAGTATATTACTTTCCATGGCATATTCATTCATTAATATTTTCTATTGATACTGTTGGAATATTATTTGGATCTAATTCGTTGATCTATAGGTCATTTGATTTTGGTTTGCATTGGGAAAAAGAATACTCGAGCATTACAAATACGATATTTGCAGCAGAATTTCTTAATGACTCAATTATTATTGCCGGTAGTGCTTTGGCAGGAGGTGGTGTTCCGTCAGGTCGAATAATTAAATCATCAAACAGAGGAATTACATGGCAAACATTGAATTTCACAGGTTCTAATTCATTATGGGGAGAAGTATATGATATTTGTTTTGCCAGCGAAACGATTGGTTATATGACAGGATGGATATCGCGACCAGGAGCAACATGGCCAGGCACCGTGCTTAAAACTATGGATGGTGGGAATAGTTGGCAACCGCTTGATTTGGATTATGAATGTGCTGGTTTTAGAGACATCGAGTGTGTCAATGAAGATATTGTTTACGTAACCGGATATAATGTAATATTCAAATCTCAAAATGGCGGTCATGCATGGTCTGAATTAAACCTGCCTTTAACGGGAAAAATTAGTTTTCATTCAATCCACTTTGTTGATGAACTTATAGGTTTTGCTGCCGGTAGCGGTCCGGAAGAAACAATAATTGGTACTACTGATGGGGGAGTAACCTGGGAAGTGCTGGAATCTCCAACTCCTGTATCAATTGAGTGTATTAGATTTTATAATGAAAAAGAGGGTATAATATTCGGCTCAAGGGGTACAATTTTCAAAAGAGATTCAGGGATATATGTAAATGTTGAGAGTGAGCATTTTGTTGAAAAGGAAACAAAAGAAAATTTATTTCTTTACCCCAATCCAGCGAGAGATATAGCATGGCTAAAAATTACGAATTATGATAGTCTTTTACAAGGCAAGATCAGATTTTTTGATTTACAAGGCAAAATTGTTCTGGAAAAAAAGATTAATTCTTATAATAATAATCAAGTAAAATTAGATTTGTTGAATTTGACTCCAGGAGTTTATGTTGTTCAAGTCAATGTTAAAAACCATACAATTTATTCCAGTAAGCTAATCATTATAGATTAATCATCTGCTATGACCCCGAAAGCTTTTTCCTCTATCAAACTGCGTGGACTTGAACTGAAAAACCGTTTCATCAAGACTGCTACCTACGAAGGAATGAGTAAAAACGGGGTGCCTGATGAAAGACTTTTTAAATTCCATGCGGAGATGACAGCACATGATGTGGCTCTCACAACAGTGGCCTATGGCGCAGTAAATGAAGACGGGCTTACCAATGAAGACCAGATGGTGATCGATGATTCAGCAATGCCCTACCTGAAGCAACTGTCTGATGCTGTCCATGAAAAGGGTGGTAAGATATCTATCCAACTGACCCATTGCGGGTATTTTACCCGTAGTACTCGTTATCAAAGCAGGAAGCCGCTGGGTCCATCCCGTACACTCAACAAGTACGGAATTATGAAAAGAAGGCCTTACTCCCGTGCCATGACCAAAGAAGAAATACAGCTTACAGTGAAGGATTTTGCAAATGCAGCCATGATATCAAAACAATCCGGATTCGATGCAATCGAGGTTCACCTTGGCCATGGATACCTGCTGAGCCAGTTCCTGTCACCGGCCATCAATAAGAGAGATGATGCGTACGGGGGTTCTCTTCAGAACCGGGCCCGTTTTGCACTGGAGGTTGTTGATGCAGTGAGGCTTGTTGTGGGTGAAGATGTTCCGGTACTGTGTAAACTCAACCTCGAAGATGGTTTTAAGAATGGTTTCTCCCTTACGGATTGTATTGATACTGTGAAGATGCTGGAAGGTCACGGAGTGGATGCCGTGATCCTCAGCGGAGGTTTTACCAGCCTCACCCCATTCTACCTGATGAGGGGAGAGATACCGCTTAAGGAGATGGTTGAATCGGAACCCAACTACCTGCAAAAAGCTGCCCTGCGTTTCTTCGGAAGAGCCATCATCAGAAAATATGAATTCTCCGGGAACTTTTTCTTACCACTGACAAAGCAGCTCAGAAAAAGAACAGACATGCCCCTGGTTTATGTGGGCGGGGTGATCTCTGCAGAGGGTATTCAAGAGGTGATGGATGCCGGTTTCGACATGATCGCCATCGGCCGCGCCCTCATCGCTGAACCGGACTTCATTCAAAAAGTGAAAAATGACGCTGACCACAAATCACCCTGCGATCAGTGTAACATCTGCGTGGGTTATATGGAAAAGACAGGAGTGAGGTGCGTGTTGTAGTCCGCACAATCGTGATAAATATCAAATTATTTTTCTGTCAATGTTGCCCGGATGCCCCGGATCAAAGATGATTAGTGAAAGTTCAGGCCCGTCCCAGGCTGCATTCACTGATAAGGTTTCACCAATGTATTCATACCAGTGTCCTGTGAGCCGTGTCGATTCATGGATGTGTCCGTGGAGGCTTATCAGGGGTTTTCTGTCTTCAATGAATCGTTTGATCGCAATGCTTCCGACATGCGGATCAAGCGGCACATGATCTATCATCTTACCATCAAGCGCTGCCCTGTCAAGATGAGTCTTGTAAGGCGGAGAATGAAAGAGCATGACAGCTTTTGAAAGATCATCATGGGCTGTTAATTTCTCCAGGTCTGCCTGAATAGTCTGATATTCAATATCCTCTTCTGGCTCAACAGAAAAAAATCCTTCAGCAGGATGAATGCACCCCGGGTCGGCATACCTCGAAACATCATATCTTTCCCAGTCTTTGAGCATGAAAGGGCTTGGCGGGATATACGCATATCCGTAAAATGTAAATCCCCCGAATTCGTGTTTCTTCTCATGCAGGTAGGTCCAGACCCCGGATTCCTGGGCCCGGATGAAATTCTTTTCATTAACCCTCGGATCATCATTGCCAAGAATGAGGAGGATAAGCGGGTAATCTTTTCCCATACTCTCTTTCAGGCTTAAAAACCCTGAAAGCAGAAAATCCCTGAAAAAATCATCAAAGCCTGTTTTTATGCCAAATCCGTGGGGAAGAAGATCGCCTCCCAACAATACCACAGCCGGCTTATCCTTTTTTATTTGCGCTATCAGTTTTTGGTATCTTGACGGTTCACCGTGCAAGTCGGAGGCAAAAAAACAAAGAGGCATAACGGATGGTTTAGTTTTTTACTTTTATTGGCCAGGCCCTGTCTGTAACGGCATTGATAAGGCATGCATAGCTGTCGTTATTTTTAATGTCCTCATCGGTAATGATGTGGAGGTCGATGAGACTATCCTGACTGCCATATCCTGATTTGATGAAGTTCAATTCGCTCAGGCACAATCCCCAGCCCTGCATCCAAAGTTTCAAATCATCCGTCTTTTCCTTATTGCCGTCCGAGTGCGCGAGGATGTCTATATCCGATCCGGGTCCTGCATTCGCATTTTTGGTACTTCCGATAAGGTAAATACCTTTGAGTCCAAAACGGTCAAGATCAAGATGTTCGGCAATCTTCTTTACAATTTCATAGCGCCATTTCCAGTGCTGGTCAGAATCCGGATTGAGCACCATATCCTCATCGTATTGCGGGCCTTTCTTCTCCCGTGTACTTTTTAGATAATCCAATGTTGATTTCAGTTTCCTCCTGAATATGGTTTGGCCTATCGTGCCTGCAATGGTGTTCAGCAGCTTTTGTTCCTCCGGCAGAAAAGCGCTTCCCCTGTGCAGCCTGATCAATTGTGTGTAAGCAATGTCAATCTTTCCGGCGACATGATCTCCTACAATGATATCGGCCGACTGCATATATTCCGTTTCTATAAAATCTGCTGTCTGAAATGATTTATCTTCAAAAGTGATGCGACATTCGCATACCGACGGATATTGCCATCCGGGAGGGATCGCATATGCAAGGTCCTGCATGACTTTATCAGGGGGAGTTTCGTCATTGATGAGCAGGCTTTCAATGGTGTAAAGACAATTCAGCTCTTTTTCCCTCTCCATTAGTTTTTCCAGGCGTATATTCCTTAAATGGTTTTCCATAATGAATCAGCATTATCAATATTGTAAAGAATTATTCGTTGCATCCCGAAAAAGGGATGTAAATCAAGCACATAAAAGTATACAAATTTCGTCAAAGGAAATAACTTTTTATTAGGTGAAAGAAACCATGTCCTATTGGCGGGGACATGTTTCAATAGCTATTCCGTTGAGGGCTTCACCATTTGTTCAAATCCGAAATCCTAAGCTCTAACCTGGATAAACCAGAAATCCTAAATCCCAAACCCTAATCCCGATAGGTATCGGGAAAACAAATTCAAATGAACTAAACCTAAATGATATAAACTATTTTAAACAATTGAAAATTTGAATATTTGATATTGTTTCGGATTTAGATATTAGGATTTCGGATTTAATATTTTAATTATCTTCTTGATTCTGGCTTGTTCAGGTTAGGATTTAGGTTTTCGTGCTTCGAATTTTTGAATTAAGCAGGTTAAATTCAATTTATCGTATTTTTGCATTTCATGAAAAACATCATCTTCGACTTCGGGAATGTGATCATTGATGTAGATCCGGAAAGTATTAAGAAAAAGCTTTGGGAATCAGGCATTCATGATTTGAGCGCTCTTGATAAACACTTCAGAAATACCGGTATTTATACGGGTATTGAAACAGGGGCTGTTTCATCTGAAAAATTCAGGAAGGAGATTCGTAAATTCATTACAGGTGATATCTCAGACCTTGAAATTGACAGGGCCTGGAATGCCGTTATCGGTGAGATAAGTCCGGAGAGGTTCATACTGCTGGAAAAGCTGAAAAGAAACTACCGCACTTTCTTGCTGAGCAATACCAATCAGATCCATTATGATCATTACACGGAGTATTGTTGCCGGGAATTCAAAGTGGAACTCCAGGATCTTTTTGAAAAAGCTTACTTCTCATTCAGGATGGGGTTACGAAAACCGGACCCTCAGATCTTTTTGAAAATTCTTGATGAAAATCACCTGGACCCGGAAGAAACACTCTTTATCGACGATGCTCCCGAAAATATTGAAACTGCCAGGAAACTGAATATCCGTGCTTATCAGTTGAATGAAGGGATTGACCTGACGGATCTTTTTGATGACCGGCTTCGCTTCAAAGCATTCTAGTCAATTTACTATTTATTATTTACGCTTCACTCCTCCCGTCTTCGGTCTCCCGACTTCCGACTTCGGACTCCATATCTCAACTCTAAGCAACTCAACTCTCATATCTCATAAGTCCCCCTGATCTCCTCCAGGATCTCCATTACATCACGTTCTGTCAAAGCATTCATCAACCGTATTCTGAAAGCTTTGAAATTGGGATATCCTTTGAAATAACCACTATAATGTTTTCGCATCTCAAGTATTCCTGTTCTTTCGCCTTTCCAGCTTACCGATTTTTCAAGATGCATCATACAGACCTTCACGCGTTCTGAGATATCGGGGCGGGGGAATAGCTCTCCGGTATCCATAAAGTGTTTTATATCCCTGAATATCCATGGGTTGCCATAGCTTCCGCGGCCGATCATTATACCGTCAACACCGTACTTGTTTTTCATTTCCATGGCTTTAAC
Source organism: Bacteroidales bacterium (assembly GCA_030638325.1). Classification (GTDB taxonomy): domain Bacteria; phylum Bacteroidota; class Bacteroidia; order Bacteroidales; family JAGOPY01; genus DAOWEV01. The sequence continues at coordinate 7,130 of DAOWEV010000091.1, forward strand.
GGGGCCATCGATATCTCCATTGCCGATGATGGGAATCGTGATATGCGGATTGTTTTTTACCTCACCGATCAGTGTCCAGTCGGCTGTGCCTTTGTATAATTGTGCACGGGTTCTGCCGTGTATGGTCAGAGCAGCAATGCCTGTATCCTGAAGTTGTGCGGCCACCTCCACAATATTTTTGCTGTTTTCATCCCAGCCCAGGCGGGTTTTTACGGTCACAGGTTTACGGGTGGCCTTCACCACAGCTTCGGTCATCCTGACCATTTTCGGGATATCCTTTAAAATGCCGGCCCCGGCGCCTTTGGAAACCACTTTTCTCACAGGGCACCCGAAGTTGATATCGATCAGGTCGGGATCCGCTTCTTCGGCATATTTGGCTGCCCTCACCATCGAATCAATGTTATACCCGACGATCTGTATTCCTATAGGACGTTCAAATTCGGTGAAATCCAGTTTTTTCACGCTTTTTGCGGCATCCCGGATCAAGCCTTCCGAAGAAATAAATTCTGTATAGGTCAGGTCAGCCCCAAAGAGCTTACATAAATAACGAAAGGGGGGATCGCTGACATCCTCCATGGGGGCCAGTAACAAGGGAAATTCACCCAACTCTATGTGCCCGATCTTGATCATATCTCAGCCTTTACCGGCTTTTGCCATCAGCCCCACCCATGATTTCCATCCCCGTTTTGGGGAGGCCCGGTGGAGGACTTATATTCTGCAAAATTACTATTTTTGCTTCTTCCGGCGTGAAAACGAAATTTTTATGATGCAAGAACCTCCGCTCAATAGTTTTTCTCCACCGCTTAAAATATTAAGCCTGATCATTATTATGATTGCATCATTTTTACTGGTTTTTCTGATCGGTTTTGTCATAGCTATCCCGATTTTTGGTCTTGATATGCTGGAATCCGTCAGCAGAGTGTTTGATAGTGATGACTTCTCTGGCATAGCCGCCCTAAAATATTTCCAGGTGGTCAACCAGATAGGTGTTTTCATAGTTCCTGCCTTCCTGTTTGCTTTTCTCACAAGGGGGAATGTTGCGATTTATCTGAAACTGGACCGGAAACCCTCATTTTGGATATTTATATCCGGGCTCCTGGTGATATTTTTTGCATTGCCTTTCATAAACTGGTTAATAGATATAAATAACGCTATCTCATTGCCGGAGGCTTTGTCAGGGATCGAGGATTGGTTCAGGCGTAAAGAGGACGAAGCAATAAAGCTGACGGAAATATTTTTAGGCACAAAAAGCCTGGCTGGTCTTCTGTTAAACCTGTTTATGATAGCTGTTTTGGCTGCTTTTGGAGAAGAATTGATCTTCCGTGGGATCATATTGAGGCTTTTCCGGGAATGGACGGGAAATGTCCATCTCGCCGTGTTGATATCGGCCATTCTTTTCAGTGCTCTGCATCTTCAGTTCTATGGGTTAATCCCCAGGATCGCCCTGGGTATTCTGCTTGGATATTTATATGTCTGGACAGGTTCTTTATGGGTGCCGATCTTCGTTCATTTTATGAATAATGCCATGGCTGTCCTGATTTCCTGGCTGGATAGTATCGGATTGATTGAGATCAGTTTTGAATCATTGGGCTCTTCTGACAACTCCATCATAATTGCCGGTAGTTTTCTGCTGACGGTAACAAGTATGCTGGTTATTTATTCCTTGCAGGTGAAAAGAAAACAAAAAAAAGGGCCCCGTGAAGAGGCCCTTGAATAATATCTAATAGATTTCTTTTCGTGCTATTATAGCTTTGAAACTTTCCGCGATGAATAGTTTATTTTGAATGCGCCTGATTTTCGGAGTTCCTGTTTGATATCGGTAATGATACCCATCCTTGTCATCTGGTCGGCTTTGATAGAGGTAGTCAGGAATTTACGGTCTGCTTCATCACGTGCTTCCCTTTCCCTGGCAATGTATTCCGGAATATCAGACACCTCTGCAAAAGAGTCATTGAGCTGAATCCGGGATTCGGTACCATAGAGGGCTGTTTTCACCGGTTGTCCGACATAAATATAGCTGACAAGTGATTTCTTTTCAAGCTTTTGAACTTCAGTTGCATCAGGAACCCTTATTTTGACCAGGGGGGTAATTTCACGCATGGTGGTTGCCACCATGAAGAAGAACAAGAGCATAAAAATGATATCCGGCAATGCCGATGTATTTATTCTTGTTACCCCTGTACCTTTTTTCTTTTTAAAACGAGCCATAATGAAATAACTTTTTACTTTTTCCTACCAATATCTTCAGGTTCGGCTTCTGAGATAGCAATAGGTATTGCTTTCTGGATAGCCCGGATCTTCTTTTCATCAACAAGCTGACGGAACCTCACTCCAAAATACATAGCTGACATCTCATCCCGCATTTCCCTGAATGCTTTCGTCAGTTCATTCTGAACTTTTATATACATTTGATAAGAAGTCCCCCTGTCGTTCTTTAAGGAAACTACCCCTTTGGAGACGTCAATCTCGCCAAGAAGTTCAATGGTTTCCGTTCTTTTTTCCGGCAGGTCAGGATCATTGTAAGGATTTAAAAAGAAAAGCTTGGTTTTATCCTTCAGGTCTCTGATATCGGTTTCTTTACCTTCCACCAAAAGGCGGTCGGCACTATTGACCAATACTTTGAAGATGTTTCTTTCCCTGATATCCATTTCCTGGTCCGGAGACTCCACAGGAGGAGGAAGTCTTCTTGCGATGCCGGTATCCACGTCCATGGTAGTAGTTACCAGGAAGAAGATCAGAAGCAGGAAAGCAATGTCTGCCATTGACCCCGCATTTATTTCTTGGAGTGACCTTCTCATCAGTAAATGTGTTTATTATTTAAAAATTCTTGCTATGGATGCAACAACAATAGCCAGAACTGCAAGAGCGGCCAGGAAATAGGAAAAGAAAAGCCCGGCCCCGACGATTCTGGAAGTCGCTACTGTAACATCCTTTTGTTCAAGCCATATTGCACTGAATTCATTCCCTGACATGGAATATGATACAATTCCTATCACGACCATGATCCCGGCCAGGATTAAGATTTTAACCGCACTTTTGGGTTTGAGCAGCATGCCGGCAAGTGATGCAACAATGGTGACCACAACCGTGATCCCAAGAAGCACATAGCTCCAGTATATATATACATCAGTGTTACTGTCTGAATCTACATAAAACAGAACTGTTAGTATTGCAGATACAGCCAGCAACAGGTACAGAAACCACTGTAATAATTTGGATATTCTGTCTGTCATGACTAATTATTTTTATTTTTTATACTTTGCTAAGATATCAACAAACGAAATGGTACTGTCTTCCATATCATTTACCAGGCTATCGACCTTCGAAACAATATAATTGTAGAATATTTGAAGGATGATAGCAACGATTAACCCGAATACCGTAGTTAACAAAGCAACTTTTATACCACCTGCGACAACGGCCGGTGAAATATCACCCTGGGCTTCGATATTATCAAAGGCCTGGATCATACCGATAACGGTTCCCATAAATCCAAGCATCGGCGCAATGGAGATGAAAAGAGAGATCCACGAAAGGCCGCTTTCGAGTCGTCCCATCAGCACACTGCCGTAAGATACAATGGATTTTTCAACTATTTCAAGTCCTTCGTCATAACGTGTAAGGCCCTGGAAAAAGATGCTTGCCACCGGTCCACTGGTGTTTTTACATACATCCCTCGCTGCATCCACACCACCGGTTTCCAGTGAAGTTTCAACTTTGTTGAGCAGTTTCCTGGTATTGGTAGTGGCAAGGTTCAGATAGATGATCCTTTCAATGCTGAGAGCAAGGCCTAAAATGAGGGTCAGCAGTACAATCCCCATAAATCCGGCATTACCTTCAATAAAGTACTTTTTTAAAATCTGATGAAATCCCTTTACTTCCTCAGCGTCTTCTTCAAGAGTCGTTACCGGGGTTTCTGCAACAACAACCGTAGTATCGGCAAGAGTGTCATTTACTATTGTTGTGGTGTCATCCGTTCCTGTTGTTTCCTGAGAAAAAGCAACATATGAAATCCCGAAAGACAGCATTAAAGCTATTGTCAGAAAAGCAATTAATTTTTTCATGGTTTCTGAAATTGTTTATTAATAATTTACGGTTAAATTGTTTTTACAATAACTGCGGAGAGAAAGGGATTCGAACCCTTGATCCCGATTCACACGGAATACACGCTTTCCAGGCGTGCGCCTTAGACCGCTCGGCCACCTCTCCGTCTAGTTGTTTAGCCTGTCTCTGTCAGGCGCGAAACCCGGCCGCTAAAGTAATAAAAATTATTTAATGCACATATCATCATAAAAATTTATATTTCTGCTGCCAAAATAAAAAAACCTCATATTTGCCTGATTGTCATTTCGCCCCTCAATGGGGTAAGCAGTAACTTTTTTACTTCATCATTCGAAAAGCCTTCTCCAAACAGGTACATCATCTTGGCCAGAGCCGATTCAGTACTGATATCATAACCACTCAATACACCGGTATCACCGAGTTTAACACTGGTCTGGTATTTGCCCATCTCTACCGATCCGGAAATACATTGTGATACGTTCAGAATAATAATTCCTGTATCAATTGCTTTTTTGAGGCTTTCAATAAACCAGCTTTCAACCATCGCATTACCGGAACCGTAAGTTTCCAGCACCGGGATCTGATCATAAAGTTCATCCAGGTTCAATGGATGCAAGACACCGGAGTCTTTGTCAATGACCATGCCGATGGTTCCGCCTGTATAAATTATTAATATTGATGAATGTTCCATTTGGTTCAATGATAAATTAATTCACATTGAAAATGTTTAAATTTATGAATTATTGCGGTAGAGACGCAAAATTTTGCGTCTCTACTGTAATGCGTTATGCGATTTTAAAAAGCTCCATAGCATTCCTTGTGGTTGCCTCTGCCACCTCTTCTGTGTTCAATCCTTTTATTTCTGCGAGTTTCTCAGCTACGATCCTGGTATAGGCACTTTCATTTCTTTTTCCACGGAATGGCACCGGGCTCAGGTAAGGTGAATCCGTTTCCAGTATCATATGCTGCAGGTCCATATCCTTTACAACTTTATCCAACCCGGAATTCTTAAATGTCACAACACCTCCTATGCCGAGCTTAAACCCCCAGCCTAAAATCTTTTCTGACTGCTTCTGATTGCCTGTGAAGCAATGGAAAACCCCTTTCAGGCCCGGCTCGTAAACATCCTCAAGAACCTTGAAGATCTCTGTAAATGAATTCCTGGCATGGATAACCAGCGGCAGGTCATATTTTATCGCCAGCTCAATTTGTCGCCGAAAAGCGATCCCCTGTTCTTTTTGGTATGTTTTGTCCCAGTACAGATCAATGCCTGTTTCACCAATGGCTGTGAATTTTTCTTTTTCCAGCCAATACTCCACTTTATCCAGGTGCTCCCGGAAGTTTTGTTTTACAGATGTAGGATGGAGTCCCATCATGGGAAAACAGTTTTCAGGAAAATCAGCACAAAGATCCAGCATCGCACCAACAGTATCTTTGTCGATATTGGGCAACAGCATATACCTGACACCGTTTGCAATAGCCCGCTCCACAACCGCATTCCGGTCATCATTAAATGCCTCAAGATAAAGATGAGTGTGAGTATCAATAATTTTCATGGTGCAAAATTAAGGAGGATTTTTAATTTTGTAAAAAAATAAGTTTGAAAAAAATACTGGTCATACGTTTTAGTTCCATCGGTGATATCGTTTTGACTACCCCGGTTGTAAGATGCCTGAAAAACCAATTGCCCGGTGCAGAGATCCATTACCTTACCAAAGAGCAATTCGTTCCAATCCTGAAAGAGAACCCGTTTATCGATAAATTGCATTTTATCAGAAATGGAATTTCTGAGGTCGTTCCTGAATTAAAGCAAGAACACTTCGATCATATTGTAGACCTCCATGGGAATTTCAGGTCGGTGGGAGTGAGGATGAGACTGAGGCGCCCGGCATCCACATTTCCTAAAGTGAATTTTCAGAAATGGCTGCTGGTAAATTTGAAGATCCATAGATTGCCAGGTAAACATGTGGTTGACAGGTACTTTGAAGCAACAGCCAAATTGAATATTAAAAATGATAAGCAAGGGCTGGATTATTTCATTCCGGAAGAAGACCTGGTCGGCAGGAATGAACTGCCCGGTGAATTTCACGACTCTTTTGTTGTTTTTGTGATAGGAGGTAAGCATTATACCAAATGCCTGCCCGAAGACAAGATCATTTCCATTTGCCGTAAAATACCCCGGCCGGTTGTGTTGATGGGTGGTAAGGAGGATGCCGGCAGGGGTGAACGGATCAGCGACCTGTCAGGTGAACATGTATTCAATGCATGTGGCCTGTATAATATTAACCAGTCGGCGGCTGTATTAAAAATAGCTGATAAAGTGATCACCCACGATACGGGCCTGATGCACATCGCGGCAGCATTTGATAAAGATATCATTTCAATCTGGGGGAATACCGTCCCGGATTTCGGTATGTATCCCTATATTCCTCAACATAAAGGAGTGGTAAAGATCATTCAGGTAGAGGGCCTCTCATGCCGCCCCTGCAGCAAGATCGGGTTTGATAAATGCCCAAAAAAGCATTTCGACTGCATGAACCTGATTGATGAAGACCAGATCATACACGCTGTGGGATCATAGATTAAAAATATCCACCATTCATAACTAGGCACTTAATTCGCAAAACTTATCAACATGTTGTTTAAATTGGATGTTGTCGAAATTCAATTCCCGCATAGCGGTTTCAATTCCTAATTCCTAACCTGGACAAGCCAGAATCAAGAGGATAATAAAAACATTAAATCCG